>NZ_JBIUBX010000032.1:0-128612 GCF_044548445.1 Streptomyces sp. NPDC052016
CACCCCCCAGGTCATGCGTTCGACAGGGGGGAACAGCCATGCCGGGCCCGGAGGCCAGCGGCCCTCTTGCAGGACCGCGAAGAACATAACGGGGGTGAATCCCGCCCCGGTCAGGAGGCGGGCGGCGTTGCGGATTGGGCGGTTGAGGACGACGAAGGTCCATCCGTCGTCGGTCGAGCCGATGAAGACGTCGGCATGGTCGATGAGAGCCAGGGTGCTCCGGATGATCAGGGGACGGTGAGCGCGACCGAGGCTCTGGGGGTAGCTCGGTCAGGCAGCTGTGCCGTACTCGCCTTGCTGGGGTGCGTGCTTGGCGATGGCGCGGGCGGTGATGGCCATCGACGCGCGAGCGGAGGCGGCGGACAACTCGCCTGCGCCGGGCTCCAGGTACCAGGGGCGCAGGTCGAGCATGGCGGCGCGCATGCCGGTGGCGAAGACGAGCGCGGTGCCCTTGGGCAGGGCGCGGATCGCGTCGGCGGGCAGGATCCGCTCCTGCCGCATCGACACCGAGGTCGACTTGCCGGATTCGGAGGTGGAGGTGGAGGTCGTCTCGACGTCGTGGTTGCCGATGAGCCGGGAGAGCTTGTCGGCGAAGTCCGGGTCGTCGATGCCGGAGCCGATCACCTTGACCGTGGAGGCGGACCACATGGCGTCCATGCCCGCGTCGCCCCAAACTTTCTGACCCTGGCGGTAGGACTGCAGGATGGTGATCGGGATGATCCCGCGCGAGCCGAGGTGTGAGTACAGGTCCGGCAGGTCGCTGATCTTGCAGACGTTGGCGGCCTCGTCGAGGATCGCGAGCATCGGCGGATCGAGCCGTCCGCCCGCGCGTTCGGCCTGTGCGGTCGCGGCCCGCATCACGGAGTCCGCACATGCGGCGATCAACGCTGACGCTCCGCCGCCGCCGTCCTTCGACAGCAGGTAGAGGGTGTCGGAGGAGCGGACGAACTCCGATGGGCGAAACTCGGGGACGTCCTTCTGCGGTGTGACCCACGCGGCGATCTCGGTGTTCAGCAGCGCGGCGGCGTACTGGCGGGCCGTCTCGTAGATGCCGTCCCTCGTCTCGGGCGGGCCTTCCACGGTGCCCTTGAGCTGCGCGGCGACGGCCGTGAAGCCGTGGTCCCGGAGGATGTCGAGCGGGGTGCGGTCGGCTGGGAAGGCGAGCCACTGCATGACGTCCGTGATCGGGCGGTCGTCGAGGGCCGCGGCGAGGAAGAGCTGGGACAGGATGTTGGATCCGGCCTTGGACCAGAAGTCACCCTGCTGGCTCGCGTCCACGCTCGCGGCAAGGAAGTGACCGGCCAGGCGTCCGGCGCCTTCGAGGGTCTTGGCGTCGGCGAGCGGGTTCCACCACATCTCGCGGGCGGCGTGCGCGATCTGCTGCGGGTCCATAGACCAGGTCCGGCCGGTGCCGGACCTAGCCTCGATCGTCGCCGTGTAGGCGTCGCCGGCGGCCTTGTTGGAGGTGAGCAGAACGGGGCCGGGAGCGTTGAGGATGGAGGGGATCGCCAGACTGGTGGTCTTGCCGGAGCGGGGCGCCATGATCGCGACCGCGACATCCTCGTAACCCATGCGGACCTCGTGGCGAGTTCCTTGCAGGTTGCCGAGGAGGATGCCCGTGTCGTTCGCGGCGATGTGCTTGGCGTTCTTCAAACTTGGCCGCAGCGAGCGGGCCTTGGCGGTGATTGCCTTGGCCATCAGCGGCTCGATGTCCTTCGGCTTCGCCATTCCACTGATCTTCTTTTTCCGGCCGCCTCCGCGGTTCTTGTGGCGGGACCACAGCACGGCGGTCACGGTGGCGAGTGCGAGGAGGGCTGCGATCGGGACGATGCGGGTGCCGATCAGCAGGGACGTTCCTCCGGACTGTGGCCAGATCTGGTCGGGGTGGAGCAGGGCGTCGATGGGCTGGTACGGCGCCCAGGCGTCGGAGCCGGTGACCCAGGCGGTGAGGTTGCCGCACAGCCAGGCGATGTTGGACAGGGGGACGGCGACGGCGAGAGCGCCGAGGAGAACCTTGAAGGCGAGGTCGTACCCGTCGGTGGAGGAGTTGTTGGCAGGGGAGGGCAAGGGCAGGGCGCTTCCGGTGGTTGGGTAGCGGCTCGTCAGCGGGTGTGACCAGGGCTGGCCGGAGGGCGTCGCGGTGCCGGAGCGGACGGAAGTGGGGTGGTGTGCCGGGCGGCAAGTGCGCGGACGCGGTCCTCCAGGGGCAAGGCGACCTGAACGGCGGGCAGTTCACGCTGGCTTCGGGTGATGAGCTTGGTGCCGTAGGCGGGGAGACTCAGCGGGTTGCTGTGGCGTAGGAGCGGCCTGGTGTCGGCGAGCGCACGGGTGAACGCGGTGATCAGGTGTCCTGGGGTGTGCTCGCCGAAGCGGGCCTGCCACACGGGGGGCCGGGTGTCGTCGAGGCTGGTGCCCACCCACCAGGTGCCGGTCGTCTCATGTAGGTCGACGCGCGCAGCGCCGTCGGGGGAGGCGAACCGATGGTGGTTGTAGGCCGGTGACCAGCCGGCACGGAGGAGTGGCTCCAGTGGGTCGCGGGCGTTCGACGGGTCGGCGGTGGGGTCGGTGACGGCGGCGATGATCTCGACCGGTGTGCGGGCACCGAAGCTCGCGTACCAGGCGGGCCGGTCGGGCTCCGGTGCGTGGGTCAGTGTCCACCACTGACCGTCGGGGTCGGGCTCGAGCCGCAGGAGCGCCTTCTGATCGGGACTGGAGAGGACCACGCGCGGCATCAGGGGGTCGTGGTAGCTCCATTCGCAGGCGCGGTGCAGAGGGACGGTGACCCACGCCGGATCGCCGCCGCCGGCCAGGTGCCGCGGGGCGACGAACTCCACATCCACGGTCTCGGGCACGGTCACCTCCGCACCGTGCTTGCGAGGCTGGTCGAGGGAGCTGCGGTGGTGGTCGGCCGCGGGGCCAGGGGTGAGGGGGCGTGCCGGGCGGCGGCGTTGATCTCGACGATGGCCTGGCCGTGGGTGGCCCAGTCATCGAGGTGGCTCCAGCATTCGGCGTGGTGCTCGGCGAGGGCGTCATCGAACACCGGCGTGCCCGGTCGGGCGTCGGCGGGGAGGCTGTCGCGGGTCTCCCGCCACTTCTCGTGCAGGGCGTCGAGCCGGTCGAGCGCATCGTGCAGCACGCCCAGCTGCCACACCCAGCGGCTCTGCACCGCGTCGGCAGACAGCTGAGTCAGCTGGGTCTGGGCGGTGGCCAGGAGATGGTGCGCGCCGATGCGGACGTTCTCGAATGCATTGGCGGTGGCGGCGTCGCGGACGCTGGCGCGTCGGCCGTAGGCGTCCTCGTCAAAGGGCCAGCCGTCGAGGTCGGTGTGTTCGTCGGAGTAGGCGTTCCAGGAGTCGAGGATGGTCTTGCTGTCGTGCAGGAAGCGGCTGAGATGGCGCAGCAACTTCCGGTGGGCAGCGGGAGTAAAGGAAATGGCGTGGTCCTAGCGGTGTCAGAGGAGAAGAGGCGGTCCGTCCGGCGTTAGCGCCGCAGGGAGGTGGCCGTGCTCGGCGAAGCTGGAGCCTTGGCGGTGGTCGGCCGCTGGCGGCGGGCGGCGCGTGCCTGCGCGCGGAGGGCATCGAGCCGGGCGGTGTGGGCGCCGACCACCTGCTGCGGGGTGAGCGGGCTCGGCTCCTGCACGACGCTGTGGTGGGCGGTGCGGGTGAACTCGACGTGGAAGCCGTAGCTCTCGGCGAGTAGGGATGCCACACGCAGGCCGGTCTGTGGGTAAGCGCCGAGCTGTGTGATGTCGTCGCGATGCTTGCCGGACATCACATCGCGCGCCCAGTTGAGCCGCTCGTCCTCCATCCGTAGGCCAGCGTCGTCCACGGCCAGAAAGGTCGCCCGGTGGCCCTGCTCCAGCGAAACGTGCACAGGGGCGGCCGGGGGCGAGTAGCGCAGAGCGTTGTCCAGCAGGACGGCCAGGGTGTGCACCACGGCTTCCACCGCGCGGCCTTCGAGAGCAACACCGTCCATCTCGGCATGCTTAACGCGTTCATAACCCTCGACCCGGCCCATCGCGGCGCGAACAACGTCGGTCAGCGTGGTGGCAGGCCAGCGACGCGACAGCTTGTCGCCCGCGAGCACGGCGTACCCCGAAGCGGTCAGCAGCATCTGCTGCGCCAGGTGATCGATCTCAACCAGTGTCCCGTACGCCTCGTCCGACACGTGGCGGCGCACGCCCGCGCTGATGGCCGTGCTCAACTTCGACGCCCGCTGCACCGTGCTGGAGGCGAAGGCACGAACCGCAGCCCGGGCCACGTCCACGGACTCACGCCGCGCCTGCGCGACCTGGCGTTCGGCCTCCAGACGGACCTGCGAGGTCTGCTGGGTCGAGGCGGCCTGCACCTGCTGCCCCAGCTGGGTTAGGGAGACGCCGAGTTGATCGGCCAGGGTGCGCAGCCGGTCCGCGAGCGGTGTGTTCACCAACTGCGGCGGCAAGGCCAGTGCGACCTGATGCCCGCCACCGTTCAGCGCGGCAGCGCTGATGGCCGGAACCACGGTGTCCGTCAGGTGCCCCAAGTACAGCTCGACGGAGCGCAGCTGCTGGGTGAGCTGCTGGGAGTGATCGTGGAGGCGGTCGGCCCGGCGCTGTGCGTGCTGTTGCTGGTATCGAAACTGGCCCGCTGCCCAAACGCTGGCTACCGCCAGCAGCGCGGCCATGGCCAGTATCAGGTCCTTCATCGGTTCCTCGTGGAGATCGGGTCGTGGGCCGGTGTGGAGTCCTTGCGCCGCCGCGTGGTTGGAGTACCGGCTGCGTCCCGGCATGCGGTGTGCTGGTCTCCCATGAGGATGTGGTCCTCGATTCGTGACACGGCGGTTCCTTTGACGTGGGGGAGCGGTCGGGCGCAGATGGACGGGTGTCGCGTCATTGGGCTTGTTTGAGCAGGCCGAGGTGGTGTTCGACCACCTCGCGGAGCGGAGGAAGCCCCACTTCTTGGCGGCGTTCGCCGACTCGCTCGGGGTCCTCGATGGGGTAAGGCCGCAGCAGCTTGGGGTCGATCTGCGTGCCGTACTTCTGTCGGCGCCCCTGGAGCACGGCGCACGCGTCTTCGACGTAGGCCAAGTGGATCGCGGGAGAGGCTTTGGCTTCCACCGCGGAGGCAATCCGCTCTTGGCAGGACGACATGAGTTCGAGATCACCGGAGTGCAGCAGGATCTGCACGGCGGCGATGGACGCCGCTTCTCCGACCGCTGAGCAGGACGGCCAACCGGAAGCATCCACGATCTCGCGCAGTACTCGCCCATGATCGATGCGGCACCGCACCGCTGCCTCGCGCCGGTAGACCGCTCCGGGCAGCTCCAGCGCTTCGCGGGTGAGGCGCTCGTCCTCTGCGGCCAGGGTGATCAGCCGGTCGGCAAGGTTGGGCACCGTTCTCGCGTCCTCCGGCACCGCATTGAGATCCGCTCGCAGCGTGGATCGGACGGCTAGGGCCGATTCGGTGGTGCGGGACATGAGGCTCCTCGGTGCAGTTCTGTTCCATCGCTTTCGAACGCGAGCACCGGCTGAACTTCCGGTTTCCGGGCCTGTCACGGTGCCCTCCGCTCCTGCGGGCTCTCGCTCGTGTCGCTGCTGATCAGGAAGCTTGCCCATACGTCTTTGCCACCCTTGATCGGGGAGCAGCCGAAGTCGTCGGCGAAGGCAACGACGAGGGGCAGCCCTCGGCCGTGATCGGTGTCCAGGGCCGCGTGGGAGGGCTGCGGTAGTGCAGGGTTGAAGTCGCGCACGCAGACGTTCAATACTCCGGGCAGGCGCGTGACCGTGAGCCGCGCGTTTCGCGCCTCAGTACCTGCGTCGGGCTCTACGTGTCGCAGGACGTTGGTCAGCAGCTCCGAGACGGCCAGCGTCACGCCGTCGATCAGGCCGGCCAAACCCCACAGCTTCAGGTGAGCACTCACGATGCCCCTGACGATGGGCACAGCCTCGGAGCTGACGTCTAGGTCTATCTCCAGGTGTCCCGGCTTGCTGTGCGTCGTGGCGCGCACGCCGGTTGCTGGCGCAGCGGGCAGGTCCAAGAGGTCGGCCATCACAGATCCACTTCGGTCTGGCGGAATCCTCACCAATGAGGTCTGACTGCGGTGTGTACTGGTGTGGAACCGGTCGGCAACCATTCAGTCAGGCCGCGAGACCCGCGTGCAGATCCGGATGCGGAGAGCTGAGATATCCGCATCACGACCCAGGGACCGAGATGCCGCAGCCAGAGAAAGTGCTCAACCCAGACGGCTCACCCGAAGAATGGTTCGGTGCCGAACTGCGGTACTGGCGCAAGCGACGCCCGGGGCTGAGAGCCGCTCAGTTAGGGCCGATGGTGCAAGTCAGCCCGGATGTGATCTCCAAGATCGAGAAGGGCCAGTACAAGTGTCGGCGGGACCTCGCGGAGAGGCTCGACGCGGTCCTGGAGACCGGCGGAGTGCTGACGCGCGCCTGGGGGATGGTGTTCGGCGATGCGGATAAAAAGAGGCGCGATGCGGATAGTGACCGCAAGGGGGCGGTGGTGGGCACCGTTCAGGTCCACCAAGGCCGCATGCTGGGCAGAGAGACCGGAGACCCGCTACCTGAGAGCCTTCCGCCAGTGGACCGACGCGCCTTTCTGGCTGCCACCAGCCTTGCCGCCTTCGCCCCGATAGACCTCGCCCGACTCGTAGCCCCGACCGCACCGCCCGAGCTCCCAAAGCGCATTCGGCCTACGGAGCTCGACCAGCTGCGCCTCGTCGCCGACTACATCCACCGCTGGGACAACGCCCAAGGCGGCGGGGGCCTGGTCGGCGACTTCGCGAGTCGCTCGATGGAATGGGCCGTCCGACTCCTCTCCGTCGACTGCCCGGAGCATCTGCGCCCGGAGCTTCTCGGCCATGTCGCACGGCTGGGCATCGTGGTCGGCGCAACGCACTTCGACGCCTACAGCCACGACCACGCCCGCGTCGCGTTCAAGATCTCGTCCGAATGCGCGGAGGAGGCCGGCGACTGGTGGCTGCGCGCCAAGACGTTCTCCTTCCTCTCTCGCCAAGCGACATGGCTCGGCGATCCGGACGAAGGGCTCACCTACGCCGAAAAGGGCCTGGTGCGCTCCGACCGGCTCACCCCCACGATCCAGGCCATGTTGCACAGCGCTCGCGCTCGCGCCTTCGGAAAAATGCACGACGTACAAGGCACGCTGGCCGCAGTCGGCGCCGCCGATGACGCCTTCGCCCGCTCGAACCCGGCCGAAGATCCGGCGTGGATGCGCTACTACGATGAGGCGCAGCATCACGGCGACACGGCGCATGCGCTGTTCGACCTGGCCATCCACAAAGACCAGGACCCCGGACGGGCCGCTCGACGATTCGCAACGGCGGTCGCCGGGCACAGCGACGATTACGCCCGCTCGCGCGGGATCTCACGCACGAAGCTGGCGTCACTGGTCATGGCGAAGGGAGACCCGATGCAGGCCATCGCCATCGGCCACCAGGCCCTCGACGACGTTGGCCGACTCACCTCGCTCCGGGCAGCCGAGGACCTCAAAGAACTCCGCCGATTCGCGGGACAGCACCGCACATTGGAAGAAGCGGCACACCTGCGCCAGCGGATCACGGCTACCTTGCAGGCATGACGATCTCGGCTGTCCCTGCCCGTGCCGTACTGGAAGAAGCCTGCTCCCTCGCAGGCTTCGACCCGGCAGGCGCCGAGCCCGTTCGCATTGCCGAGAATGAGATCTGGCGCCTCCCCGGCAAGGTGATCGTCCGCATCGCGCGGGCCGGCCAGTTGAAGGCGGCCATACGCGAGGTCCGCGTGGCCCACTGGCTGGCCGACAACGGGGTGCCGGCCGTCCGCGCGCTGCCGGTCGAGCAGCCGGTCGAGGCCGCGGGCCGCCCGGTGACGTTCTGGGTCGAGCTCCCGGCGCACGAGATCGGAACCGTGCGGGATGTCGTTACGCTGCTGAAGCAGCTCCACCCCCTACCCGTGCCGCACTTCCCGCTCGACAGACTCGACCCGTTCATACGTGTCGCCGAGCGGATCGAGGCGGCAACGTCCCTGTCCGAGGATGACCGTGGGTGGCTGCGCCGTCGACATGCGGAACTCCGCGATTGGTGGCAGAAGAGGCCCGCGGGCCTGCCCGAGTGCGTCGTGCACGGGGACGCGTGGGTCGGCAACGTCGCTCGCACGGCGTCCGGGCCGCTACTGATGGACTTCGAGCGGGTCTCCGTCGGACCGCCGGAGTGGGATCTCGTATCGACGGCGGTCAAGATGACGACGACCGGAGCGGTCAGCGAGGCCGAGTACGCCGAGTTTTGCGAGGCGTATGGAACGGACGTCACCGAATGGGAGGGGTACGAGCTCCTCGCCGGTGCCCGCGAGTTGCGTATGACCACCTACGCGGCTCAGCACGCGGCCACGCGCCCCGAGTGGCGGGCAGAGGCTCAGTACCGCGTCGACTGCTTGCGTGGCCGTGCAGAACCGCGACCTTGGCACTGGAAAGGGATCATGTAATGCCAGGGCCGCGTCTCGCGGGCCAGGCCCCTGCGGCCGCTGCCCGGGGCCGGCCCGGAAGGAAGCCTGCGCGGCTCCTGAACGTAGCGCTGCGTCGTCCGTGATCGACTGGGAGCCGTAGCTCTCGTAAGCCGGGCCACCGAAGCGGGCGTCACGTAAGGTTCGGTGCTGTCGCATGCTGGCCTGTCCGTGGAATCAGGGGACGCCGATGACACAGCAGCTTTGGAGCAGCCAGAGGCATCGGACCGCCATTGGTCGTGTCGGCCTCTCGCTACCGGCCCGTCGTGCGGTTGGCGACCTTCAGTTGGAACCAGACACAGGAGTGCTGGACTACGGGTGCGGACGTGGCGGCGATGTACGGGCTCTGCAGCACCTCGGCCTTGACGCCGAGGGGTGGGACCCGGTGCATTTCCCGGATGGGCGGCGTGAGGCTGCCGAGGTGGTCCTTCTCACCTATGTCCTGAACGTCATTGAGAACCCCGCCGAACGACGAGAGACGCTCCTCCGCGCCTGGGATCTCGCCAAATCCGTACTCGTGGTGTCCGCACGGTTGAGGTGGGAGCGCAACCAGATCAAAGGCACGGAGTACGGCGACGGCATCCTCACTCAGCGCCGCACCTTCCAGCACCTCTATGCCGCCGGCGAGCTTCGCGACTACGTTGAGGAAGCCACTGGCGTCCGCTGTGTATCGGCGGCGCCCGGCATCGTCTATGCCTTCAAGGACGACGCGGCCCGCCTGAGCTACCTCGCCCGCCAGGTCGCCCCTGACGGGGGCTGGCTGGCGTCCGAGGACACCGCCTCGGCGATCACCTCGGTCGTCGCTCACCTCGAACAGCGGGGCCGGATGCCCCAGCTTGAGGAAATGCCGCAGCCCATCATCAGCCTCCTCGGCCACCTGCGCCCCGCTGAACTGAAGCGACTTGCCGAGCAGGAAGCCGACCCCGTGAAGGTGGAACGGAGCGCTGAACGCGGAGCCCTCGACACGCTGCTGTTCCTCGCTCTGGAGCTGTTCCATGGCCGAGGCCCCGTGAGCAGTCTTCCCCTACCTGTGCAACTGGACATCCGCGCGTTCTTTCCGTCATACACCGAGGCGTGCCAGCGAGCCGATCGCCTGCTGTTCAAGCTGCGTGACGACGCATACGTCCGCCGCGCGATGAACGGATCGATCGCCGGCAAGTTCACCGCGACTGCCCTGTACGTGCACCGCCGGGCACTCCACAGGATCCCCACCGTGCTGCGCCTGTACGAACAGTGCGCAAGCATCGCCGCCGGCCGTCCCGGCGAGTGGTCCGTCGTCAAGCTCCGCCATCAGGGCCGCGGCGTCAGCTGGCTCGACTACCCCGAGTTCGACACGGATCCCCACCCGCGTCTCGCGGCGTCGTACGCCGTGGACCTCAAGACACTCAAGTCCTCATTCACCTCGTACGCGGACTCCACCAACCGTCCCCTGTTGCACCGGAAACACGAGTTCCTCGCCGAGGATGATCCCGACGCACCCAAGTACCGGCGGCTCACCGAGGCCGAGGTACGCGCCGGCCTCTACGAGAATCCGCACCTGATCGGCACGGAAGAGGGCTGGGAACGCGAACTCGTTCGCTGTGGACGTGAGTTGCGGGGCCATCGGCTCGTACGGCGGACCACCAGCGGGTGAGCGTGGCCCGGACTCTCGGCTTCGGTGTGACTGTCAGTGGCGTGTGAGATGGTCCGCTCATGACGACCACCCGTATGGATGGCCCCTGCCGGCCCTCATACCGAACGCTGTCCACGCTCGCGCTGGCCGAACCCGAGGACCATGTCCGTGAGCTCACCGACTGGGTGGAGCATGCCTCTGCCCGCACTGGAGTGCCCGGCGCGCAGGACGACTGGGACAACGCCTACAGGTGGCTGCGCCTCGCCCAGGGCCTGCGCGCGATTTCCTTCGACATGTCGTACGACGACGGCGGCATGTGCTCGGCAGGCATCGACTTCGATGCCGTCTGGACGGAGATGATGGAGGGGTGGCAGCTGCACCAGGTCCGTCTCGGTTACGTCCGGGCGGCGCTCGAAGGATTCGTCCGGCTGCTGCACCCTGACGCCGCGAAGCCCGGACCGGCCATCGAGGCGGCTGAGCAGAAGCTGCAACACCACACCGACGCATGGCCGCTGCACGCAAGCGAGGTTGCTGAGCACCTCTGCACGCACATCCCGGACCGCGTGGCAAGCGCCGGAGGGTCGATCGCGGCAGGAGTGGTTCGGGCGATTGACCTGCATGAGAAGGCAGTGCAGGGCCGTGTGCGCATCCCCGAGCCGGTCGCTGACGCGGATGCGAAGATCTTCCCCGCTGGGCACGCTGAGGTCTGCGCCGCCAAGGAAGCCTCTACGGTGGTGCTGCTGGGCATCCAGATGCTGTTAGCGGCGGCAGTGAACGAGAACCGCGTCGCCGTCTACGACGACAAGTACCTTCTCGACGGGAAGTGGGTTCCAGACTCAACGGGGGGTAGCCGCTGGGTGGACGAGGAAATGCCCTACCGCAAGTATCTGGCGGTACTGCATCTTGAGCCCGGTGAGCCGCCCGAGCTCTGATCCCGCCGCACCCGTTGGTCTCTGGCGGCCACTCGAGGGGCAATGGGGATAAACGACGGGCGCAGCTACGGCTTCCGGCCCTTCCCGTCGTGACCTGCATGGTGCGCATCAGGTCATGCACCAGCCGGAGTCACATGCTCCCTCGTCCTCGTCGGCGTCGCCTGCATCAGGGCTCTCCTCGGGGATGGCCTGCGTGAGCGGGATGCCGTACCGCGTGAGATATACGTCATCCCGTCCGAGTGCGGCCCGGCGGCGGTTGATCGTCTCCTCCAGCCGGACCGACAGGGCGAACAACTCGGGCTCGTGCCTGCGCTGATGGCGCCAGGCGTCGACGGTGCGGAAGGGGCAGAAGAAGCAGGAGCTCTTGGGTGGTACCGGAAGGCCGGCCTCGGTGATGATGCGCTCGCAGTCGTCCCTGCGCAGCCGGAGGTCGAGGAGGGGATACTCGATCACCTCGTGGGTTTCCCGCCGTCGACGGTTGGCGCGATGGATCTCGTCGAGCGATATGCCGATGCCGACCGCGGCCGGCTCCTCTGCGGTGGCGCCATGCTCCCGGAGCCACCGCCCGACCACTTTAATCTTGAAATCCGCCGTGCAGTTGCGGCGACCGGGAGCACCGTTGGCCATGCGGACCGGTATGGGAATCGACCGCGTGTCTGGCCGGTTCAGCCGCTGCATGAGCGTTTCGCTGGCCCCGTCGCGCCGTCGGCGCTTGAGCTCGTGGATGTCCAGTCCCGCACGCACGGCGTACGGCATGGCGATCTCACGAACATATGCGAGGGTCGCTGGATGCTCGCTGTCATCCCCGACGTTGGCGAACAGGAAGGTGCGGAAGTCGATCTCTCCGCGAGCGGCCAGCACGAGGAGGGCCGTGCTCTGGACTCCGCCTCCGTAGGAAACAACCTTCATGGGACGGCGGTTGGGCTCGCTGGCTGCGGCTTGAGTGAGGAGGCCCGTGGAATCGACGTGATTGGCTCCGGAGGTCTGCTGCAAGATCGACATATGAGAGACAGTATGGATGGAATTTGATAGAAGCAAGTGTTTCTCTCGACGCTGTTGGTGAACACAGAGATCAAATGGGGGTGTGGGTCGGCACGGGCCAGGTTTGATGATGAGCTACGGCCGAGGCTTGATGGTGACGGAATACCCCAGGGCCATGGCGGACGCTAAAAACTCGGCTGCGGCGCCATGGTCAGCGCTGGTGAACGTCTGTGCGGCAGGCGATGGCTGTCGAGGCGGGTTTGCCTCGGGAGTGCTCAGCCTTCGGCCACGCGGCTTCTGAGGAGCGCGCTGTCCTGCACGGAGCGCAGCGACTTCGGAGGCCACGATGGTTCGCTGCCGCTGTCGCGCGTCGTCCAGGATCGTCTCAAGGAGCCAGAGCGGCGAGCCGGAGACGAGCAGGTCGGCCTCGGCAATCTTGTGCCGGTTACGCCACCGGGAGATGGCCTGCTTGTCCTGGCCGAGCACAAGTGCTGCCTCCTGTATACCGACGATGACCGGGAGGTGCTCCTTGTTCTCTATGTCGTAGCCGAAAGGGATACCAGCCTTATAGGTCGCTAGCCGTTCTGGGTGGGCTTTGCGACCGTTTCCGCCGTCGAGTCGCATGGCCGTGCTCAGCAGCCAGTACGGATTGCCCGATGCGATCAGATCGGGCTCGTCGAGCGTGCCCGCTGTCCGCCATCTTTGGGATGTCTGCCGCTCCACGCGGAAGAGGTAGGCAATCTCGGCGTGCCCGAGGAGGAACGGGACGCGTACGTCTGCCATGAGACGGCCTTCCCCCATCACCTTGTGCTCGTCTTTGTCGGCGGCGTGCTGGCAGGCCACGCCGTGGCTGTGATCTTAGGCGTGCTCTATGCCGGGTCGCAGCTCCCACGAGCCCACTTCGGTGTAGTACCGGCCGAAGTGCTGGAGCCAGGCCGCGAGCGTCTCGGTCGTTCTGCGCGCCTGCTCCTCTGCGTCTCCTGTCCGCTCGGCGATCGCCCGCTGGAGCTCGATGTTGCTCAGACGCTGTTCTGCGGTTAACTGGCCGAGTTCCGGGATCGCATGCAGGCGGGCCTCGACCTCGGCATTGAAGGCGTCTTCAGATAGGCCGACGGGAACATCGAGCATGGCCAGGTCTCGCACGATGCCAGCCTCGACCAGCGAGGTGAATCTCTGCCGCCCGCTGTAGAGGGCGTAGACGTTCTCCGGTCTCCTTGTCTCCGGGAACCAGTACGGGACTGCTTCGTCTTCAGACGGCGGAGTGACGCGCTCGCTTCTCAGAAGTTCGGCCTGCTGTCGTACGAGGGCTGCCATATGCGGTGTGGCTGTAGTCGAGCGGGCGTCGATCTGGCTCAGGACGCGCTGCACCTCAGGGTGAGCGACAGGCACCTCCAACAAGAGCTCCACGTTGGCGTTCGGCACGCGGCCAGTGGCTTTGCCGGTGAGGTTGGCGGACCCGACCAGACACCGGCCGTCGGCACGGTAGAGCTTGGCGTGGAGGGACGGACACAAGGCAATGGAAATGCGTTCGTCGCTCTGTGCAGCTTCGATGATCTCCGGGTCGGAGACCCCGGCGGCTACCTCCGCCGGGGTCCAGCGCGTGACGCACGTGATCTTCTGGACGGAGGAGGGCACCGCAGCGATGGTCTCCTCGAAGATCACCTTCTTGATGAAGGGGGCGATGACGACCACCTCCTCGGCGGCGTCCTCCATCATGTCCGCGATCTGCTGCCAGACATGGTCCGGCTGCGTCACTCCTCTTCGCTCCCGTCATCGATGAAGTCACGGGCGTACCGGCCCCAGTCGCTTCGGGCATCTGCGATTACCCTGCGATCTTTCTTGCTGGGGATCTCGTCCTCCATCCGTGCCCAAGAGAAGATGAGTAGCTTGAAGGTTTCGGTCGCACGGGCGAGCCGCTGGCGGAGTTCTGCTTCACTCGCGGTCTCGGGCACGTCCTCAAGGACGGCCATCAGCTTGCTGTGCAGAGGATGCTCTGTATTGAAGGACACCTGGAGCATGCCGGCGAGCAGGTCGATGTTGAAGAAGGCGGATGAGTCCTGGGGGCTGGAGATCCAGCGGACGCGCCAGTCGTTCTCCAGGGCCTCGTCGACCAGAGTCTGGGCGGTGTCCTCGTCGACATGGTGCCGCTCGGTCAGCGCGGTCAGCTGCTCCTGGCGCTTGTCGGCTTCCGTCGCCTCCTCGGCGAGGAGGTCGGTCGTACCGTTGTACCCGTCCTCCTGCCGACGCTTGACGGCGTCCGTGGCCTTGGAGGTGACGTCCTGGTCGTACCGCTTCTTGCCCTTCCGGCCACCCAGCGTCTGCTGCTTCAGCTTCTTGCGCATCTTGCCCAGGAGACCCTTGAGGTATTGGGCGAGATCGATCAGCGGCAGCCGGGGGTCGCCGAGTTCCCGCAAACGGTCCTTGAACTGCTTGGGCGTCTCGTCGGGGTCCTGCTCAGCCGACCAGTCGAAGTCGGCGAGTGACGAGAACACGACGGCGGTCTGCTTGTTGTTGGTGACGCCGAACACCTCGTCGAGCTCGGGCGGGAAGTCCACCTCGACGCCCCACCACCGCTCCACGGGGTCGTATCCGATCGCCCACGAGGTATCGAGGTCGAGCTCGCGACCCTTTCGGACCAGCGAGACGCCGATGTTCCGACGGGCGTGCTGCCCCCACTTCTGGGCACCAGCGTCCCGGTTCGGGTTGGCATCGTCGGGCCACGGATGGCCGGAGACATCGGAACGGCGGGCTTCAGGCCGGGCGATGGACGCGCGCACCGTTACGGTTTGCTGTGTGCCATCGACCGTGATGGGATAGCGGTAGACGCCGGGCTCGGCCTCGTTGCCCATGTGGAAGGGCTCGAACATGGGGGTGCTGCTGAACGGCGCGGGCGTTCCGGTCTTCGTCATGAGGTACAGAGGGTCATTGGGCTCGGCGTAGTAGGCGCCGTTATTTCCTTCGAGGACCTTCCCGTCGCGAACGGGCGCCATCTTGATGTCCACGGAGCCGTCGTTCAGGTAGTGCCGGTACACACGGCCGATCAATTCGGCCGTGTTGCGCAGGGTGGCACCGGCACTGTGCCATTTGACGCGGTCCAGGTTCGTCCAGACGACGAGGGTGCCGCTGGTGCCCAGGGGCACCTCGCTCAGGTCGTCCCAATACTCCGGCACACGACGAGGTACGGGGTCGGGAACCTCATCCTGGCCCTTGGTGATCTCGTCCAGGTCAAGGTAGGTGTACAGAGCGTTCGCAGCGCCGTTCTTCCACGACCAGACCTCGACCTTGGTGCACTGGGACATGCTGGAGTTGGGCAGGCCCATGCCGAAGCGGCCGATTCGGCTGCGGTCGTCGCCGAGACCGTCTCCGTACTTCAGAGCACGGCGCAGGAGTTCGCTGTCCATGCCCTTGCCGTTGTCGAGGACGGCTATCTTGTCCACCCGGTACCTGGTCTGGGCGGCACCTTCGATGGGGCTCTCGCAGGCGAAGACCTGCACCAGCGTGGCTTCCGCGTCGATGCTGTTGTCGATCAGCTCGGCGAGCGCGTAGGCGGTGTTCTTGTAGCCGCTGTCGCGCATCGCCTTGACGGTCAGCGAAGGGCTGACGATCCGGTAGTTATTTCCTTCGCCAGTCACGCTGTCTCCCATACGTCTTCCCAGTTGGTGAATGCTTCGGCGACATCGCCGAACCCGGGGAGCTCCGGGTCGACGACGGTGACGATCTCGCAGGTTTCGGTTCCGCCGGCCTTGGGACCGCGGATGACCCGGCCGACCATCTGGCTGTACAGCACCAGGGACTTGGTCGGCCGGGCGATGACGGCGGCGCTGGCTGCGGGCGCGTCGAAGCCCGTGGTCAGGACTCCGAAGTTGCACAGGATCATGGGCCGCCGCGCCGTGCTCTTGAAACGACGGATGGCGTCGCTGCGGTGCCGAGGAGACGACTCGCCGGTCACGAATACCGCGTCAAGGCCGGCCGCGGACAGCACGGATGCGATGAGTCGGCAGTGCTGCACCGATGCCGCGAACACGAGGATGCGGCGGTGCTGCTTCTCAAGCAGCTCCATGATCGTCTGGACGACCTTGAGGTTCCACTGCTCGTCCTTCGCGAGCTCGGCGATGATGCTGTCCGGGATCTCGAACGCTCGCGCCAGGCTCTGCTGATCCTGAGCCGACAGATGCATGCCGGCTTCCGCGGCCACCGTACGCATGATCGGTTTGGCCAGGTAGCCCTGATCGATGAGGGCCGTCACGGGATTCGTGTAACCCTCGATCTCCAGCATGACCTTCTGCCGGGAGAAGAAGTCGGCAAGTTCCTCGTCCTTGGTGATGTCCGCCCACGTGCGGCCCGGGGTCGCGGTGAGGCCCAACAAGCTGGAGTCGTGGCGTACCGTTAGGTCGTCCACTACGCCCTGAAACGTGGGGGCGATGATCTGATGTGCCTCGTCGAACACGGTCAGAGTGCTGCGGGCGGCCAGCGTACGCAGGAACTGCGGGTCCGACTTGGCGGTTGAGACGGCCTTCTCCAGCCCGAGGACGACCAGTCCGTCGGTCACGTCAGCGAGGTCCGGGGAAGCACTGCCCCACACGCGGAGGACCGGCAGGGGACGGTCGCCGACCTTGCTCCAGGCACGCTCGAACTCAGCCGCGGCCTGCTCCAGCAGTTCCTGCCCGTGAGCCAGCCACACCACCAGGGCGGGCCCGTGCTGCCGCAGGTGGTCGCAGATCATGCTCATGCCGGTCCGCGTCTTGCCCACGCCCGTCGGCAGATGGAGCACGGCCCGGCGGGGGCCGTCGTACAACAGCTCCTTGACCCGGCGCGCCGCGCGGAGCTGATGGGGGAACAGGGCGTAGTCAGGTGCTGTCTCCCGCTTGAAGGAGGGAAGTTGAGGCTGTGCGCGCTCGACCGTGAAGCCGAAGAACTCCAGAAGCTCCCTGCGCTCGTCAGGAGTCCACTTCAGCGCCTGCAGGTACTCCAGCGGTTGCTCGTCACCCAGCGACCCGAGCCGTTGCGCCAGTTCCGCCTGCTTGGGCCCGGGAACGAGGCCGAGCAGTACGGCGCGCTCGTCCTCGTCCCCGACCAGGAGTTCGGCGTCGATCGCGATCGCAGCGACGGCTCGCAACCGATCACCACCCGCCGTGCCTCCTTCGATGAGGTCGAGAAGGGCGCACAGCTCCTTGCCGAGGTGCCGGCGGATGTAGTCCATGGGGGCGTTTGCCAGGACCGCCTCGAACGGCATTCCCGGTGACCACGTCGTCACAGCCTCACCTGACCGATGCCGCTGACGGCAAGCCGTGAGCCACTCGCACAGGACCGACCATCATCGTGAAGTTCCTCCCCCAGCTCGACGCACACCAAGCAGCGCTTCAACGTGCAGATACTGCGGCGTTGCAGCGTGCGGACCACCCTAAATGGGACCACTGACAACAGGAGCACCATCAGACTAAAAGCCCAGCACGGGACGGCATTTGGCCACGTAGCTGCCCGACTTCCCGGCCGCGAAACGGGTTTTGCAGCCAGCGGCTTGCGCGTGAGGCACGCGATATAGAACATTCATTCGGTAAATGGCTTGCGGCACCACGCGTTCGAGTGATTCAAAGAGTGGATCTCGGCTCGCGGCTAGGATCACGGCGAGCTACTGGTGGAACCCCGGATGCGGGGCGAGGCTTCCACCAGCAGTACATTGGTGTGCGACACGAGCGAGGTGGGGTGGCAGACGATGAGCGAGCCGAATGGGCCAGATACGTCCTATTTTGACTACAACGCCACCGCTCCGATCCGCCCCGAGGCCCTCGCTGCCGTCGTCGAGGCCATGCAATCAGTCGGCAACGCCTCAAGCATGCACCAACCCGGACGACAGGCGGCTCGTCGGGTCGACGTCGCCCGCCGACAGCTAGCCGACCTCCTCGGCTGCTCGCCCGGCGAGATCATCTTTACCTCCGGGGCGACCGAAGCGAACAATCTGGCCCTGCGGGCCGCGTTCACAGCTGGAAGTCCCCTGGTCACAAGCCCTGTTGAGCATCCGGCTGTACTGGAGACAGTCCGCGCGGTCACGGCCGGGAGCCCCGAGGATCTTGTGCTCCTGCCGGTCGGTGGCGACGGCCTGGTGGATCTCGGCGCCCTGGAACAGGTCCTTGCCGCGCGTCGTGGGGGAGTGGTCTCCCTGATGGCGGCGAACAACGAGACCGGTGTCCTCACCGACCTCCGCGTCGTGGCCAAGGCGGCCCGTGAAGCCGGCGCACTCATCCACACAGACGCGACGCAGCTCATCGGCCGCCTCCCGGTCGACGTCGCTGAACTCGACGTCGACCTCTTGTCGCTGTCGGCCCACAAGTTCGGCGGACCGCAGGGAGTCGGTGCCCTGTATGTGCGGCGTGGGTCCCCACTTCCGCAACGGCCCCTCCTCGTGGGCGGCGGACAGGAGCGGGGCTGGCGCGCAGGCACGCTGAACGTGGCAGGGATCATCGGCATGGGAGCAGCGGCCGAGGCCGCGGCGCGCGGCCTCGGCGAGGAGGCTGAGCGGGTCGCTGCCCTGCGTGACCGCCTCGAATACCTGGTCACCGGCGCCCTACCCGACTGCCGTATCAACGGTCGGCGCGATCAGCGCCTGCCCGGCGTGACGAGCATTAGTTTCCCTGGGGTGCCTGCGGACGCGGTCCTGGCGGCCATGCCCGACGTCGCTGCCTCGGAGGGCAGCGCGTGCGCGTCCGGCGCTCCGACGCCGAGCCACGTGCTCCTGGCGATGGGGCTGTCCCGGGCGGACGCCGACAGCACGATCCGCTTCTCGCTGGGCTACGCCACCACAGATGCCGAGATCGAGCACGCCGCGCAAGCCGTCAAACGCGCCGTGACGCAGGTTCGAGCCGCGCTGGCCGAAGCCGACGGTCCACGCTGACCGTTACCCCGTTTACCAACCTCGTTAGAGCAATCGCATTGGACACAGAGAGGTCCCGGATGTCAGACAGCCGGCTTGGGGAAGCCGCCCTTTTTTCCTTCGCGCGACACGAAACGTTCGCGCCCCGCTTCGGCTGGCTGCACAAGGCGTACATGCAGGTCAAACACGATCAGGGTGCGTTCCTCGCGGCTGATGCCCCGGTGCGGTTCGGTGTGGGCAAGAACATGGTCCACTCCATGCGTTACTGGTCGAGGGCGTTCAAGCTGACCCGCGAGCACACGCCCGAGAAGCGCACACAGGCCAAGTTCTCCTACCCCACCTGGGAGGCCCGCTGGCTTCTGGACGAGGACGGTGCGGACCCGTATCTGGAGGAGAACGGCAGCCTGTGGCTGCTGCACTGGTGGCTGGTCTCGTCCCGTCCCGGGGCCAAGAGCCACGCGCCGACCTGGTACACGGCCTTCCACCTCGCGCCGTTCTCTCGGTTCACGGTTGCGGACATGACGCAGGTGGTCACCCGGCATGTGAACTTCTCCTACGACAAGAGCCCGGAGGAGGCGTCGATCGTCCGGGACGTCGAGTGCCTCACCAAGATGTACGCGCGCAGTGCCCCGGAGAAGGCGGGCTCGCCGGGCAGTTACGAGGATCTGCTCGCATGCCCCTTCCGTGACCTGGACCTGCTGACGTTTGTCGGGACGCGCGGCAAGCCCGAATGGCAGTTCACCAGCGGGCACCGCACCTCGCTGCCTGCCCGGGTCCTGGCCTATGCCTGCCTCGACTACGCCGCCAAGTTCTCCCGCCAGGCCAACTCAATCTCCGTGGCCCGCCTCGCCAACGAGCCGGGCTCCCCGGGGCGCGCCTTCCGCGTCCGGGAGAACGAGATCGTCATGGCACTGCAGAAGGTCGCTGCGGACCACCCGCAGCTCGACCTGACCGAGGCCGTGGGACAGCGCAGCCTCGCCTTCACGGCCGACCCCTTCGATCTGGCGTGGGAAGTGCTCGACGAGCAGTACGACTTCGTCACCCGCCGTCCCGGCTTCCCCACCCGAGAGGAGTGGGCCGCCACGTTCCCCAAGCTCGCCGAGGCCGAGCAGAAGGAACTCGCAACGAGGCCCACGGACGCCACAGACACGGACGACACCACCGACACACTCTTTGCTAAGGAGACCGCGTGACCACCGCAACCTCCACGCGGACCCCGAGCAGCCCGTCGGGCTCCGCTCCGCAGTTCCCCGCCGGCATCGAACTTGTCGGCTCCCAGATGCGCTCCACCAACCTCGAGCGCGACGTCGAGGACGCGCTGCACGACCCCTACGTCGGCGCCCGGGCCGTCGACGTCCTGGAACGCATCGCGAGCGCGCTGGCCGACCAACGCCGTGCCCGCGCCTGGTCGTTCACCGGCCCGTACGGCTCCGGCAAGTCCACCCTGTCCAACATCATCGACGCTCTGCTGGGGCGGGATGCCAAGCGGCGCAGCGAGGCCGAGCGCATCCTTGAAGAGGCCAGCCCCGCCCTCGCTCAGCGCCTTGCCGCAGCCCGCGATGCCATCGCTCCCGGGGGATTCCTCGGCGGCGTGGCCACCGCCCGCCGCGAATCCGTCGTCGCTACCCTCTCCCGTGCCCTGCACACGGCTGCGGCGCGACGCTGGGGCAAGCGTGTCCCGAAGGCCATCGCCACCGCCCTGGAGGCGTGCGCCGACTCGGACCGGGCCGGGGCCAAGGAAATTCTCGGCGCCGTCACGGCGCTGACGGTGGACGGGCAGCAGCCTCTGCTCCTCGTCATCGACGAGTTCGGCAAGACGCTGGAACACCTCGCCGCACACAACGAGTTCGCCGACGCCCAGCACGACCTGTTCCTGCTGCAGGAACTCGCCGAGAAGGCGGCCGGCCCCAACGGGCTGCCCGTCTACCTGATGACCTTGCAGCACCTGTCGTTCATGGACTACGCCTCACGGTCTAGCGAACTCAAGACCCGCGAATGGGCCAAGATCCAAGGGCGCTTCGAAGACATCACCTTCGTCCCCCACCACGGCGACTCACTGCACCTGCTGCGCCGCCGCCTCGACCGCTCGGCCGTCAACTCTGCGGGGCAGGCACTGATCAACGCCTCCGCCGAGGCATCCGCGGACATCTGGACCCAGCACGGTCTCGGCGTTCTCGCCGAACTCGGCCCCGACCACTTCGCCGACCTCTACCCGCTGCACCCCATCACGGCCCTGGCCGCGCCGATCCTTGCCGCCCAGATCGGCCAGCACGATCGCAGCCTGTCGGGCTTCCTCAACAGCGGGGAGCCCAACACCGTCCGCCACTCGCTGGCCCAGCACAGTAACGAGAAAGCGGAGCACGCCAGCACGGTGCGGCTGCCGCAGCTGTACGACTACTTCCTCAACTCCGGGCGCACCACCCTGCTCGCCTCCGCCAACGCGAGCCGGTGGATCGAGGTCGACTCACGCATCCGGGACGCCAATGGCCTCCCAGATGCCGACCAGGACGTACTGAAGACCATCGGCGTCCTCAACCTGATCGACTCCGACGGGGCCCTCAGCGCCACTGCCCCGATGATCCACTTCGCCCTCCACGACCCCACCGACGTCGCTGCCCCCGACGCCTTCACGGCACTCGAAGAGCGGCTCGCCGACCTCGTGCGCCGGGGCTTCGTGGTCCATCGTGAGTTCAGCGGGGAATACCGGGTCTGGCAGGGCACGGACGTCGACATCGACGGTCGGCTCAAGGAAATCATCAGCCACTTGGATGACGCTGCGGTCATCAACCGGCTCGGCAGTCTCGTCCCACAGGCGTTCGTGGCCAGCCGCCACAGCCAGGTCACTGGCATGATGCGCGTGTTCTACACCGCGGTCAGCGGCCCGGAGACCAAGACCGTCGCCGCCCCGGATGAGTTGAGGGAGCCCGCCGACGGCCTCGTCGTCTTCCACTTCGGCACTGGCGCAGACCGGCCCAACGTCCACTCGCCTCTGCCGGTACTCGTGGGCACCACCCCTGACCCCGACGTAGTGCTGACCACGGCCACCTACCTCGTCGCGCTGAAGGAACTCAGCGTCCAGCAGGACATCGACCACGTCGCCCGGCGGGAAGTCATGGAGCGGCTCGTGCAGGCCGAGGCCGAGCTGCTGGAGCAGCTGCAGGACGCCTTCTACCCGCCGTCCTCCGATGCGTCCTGGAGCTTGTGGCACACCGGGATCGCCCCTGGCGAAGAACCCGCCGCTTCCGGCCTGACGGCCCGTAGCCTGAGCGGCCTGGTCTCCCTCGCTTGCGAGTCGGTGTACCCGCACACCCCGCACATCCGTAACGAGATGCTCGGCCGCCACGTCCTGACCAGCCAGGCCGCCCAGGCGCGCGGCATACTGCTGTCGGCGATGCTCTCCGCCTCGGGCGAGGAGAACCTCGGCCTCCCCGGGTACAAGGCTGAGCGAGCCATCTACCACGGTGTCCTGGCCTACCTCGGCCTGCACCGAGAGAACGGGGAGGCACAGGCCGAGACCCAGCAAGAGAGCCTGCTCCCGTACGGCTTCTCCCCACCCGGCGAGGGCCACGAGCACGCCCAGCCCGCCTGGAACGCCCTCAACGAGGTACTGACCAGTGCCACGGAGCGGGTCAGCATGGAAGAGGTCATCCGTGTTCTGATGAGCCCGCCCTTCGGGCTCAAGGCCGGCGTGGTCCCGGTCTTCCTGATCCCGGCCCTGATTATCCGCCGCCACGACGTCGCCCTGTTCGAGGAAGGCACCTACCTGCCCCGGCTGACCGTCGACGTCGTTGAGCGCCTCGTCAAGGGCCCGGCACGCTTCTCGGTGAAGTACACGCCGGCCGGAGACGGCCAGCGCGGCAGCATCATCAAGAAGCTCATGGTCTCGCTCGGCGTGGAGGCACCGCGCTCCAAGGCCCTGCGGAACCCCGACCTCCTCTCCGTGGCCAGCGCCCTGATCATGCGCGTGGCCGACCTGCACAAGTACGCCCGCACCACCAAGAACATCTCCGCAGACGCCCGCACCGTGCGGACGACAATCGTCCGGTCCCTGGACCCCGACGACCTGATCTTCCACGCACTGCCGAAGGCCCTTGGCCTGCCCGAGATCCCGGCCCGCACCCGCACCAATGCGGAAGCCGCCAACGCCTACGTGGAACGGCTCACTGCGGCAGCGGACGAACTCGTCGCCGTCGACAGCAAACTACGCGCCCAGGTCGTGCGCGTTCTCGCCAAGGAGTTCCGCCTGCCGGCCGAACTGCCAGAGCTGCGAGCACAGCTCGCAGCCCGGTTGCGCGGCTTCGCCGACGCGGTACTGACCCCGGAACTACGGGGCTTCGTCGACTTCGTCCTCAGCGATGACCTCGAGGACGACGACTGGCTCGAACCCATCGTCGTACGCCTGACCAACTCCGCCCTCGGCGACTGGGACGACCACGAGGCCAAGGTCTTCCCGCAAAAGGCCCGGTCGATGGCCGCCGCCCTCGACCGCGTCGGACACCTGCACCACGCCGGCAACGAGGTCCGCGGCCGGGAAGAGAAACTTGACGCCCAGTTGTTGACCTTGACCGACAGCGCCGGCGTGGAACAACGCACCCTGATCTACGTGCCGGAACAGGCCCGCGGCGAGGCCGACAGCCTCGCCACCGACGTCCTGAAGCAGGCCGAGAAGGCTCTCGGGCCGGACGGAGCGAGGATCCTGCTCGCGGCCCTCGCCCAGCGCGTGACCGATGCCGCGACAGCAGCGAGTGAAAGGAAGGCACAGGGATGACCGACGGAGCCGACACTCAGAAGGTCCGGCACGTGCTCGGTATCTCCGGAGGCAAGGACTCCTCAGCGCTCGCCGTCTACATGCGCAACCGAGTCCCAGAGATGGAGTACTTCTTCTGCGACACGGGCGCCGAGCTGCCCGAGACCTACGAGTACCTCAACCGCCTGGAGGCCGCACTCGGCAAGTCCATCGTGCGGCTGAACGCCGACCGGGACTTCGACCACTGGATGGAGGTCTACCAGGGCACGCTGCCCAGCCCCCAGATGCGCTGGTGCACCAAGAACCTCAAGATCAAGCCCCTGGAAGACTGGGTCGGCGAGGACAAGGTCATCTCCTACGTCGCCATCCGCGCCGACGAGAACCGCCTCGGCTACGTCAGTACCAAGCCGAACATCGAAGCTGTCTTCCCCTTCCGTGAGGACGGCATCGACAAGGACGGCGTCATGCGCATCCTCGACGAGGCCGGCATCGGCCTGCCCGACTACTACGAGTGGCGCACCCGCTCTGGCTGCTACTTCTGCTTCTTCCAGCGCAAGCATGAATGGGTCGGCCTCAAGGAACGCCATCCGGACCTGTTCGACCGTGCCGTGGAGTACGAAGAGAAGGTTCGCTACCGGCACACCGCAATGAAGGGCCGCAACTACACCTGGTCGCAAGGCGAATCCCTCCCAGAGCTCATAGAACGCAAGGAGGAGATCGAGGCCAAGCACCAGGCGGCCCTGGATCGCGCCGCCAAGCGCATCAAGCCCAACCGTCCGCTCCTGGAAGTCCTCTCAGACGCACTCGACTCCGACGACGACGAGGCTGGCTGCTCCGTCTGCCACCTCTGACGCGCAACCTCACACAGCGGCCCCAGCAGCGCGAGCTGGGGCCGCTGTTGCTTTCCCGGCTGCCAACCAAGCTTGTCCCGCTTGCGGTTGCGATCTCACTCAGACCGTGTTTGAGATCTGACATGGGACGATCGGTCGGTGACTCGACTCGTGAACCGTGACCGCTCCCTTGAGGAGCTTGAGCGCGACCGCTGGTCGGCCCCCTCGGACGGTGAAACCCGGCTGATGGCGACCGTGCGTGAGCTTCGCCGCAAGCCGATCGGTGGCCTGACGGTCGAGGACATGCGGCTACTGATCAGGCAAGACGTGGGTCTTGCCTATCTCCTGCCCCTTGCGGTGGAGGTCCTCCGGATCGACCCACTGGCGGAAGGCGACATGTACGAGGGCGACCTGCTGGCTCACCAGGAGTGGGGAGGTCTGGAGCGAGTCCCCCGAACTCAAGCGGGATGTCCGCCTGATCGTGGCAGAGTTGGCCGACGTGCCGCCCGCCCTGAAACGCGAGGTTGAGAGGTTTCTGGCCCTGTAGCTCGCTGACGGCAGCTACCACGTCGAGGGGCTGGCAGGCTGTCTACGAGGAGTGGCGCACGAGCGGTCGTGGGCCAGAACGTGTCGCAGCACGGCCCCGGGCGAGCCGACGGACCATGACGCCGATCATGGCCCATCGAACCATCGTCTCGGAGCGGGCCGGACGTCTCGTAGTCCCGGGCCAGGCCGGTGAGCGGTAAGCCATGAGAACGTACGCTCTACCGCCCACCGCTTGGGCTGGACCTGGAAGCCGCGCTGGTCAGGGTCCTTGCGGACTATCTCCAGGTCACGGCCGAGGATCTGTGTGGCCCACTCGACCAGGCGGCCGGCGAAGCCCTGGTCGGCCCAGACCTTCTTGACGCCGGGATGGTCGAGCCTGGTCCACAGCAAAGGCCGCTTTGCGCCGTCGCGGTCCTGGATGTTCGCCGCGACGACGTGGACGGCCAGGAGCAGGCCCAAGGTGTCGGTGCCGATGAACCTCTTGCGGCCCTTAACCTTTTTGCCCGCGTCGAAGCCTCTGGTGGCCGCGGGGACCGTGTCAGCCGTGCGGACGGACTGCGAGTCGATCAGGCCCGCGCTCGGCTCTACGTCGCGGTCGTCAGCTTCACGGACCTTGCCGCGCAGGGCGTCGTGGATGCGCTCGACGGTGCCGTCGTCGTGCCACCAGGTGAAATACCAGTACACCGTCGGCCACGGGGCGAAGTCCTTCGGCAGCTGCCGCCAGGCACAGCCGGTCCGCACCACGTAGAAGATCGCGTCCACGATCCGCCGCCGCGGATGCTTCTCCCGGCGCCCGCCCTTCGGTCCCACCCGTGCCGGCGGGAGCAACGGCTCCACCAGCGCCCACTGCGCATCCGTCAGGTCCGACGGATACCCACCGCCACCACCGCTCACAGCGAGCTCAACGAACGCCCTAGCAACGGGACACGGCAGATCTCAAACACGGTCTCAGACTAGGTCTCAGACCTTCCGAGGGAGCACAGCGCAACTCGCCCACCACAAGTCGAGTTTCTCTGTGCTGGGGTGACGCAGCGTCACATGTGGGGCATGATGGTCGCATGGCGCTCCTGCTACCTCTGTCGACCACTCATATGCCACCATGAGTGACGGCTCACTCACAGGTGCGGAGCGGTGACGGAGAGAAACCGGGATATGCAAACTCGCAGGGTTTTGATGCGGCACGGATGTCAGCTTCTCAGTTCTTCATTAAGCCCAGTCAGGGGCTCTATGTTCCTTCGTATCAGTGCGCATGCAGCGGGAGCTGCCCGAAATTACGCGCCTTCTTGGTTGCGTTGCGCACGCCCTTGACCAGCTTGCGGAGTTCGAGGGATCGAGCTGTTTCCTCGGTACTGTCACCGCGCTTCGCGACATCAACTACAAGATCGTTGAGTCGAAATGCAGGTTGCAGGTCCCTTCCAAGGCGATGCCGCATCTGATCTGAACGAACCTGCTCAACGAAAAGGGGCTACGCATGCCTACGCAGGCCAAGGAAATATTCGAGGCGCAGAGCAAGAGTGTCCGCGAGCTACTTTCTGACAATGGCTTGGGCCTCTACCTGCCGCCCTACCAGCGTCCGTACGGCTGGGGCAAAGACAAGGTCGAGAAATTGCTCGACGACACACTGCATGGCCTCAAAAATCTGGGTGAGTCGCCGGACAGCTTCACCTTCTTGGGAACCGTCATCACCATCCATGATGTCAACCACGTCACGGTGAAGCCAATCGTCAAGCCCGAGGTCCCGTCCAAGGTCCTTACAGTGATCGATGGACAGCAGCGTTTGTCGAGCCTTCTTATCCTGCTTGTCGGCCTGCACAACCTCATTCGTCAGCGTGCGTGGAAGGTCTTCAAGGGCAAGACGCCGGATCCGGCCGATACTGCTCGGATTCAGCTGTACTCGGAAACGATCAACATCCTGCAGATGCTTGGGGCAGCGTTCTACGAGCGGAAGAACTTCGGAACTACGCCGATCTACCCGCGCCTCATTCGAGCCTTCGTGGATCAGTGGGCCAGGGACGAGAAGCTCAAGAAGTATGAGTCGCCGATCGCCAACCTTATCTACACGTACTCGGTGCTAGCCGACGGCGAGCCGGCAACTTCTAGGCCGACGGACTTCAAGCCGAAGGCGCGACAGAATGCTGGCGAAGGCGAAGGCGATCTCATCAAGAGGTTCAACGAGATCCGTACGGCGTTGACCAAGCTGTCACAGCGAAACTCTATCGAGGAGCTGGAGGATCTGCCGCCGCTAGGAACCCTTGCTACTGACATTGAGTTCCAGCGTGCGCTCTTCAACCACGAACTCGACCCCGAGCTCTGCACTTGGCTGGGGCAGTTGCAAGACGAGCCCGAGGCTGAGCTGATGCGACTCGTCATGTTTGCTGCCTATGGCTTGAACCGCATCGCTCTGACGGTCGTGCAAGGCAAGGACGAGGACTATGCCTTCACGATCTTCGAGTCGTTGAACACCACGGGCGAGCCTCTGACCGCCTTCGAGACCTTCCTCCCTCGGGTGGTCATGGCAGAGAAAATTGAACACTACCAGGACTCGGACGCACATGCGTCCATGAAGGCAGTTCAGGGCTACCTCGACCACTTCGACGTCGGAGACAAGCTTCAGAACGCAACTCGAGAACTGCTGGTCACTTTCGCGTTGGCAGAGACTGGAAAGAAGCTCTCCAAGCGCCTCCCGGATCAGCGGGTCTACATGCGCGATACCTTTGAGCGCCACAAGGACTCGGCCGATGAGCGGAGCGCGTACTTGCGCCACCTAAGCGACACGGCGGCCTTTATCGGGAATACTTGGGAGCCTGCGGCAAACTCTCCTCGCACGCTAGCCGGGCTAGAAGCGACCGCAATGACGGACACTGTAAAGTTGTGTCTGGCCTTCCTTAAATCGCTCAATCACACCATTGCCATCGCGCCGCTCGTGCGCTTCTACTCCGAGGCTGTCCACGCGGACGAAGGGGAGGCAAGGGCCCAGCGCATCGCCGAGTTCGAGAAGGCTATCAAGGCAATCACTGCCTTCACGGTCTTCTGGCGAGCAACCCGTCGCGGCACGGGCAACATCGACAGCCAGTACCGGGCAGTCATGGCCGGCGACTCGCTCACGGGCATTGGGCCGCTCGCTCGGCAGTGGGAAGTGCCAGATGCATCGAAGCCCGATCCGATCGTCGACGCGGAGGCGCTGAAGAAGGAACTTGCGGCGCGATTGGCGCACCCTAAGTACGGCGGCGTCCCAAACTTGGCGACGTTCCTGGCATTTGGCTCCGCGCTGCCGCTCTACTCAATTAGTCGCCCGCTTACGCGTTTCCTTCTTCTGGCTGCATATCACGACACAATTGAGGATCCGGAGAATCCGGGCCTCATCATCCCAGGCAAGGCGGGGGTCGCCTCGTGCTTCACCGCAGACGGCTGGGCGGACGAGACACACCTCACGATCGAACACATCGCACCACAGCAGGCCACGAGTGGGTGGGATCCGGAGTTCTACAGCCAGAAGGAGACCGTCCACAAGCTGGGCAATCTGGTCCTGGCACCAGGCGCTGCCAACACGTCCCTCAGCTCGCGGCCTTGGACCGAGAAGAAGGTCTTGTATGCGGCACTCGGTGCTTCAACGGCCGACGACGCCAAGTCGATCCTCAACAGTTCTGGCTTGACTTTCGCGCAGGCGACTGAAGATCTAGCAGCCATGTCGCGCTACCTCCCGCACCTGCGAGCACTGGGTCAGCGTGAGGACGAATGGAATCCGACGTTCATGGATCAGCGGGCTGACGTCCTCCTACGTCTGGCCTACACACGACTCAAGGGCTGGCTCGGCCTGGAGCTGTCTGACTCCAGCAGTGATCCGGTGGTCAAGGTCGGGGATGTGGAGATCGAGAACGATGAGCTCGACGAGACTGAGGATGCCGGGGGAGCAGTTGTAACGGGGTAACGCCATGGGCCAATTGGGCGGCGTTGTCGGCCCGGACTCCGGGGGGACTGACCCCGCGAACGGGGCCTCACGCGTGAGCTGCCACCACGTCAGCCGCGTCTCGGGGAGCGGATTCCGGTGCGGATGGGAGAACGGGTAGTCCTTAAGGCGGGGCGCCGTCCGCGGACAGGTGGCCGTCGGCGTCAGCGGTGACTGCGTGGTGCGCACCGTCGGCGGCCACAGCGACGTACGGGTACCTGGCCTGGAGTCGCGCCCGATCTGGGGTGCGGTCTCGGTGAGCGCCGAGCGTATACCGAAGGGCTCGACGGCGTGCCCGCAGTACAAGGCCGTGCCATTGCTGGTGACGCGATACGAGATCTCCCGGCCGCTGCCCGAGGGCGGGGCATTGTCGGTGAGCTGGCGGCTTCCGCGCCGATATCGACCCGGTTGGGCTGGTCGAGGTGGCGGCACTCGTAGGAGGGTTTCGGTGACAAGGTGGCCGCCGACCGCGTTCTGGTAGGCGGTGTGGGAGCGCTCGTTCGTGCCGTTCCTGTTGCTCTGGGTCCTCTTGCTGGCGCGACGGCTGGCAGGTTGTCGTACAGCTGCCAGGAGGGCATCACGCGGTAGGCATCGCCTTCGCCGACGACGCGGTTGATCTACACCTCGAGTGTGGCACGGAGGTGGATGTCGGCGTTGCGTACCAGCACCAGGCCGAGAACGACCTGTCCCAGGGGGTCGGTCATCTGCAGGTCCAGGTAGCGCTGGACGTCGGCTCTGGACAGGCCGTTCCGGATCACGTTGAGATCGACGGTGCGGATGGCCGCGAGGGCAGGAGCCATTTCCGGGGCGATGTCGTCAGAGTCGACCACCAGACCATGGCCGAGGCAGAGCGTGGTGCCGGTGGAGGCCGCGGCCTCCCAGACGCGGGTGATGGCCCGGCCCAGGCGGTACATCTTCTGCTGACCTTTGTCCTGCCGGCCGCGGTCGGTGACCGGAACTGTCCAGTAGGCGTTTGCGCCACGGGTCCCCGCGTAGTGACTCCGCCGTTGGGCGAAGAGAGAAGCGCACCGCCGAGCAGCACCCCACCGCTCTGGGATTCCCCGCGTCATGCGAAGCAGGCGGCACCGGCCGACGCGGCCTTCGTGAGGTCATCGGTGCTGCAGCTCTGAACGACTGGGTTCGCTGTCAAACGCCTGGGTTGGATGACAGCGGACACCTTCAGCTGATGGCAGACGAGGAAGAGCCTCAACGGACTGGAACGTCGTCCTGAATCATGTCAACGTACAACGACCCGGAAAACACCCAGGTCAGCAAGGTGACGCGGGCTAGCGGGGCAGCCTGGCAGCCATAGCGGCCCGCGTCGGCTCCGTCTCATGACCGCGTTCAGCCCCGAGGAGGTCCTTCTGGCGAATCGCCTTCCGATCCGCCCGCGTCACTGCCCCCATCCTGTTAGCACTCGGTGTCACGAACGCCTCGATCGCCCAGGACAGGGAGGTCTAGAGCCATCTCCACGGCCCTGCGTCTGTGCGGCCAGGCTGTTTGGCGAGGACGTGGTGCAACGTGGCTATCGCCGGGACCGAGCAGTCCTCGCACACTTCGCGAGACACCCCCGGAGCCGCACCGCGACACGTCACCCGAGCCCTACGTGGCGCCAAGTGTGACGGGGCACGCAACCTCGACCGGCTCACCGACGATGAGCTCCTGGTCTCGGGACGGACGGCACGCCCCCAGTCTCCGGATGTACCGGCTGGCCTCCTGAGTTTCGTCCACTGGAAGTCCACTCGGAACGGTGCGTGGACTTCCCTGTGGTGGGTGGGGGCGCAACATAGCCGACGATCGCCGGTTAGCCAAACCGGCGATCCTCCGGAGTATTGATGTCGTTCGCACTGGCTACTTGGCGGTGGACCTGGAGCGGACAGCGCCGTCCTGGTGCCCAGACGTCGTCTGGCGCTTCTTCAGCGCGCAGGACCAGACCCCGTGAATCCAGGAAGGCACGAACCGCGCCCAACGGTCATCCACTCCGCCCAGGCGTCGGTGGATTCTGCACCACCCGTAAGGAACTCTCATGCGCCCTTTTGCGATACCCCCTGCCCAAATGCCGAGTCGCGCGCACTGGCCTCAGTGCTTCTTCGTGCCTGATGGCGTACCGGTTGCTGCGCGGCGGCGCCTCGATTCTTGGCGGTTCGGCACAGGAGGCGCTGAGTGAGGAGGGGCGGTAAGAGTGACGAGTTGATGACAGTTCCCGAGGTGCTAGCAGAGCTGAAGGGCACATCCCGCCGAACCTTCTACCGCTGGCGGGAGATGGGAACGGGGCCCGCCGTACTGAAGCTCCCGAACGGGGAGTTGCGCGTATGGCGAAGTGCATTCATGGAATGGCTGCAAGAGAGAGAGGAAGCCGCAGCTTGAAGACGACCGACGTTCGGATATGGGACGTCAGGGTAAAGCAGCGCCAGGGCAAGGACACCTATGAGGTGCGCTGGGTCGTTGCAGGGCGCGAGGTATCTCGCTCGCGTCGCACTAAGGGGCTTGCCGACAAGCTGCGAGCGCAGCTCCTCATGGCTCAGGAGAATGGGGAGCAGTTCGACACAGAGACAGGCTTCCCTCCCTCGATGGAGGAGAAGGCACCCGCCCTCACCTGGTATGCCTTCGCTTTGAAATACCTCCAAGTCAAGTGGCCGCATGCCGCGCCGAACTATCGGGACGAGATCAATGAGGCGCTGACCGGTGTCACAAAGGCGCTCATGCCAAAGCGTCCCGGGCGGCCAACGGATGAGGCGATGCAGCGTGCGCTTCGGGACTGGCTATTCGTTCTTCCCGGCCCGGAAGATCGCGAAATCCCGCCAGCAGCCAGAACAGTGGTCGACTGGGTGGCGAGAAACTCGCCTCCGCTCGCCGATCTCGCCAAGCCCGCGGTTATGCGAGGTGTGCTGGAAGCGCTCAAACTGAGACTTGACGGAGAAGCGGCATCGAGTGAAACCTTCAAGCGCAAGCGTAAGGTCCTCGTCAACGCGCTGAACTACGCCAGGGAGCTTGGCGAGTTCGACGAAAATCCCGTCAACTCGGTTTCGGTGCAGAAGCCGTCAAGGATTGTCCCTGTCGACCCTCGCGTCGTGGCCAACCCGAAGCAGGCCGGCAACCTGATCGGCGCTGTCTCGTACGTGGGCGGATATCACCGAGCCAGGGGCAGGCGACTGGTGGGCATGTTCGCCGGCATGTACTACGCCGGGATGCGTCCGGCGGAGACCGTCGGGGTCGCGGTCCAGGACTGCTACCTCCCCGAGGAGGGGTGGGGGCTGGCGAATCTCCATCGGACCAGGCCGACCGCGGGGAAGAAGTGGACCAAGACGGGCGAGGTGCACGACGACCGCGGGCTGAAGAACCGCGATCCCGAGGAGGTGCGCCCGACGCCTCTGCCGCCGATCCTCGTGGCCATCTGGCGCGACAGCATCGACACGTTCGGCACGGCAGATGACGGCAGACTCTTCTTCAACGAGCGTGGCGGACTGGTCGGCTCCTCGACCTACTCGCGTGTGTGGGCCGAGGCCCGCGAGCTCGGCCTGCCACCAGAACTTGTTGCGAGCCCGCTCGCTGACCGACCGTACGACCTGCGTCACTCGGCGCTGTCGACATGGCTGAATGCCGGAGTCGATCCGACGGAGGTCGCAGAGCGGGCCGGAAACACCGTGGAGGTGCTACTCGCTCGGTATGCGAAGTGTCTGCATGGGCGGCACGTGGTGGCCAACAAACGAATCGAGGATCTCTTGCTCGAATACGAGTGACGATGATCACACCGAACGCCCCGGGGGTGAACCCTCGGGGCGTTTGCTATGTGGCGGATTGGTCATTAAGTGACTCAATGTCCGATCCCGTGTATGTCCCGCAGCGCGCGTCCTACGGCCGCTTTCGCTGGCCCTCGGCTGCATATGGCTGCAGTCACTTCGTTTTGGCATCTGCGCTGGTCAGGTGCCGTTCTTGCCCTCTGACCTGCAGTGCCCCCGGCAGGATTCGAACCTGCGCACACGGCTCCGGAGGCCGTTGCTCTATCCCCTGAGCTACGGGGGCGTGTCGGGCGTTGAGCTGTTCGCTCGCGGCGACGTGTAGAACACTACCAGCTCCCCCGGGGTGTTCATGAACGGGTTTCTGGGGGTGGTCGGGGGCGCGCGTCCCGGGTGGGTGTTCTGCGAGGGGCCCGCCCACCGACACAGGGCCGCCGCCCGGCGGTGGCGGGCGTCCGGGGCGATCAGCCGTCGGAACGGCATGCCGGACCCCCACCACGTCTCGTCCCCCGCGCGGGCCCCCACCACGTCTCGTCCCCCGCGCGGGGTGGAAGTGGGGAAAACCCGGACGCGGTGGCCGGTGTCGACCTACTCTCGAGTTGTGTCAGGCGCGTCGGGTCGGGTGCTTGTTGTGGACGACAACAAGGTCATCCGGCAGCTGATCAGGGTCAATCTCGAGCTTGAGGGCCTCGAGGTCGTGACCGCGTCCGATGGTGCCGAGTGTCTTGATGTCGTTCATCAGGTGCGGCCCGATCTTGTGACCCTCGATGTCGTCATGCCCCGGCTGGACGGGCTCCGTACGGCCGCGCGGCTGCGTGCCGATCCGCTCACCCGAGAGCTTCCGCTCGCCATCATCAGTGCCTGTACGCGGTACGAGGTCGAGGCCGGTCTCGAAGCCGGCGTCGACGCCTTTCTCCCCAAGCCCTTCGAGCCCGCCGAACTCGTGAGCGTCGTGCGGAGGCTCATGGAAGGGAAGCGGGGGGAGGACAGCGGGGGAGTGGGTGGGGCGCCGGGGGGTGGTGTCGGTTCGGTGCGGGGCGGGCTCGGGCTCGGCTTCGGGACCGCGCTCGGTTCCGGCGAGGGCGTCACGGCGGGCACGGGGAACGGGCCGGTGGCCGAGTAGGGCGAGCGCGGCGATCGTCATGCGCGGTCCACAATCCTGAACCCGGTCCAGGACGACCGCGTTGATCACCTTGCTCCGTCCACATCCCGGACCCTCCCCAAACCGGCTCGCTTACCCACCCCCCTCCTCCCCTACGCTTGTCCCGTGACCCCCGTCGAGCTCTCGCGCACCGTGCTGCACGCGGTACGTCGTGCCGTCGATGCCGGGGAGCTCGCCGTGGCCGTTCCGTCGCGGGCGGTCGTCGCGCCGCCGGGGCCCGGGGGGTGTGGGGACTACGCCACCAGCATCGCCCTGCAGCTGGCCCGGCCGGCCGGGCAGCCCCCGTTGCGGGTTGCGGAGGTGCTGCGGCCGTATCTCGCCGGCGCCGTCGGTGTCACCGGTGTCGAGATCACCGGGCCCGGTTTCCTCAACATCAGCATCGATCACGCCGCCACCTCCGCCGTCCTCGTCCGTCGGATCCTGCGGGAAGGCCTCCGTTACGGGCACGGCACCACCCTCGCCGGACATGTCTTCGAGCTGCGCGTGCCCTACGACGTCCGCGCCGAAGTCCTCGCCGACGCGCTCGCGCGCATCGTCGGTACCCAGGGCGGGCGCGTCGAGGTCGATCATCGTGAGCCCGTCAATCTGCGCCCGGTTCCGGCGCCGGAGGACCCCGCTCCGCTCGGGCTCGACGCCGCCCGGTGGGCGCTGCTGCACCCCGCCCCGCACGACCGGCCCCGCATCACCGCGGACCACCTGATCCAGCGTGAGGGCAATCCCCTCTTCCGCGTGCGGTACGCCCACGCCCGCACCCGTGCCGTCAGCCGCAACGCCGCCGACCTGGGATTCACCGCCGAACCCGGCGACCCCCTCGGCGACCAGGGCAGCATCGCCGGTTTCGGTGACCACTGCTACACCGCCGACCCCGCGGACGCCGCCGATCCCCGCGGCCACAGCTACACCTCAGGAACCGCCGACTGCCTCACCACCCCGAGCAGCACAGCCGCCCCCGCTGCCCACGCCACCCCCAACCACCTCGAGGCCCTCCCCGCAATCCTGCGCCTCACCACCCTCCTAGCCGATCACCCCCGCATCCTCACCACCGTCGCCGCCCTCCCCCACCCCGACGGGATCGCCGCGCCCTCCCGCCTCACCCGGCACCTGGTCGCCCTCGCCGACGCCACCCTCGTTCTGCTGCCCGCCGTCCTGCCCCGCGGTGAGGAGAAACCCTCGGCCGCCCACCGTGCCCGGCTCGCGCTCGCCGAAGCCGCCGGGACGGTGCTGGCCGGCGGCCTGACCCTGCTCGGCATCGACGCACCCGATCACCTCTGAGAGAGCACGCCCAAGATGAGCCGTTCCGCACACCCCGCCGGGCCCCGTCACGCCGACGTCCTTCCCGAGGGGCACTACACCGCCCCGCCCGCCGACCTCAACGCCCTCGACCCCAAGGTGTGGGCGCAGACCGTCAGCCGCGGCGACGACGGTGTCGTCACCGTCGGCGGGGTCGACGTCAAGGCGCTCGCCGAGGAGCACGGCACTCCCGCCTACATCCTCGACGAGGCCGACTTCCGGGCCCGGGCGCGGGCCTGGCGTACCGCGTTCGGGGACGACGCCGACGTCTTCTACGCCGGCAAGGCCTTCCTCTCCCGCGCCGTCGTCCGGTGGCTGCACGAGGAGGGGCTCAACCTCGACGTCTGCTCCGGTGGCGAGCTGGCCACCGCCCTGTCGGCGGGGATGCCCGCCGACCGCATCGCCTTCCACGGCAACAACAAGTCCACCGGTGAGATCACCAGGGCCATCGAGAACGGCGTCGGGCGGATCGTCCTCGACTCCTTCCAGGAGATCGTCCGCGTCGCGCACATCGCCCAGTCGCTGGGCAGGCGGCAGCGGGTGCAGATCCGGATCACCGTAGGTGTCGAGGCTCACACGCACGAGTTCATCGCCACCGCGCACGAGGACCAGAAGTTCGGCATTCCGCTCGCCGGGGGACAGGCCGCCGAGGCGGTGCGGCGGGCCCTGCAGCTCGACGGGCTCGAGCTCATCGGGATCCACTCGCACATCGGGTCGCAGATCTTCGACATGTCCGGCTTCGAGGTCGCCGCCCACCGGGTCGTCGGGCTGCTGAAGGACATCCGTGACGAGCACGGGGTAGAGCTCCCGGAGATCGACCTCGGCGGCGGGCTCGGGATCGCGTACACCAGCGACGACGACCCGCGCGAGCCGCACGAGATCGCGAAGGCGCTCACCGAGATCGTCACCCGGGAGTGCGAGGCCGCCAGGCTGCGGACCCCGCGGATCTCCGTCGAGCCCGGGCGCGCCATCGTCGGGCCGACCGCCTTCACCCTCTACGAGGTGGGCACCGTCAAGCCCCTCGACGGGCTGCGGACGTACGTCTCCGTCGACGGCGGCATGTCGGACAACATCCGCACCGCGCTGTACGACGCCGAGTACAGCGTCGCCCTGGTCTCCCGCGCCTCCGACGCCGAGCCGATGCTGGCCCGCGTCGTCGGCAAGCACTGTGAGAGTGGTGACATCGTGGTGAAGGACGCGTTCCTGCCGGGGGACCTGGCACCGGGTGACCTGATCGCGGTGCCGGCCACGGGCGCGTACTGCCGTTCCATGGCCAGCAACTACAACCACGTCCTGCGTCCGCCGGTGGTGGCCGTGCGCGAGGGTGCGTCGCGGGTCATCGTCCGGCGCGAGACGGAGGAGGACCTCCTGCGGCTCGACGTCGGGTGACGCGGGCGGCGCCGGAAACGGGGCGGAAGATCTCCTGTCTGCCGCCTCGCAGAATGTGAAATAGACGTCTCACGATCCGGACCGGGGATAGAAACGCCGGTCCGGTGAGTGAGACTGGAGCAACCGTAGACGGTATGAGGAAACGAGGTCGGATGATGCGTACGCGTCCGCTGAAGGTGGCGCTGCTGGGCTGTGGAGTGGTCGGCTCAGAGGTGGCGCGCATCATGACGACGCACGCCGACGACCTCGCCGCGAGGATCGGGGCACCGGTGGAGCTCGCGGGCGTCGCCGTCCGCCGGCCGTCCAAGGTGCGCGAGGGCATCGCGCAGGAGCTCGTCACCACCGACGCCACCGCCCTCGTCAAACGGGGCGACATCGACGTCGTCGTCGAGGTCATCGGGGGCATCGAGCCCGCCCGTACGCTCATCACCACCGCCTTCGAGCACGGCGCCTCCGTCGTCTCCGCCAACAAGGCGCTGCTGGCCCAGGACGGGGCCGCCCTGCACGCGGCCGCCGAGGAGCACGGCAGGGACCTCTACTACGAGGCCGCCGTCGCCGGCGCCATCCCGCTGATCCGTCCGCTGCGCGAGTCGCTCGCCGGCGACAAGATCAACCGGGTGATGGGCATCGTCAACGGGACGACCAACTTCATCCTCGACAAGATGGACTCGACCGGGGCCGGCTATCAGGAGGCCCTCGACGAGGCGACCGCGCTCGGGTACGCGGAGGCGGACCCGACCGCCGACGTCGAGGGCTTCGACGCCGCCGCCAAGGCGGCCATCCTCGCCGGGATCTCCTTCCACACCCGTGTGCGCCTCGACGACGTCTACCGCGAGGGCATGACCGAGGTCACCGCGGCCGACTTCGCCTCCGCCAAGGAGATGGGCTGCACCATCAAGCTGCTCGCCATCTGCGAGCGGGCGGCCGACGGGGGGTCCGTGACCGCGCGGGTGCACCCCGCCATGATTCCGCTGACCCACCCGCTCGCCTCCGTGCGCGGCGCGTACAACGCCGTGTTCGTCGAGTCGGACGCTTCGGGACAGCTCATGTTCTACGGCCCCGGCGCCGGCGGTGCTCCCACCGCCTCCGCCGTCCTCGGCGACCTCGTCGCCGTGTGCCGCAACCGGCTCAGCGGGGCGACGGGACCCGGCGAGTCGGCGTACGCCGCCCTGCCCGTCTCGCCGATGGGCGAGGTCGTCACGCGCTACCACATCAGCCTTGACGTCGCGGACAAACCGGGTGTACTCGCCCAGGTGGCGACCGTGTTCGCCGAGCACGGCGTGTCCATCGATACGGTTCGCCAGCAGGGCAAGGACGGCGAGGCCTCCCTCGTCGTCGTCACCCACCGCGCGTCCGACGCCTCCCTGACCGGGACCGTCGAGGCGTTGCGCAAGCTCGACACCGTGCGGGGTGTCGCCAGCATCATGCGGGTTGAAGGAGAGTAAGCAGCAATGACCCACCAGTGGCGCGGAATCATCGAGGAGTACCGGGACCGGCTGCCGGTATCCGACAGCACGCCGGTCGTGACGCTCCGCGAGGGCGGCACGCCGCTCGTGCCCGCGCAGGTGCTCTCCGAGCGCACGGGCTGCGAGGTCCACCTCAAGGTCGAGGGCGCGAACCCCACCGGGTCCTTCAAGGACCGCGGGATGACCATGGCCATCACCCGGGCCAAGGAGGAGGGCGCGAAGGCGGTCATCTGCGCCTCGACGGGCAACACCTCCGCCTCCGCCGCCGCGTACGCGGTGCGCGCCGGCATGGTTTCGGCCGTTCTCGTCCCGCAGGGCAAGATCGCGCTCGGCAAGATGGGCCAGGCCCTCGTGCACGGCGCGAAGATCCTCCAGGTCGACGGCAACTTCGACGACTGCCTCACGCTGGCTCGCGCCCTGAGCGACAACTACCCGGTGGCGCTGGTCAATTCGGTCAACCCGGTACGTATCGAGGGTCAGAAGACCGCCGCCTTCGAGATCGTGGACATGCTGGGTGACGCGCCCGACATCCACGTCCTGCCGGTCGGCAACGCGGGCAACATCACCGCGTACTGGAAGGGGTACAAGGAGTACGCCGCCGACGGTGTGGCCGGAAAGACACCGCGTATGTGGGGCTTTCAGGCGTCCGGCAGCGCGCCGATCGTGCGCGGCGAGGTGGTCAAGGACCCGTCGACCATCGCCACCGCGATCCGCATCGGCAACCCCGCCTCCTGGCAGTACGCGCTGGCCGCACGGGACGAGTCCGGCGGTCTCATCGACGAGGTGACGGACCGTGAGATCCTGCGCGCCTACCGGCTGTTGGCCGCGCAGGAGGGCGTCTTCGTGGAGCCCGCGTCCGCCGCGTCCGTGGCCGGTCTGCTCAAGGCCGCCGAGCAGGGCAAGGTCGACCCGGGCCAGAGGATCGTGTGCACCGTCACGGGCAACGGTCTGAAGGACCCCGACTGGGCCGTCGCCGGCGCCCCGCAGCCGGTCACCGTCCCCGTCGACGCCGTGACCGCGGCCGCGCGCCTCGGCCTCGCCTGACGAAGTTTGGCGGGCTACCCGGCAGATCCCGGCCGGGGTAACCCCTCCCAGGGGTGCACAGGGGGCTTACGACACGCATCGTGCGCCTCCTGTGCGCCCTATGTCGCCACAGAACCTTCCTTCGATAGGCTGTACCGAACCCGCCTACCGCATATGCCTCCGCATATCGCGCGGCCGGCAACGGGGCCGCGCCGTCTGCGCGGCCCGTGGGTCTTTCGTACGTCATCGAGTGTCATTCGACCATCACGCAGCTCAAGGAGAGTCAACGAGCGATGGCCGGTCCAGCGTTCCGCGCCGCCGCCGTCCGGGTGCGCGTCCCCGCCACCAGCGCCAACCTCGGTCCGGGCTTCGACGCCCTGGGCCTCGCGCTGGGGCTCTACGACGACGTCGTGGTCCGGGTGGCCGACTCAGGGCTGCACATCGACATCGCGGGTGAGGGCAGCGAGACGCTGCCGCGTGACGAGAAGCACCTCCTCGTCCGCTCCCTGCGCACCGCCTTCGACGTCCTCGGCGGCCAGCCGCGCGGCCTGGAGATCGTCTGCGCCAACCGCATCCCGCACGGCCGCGGCCTCGGCTCCTCCTCCGCCGCCATCTGCGCCGGCATCGTGGCCGCGCGCGCCGTGACCATAGGCGGCGAGAGCAAGCTCGACGACACCGCCCTGCTCGAGCTCGCGACCGAGATCGAGGGCCATCCCGACAACGTCGCGGCCTGTCTGCTCGGCGGCTTCACCCTCTCCTGGATGGAGGCGGGCGCCGCGCGGGCGATCAGGATGGAGCCCTCCGATTCCATCGTTCCGGTGGTTTTCGTGCCCGGTAAGCCGGTCCTGACCGAGACCGCGCGCGGTCTGCTCCCGCGCACCGTGCCGCACGTCGACGCCGCCACCAACGCGGGCCGTGCCGCCCTGCTCGTCGAGGCCCTGACCAGGCGCCCCGAGCTGCTGCTGCCCGCCACCGAGGACCGCCTCCACCAGGAGTACCGCGCGCCGGCCATGCCGGAGAGCGCCGCGCTGGTGGAGCGGCTGCGCGCCGACGGGATCCCCGCGGTGATCTCCGGCGCCGGACCCACCGTGATGGCGCTGGCCGACGCGGGCACGGCCGACAAGGTCGAGACCCTGGCCGGCGCGGACTGGGCCGCGAACCGGCTCAGCCTGGACCTGCAGGGAGCGAGCGTGCTGCCGCTCGCGCCCTCCGGCGACTTCTGAAAGCGTGACGGTTGCCGGATTTCGAGAGGGGGAATGTTTGTTGGATCCGGTAGTGTTAACCTCAAGTCTGCACCCGACCCCACCATGGCGAGGTGCCTCGTGTCCCCGTCCGGGACAGACATCCTTCCGGGAGCTCCCCAAGCCGCACTGCGTTCCGTACGTCGTACCTGGGCAGTACGCCGTACAGCGACGCTGAGCGGTCTGCCGGGCACGCTCCGGAATCGGTGCGACCACGCTTCGTGACACTGGGTGCCACGGCTCGTCGAGGAAGCGCCATCACCAGATATCTCTTCCGCCGCTTTGGCGGACCACCGCCCCGGCTTCGCCACAGCAAGGACCGAAGTCGGACAGCACAACCGGTCGCCGAGCCAGACAGGCCGACGTCCGCTCCAGGGAAGGACCCTTCGTGAGCGACACCACCGATCTGATGGGCGCACGTGTCGAGGAGACCGCTGCCGCGCCCTCCACGGACGCCTCCGCGCCTGCCACCGGTGCCGGCTCCCGGCGGCGCCGCGGTACCGGCCTCGAGGGCATGGTGCTGGCCGAGCTGCAGCAGGTCGCATCCGGCCTCGGCATCAGGGGCACCGCGCGTATGCGCAAGAGCCAGCTGATCGAGGTCATCAAGGAGGCGCAGGCCGCAGGTGGCGCCCCGGCCGCGAAGGCCGAAGCCCCCACCGAGACCAAGCCGAAGCGCCGCGCCACCTCCAAGGCGCGTACGGGTGAGGCCGCCGCCGAGAAGAAGGCGGACGCCGCCCCGGCCGAGGCCCCCGCCGAGAAGGCCGTGGCCCAGCAGCAGATCGAGATCCCCGGCCAGCCGGCCGGAGGGAACGACGCCCCCGCCGAGCGCCGCCGTCGCCGCGCCACCGCCGAGGCGGGCAGCCCCGAGACCGTAACGGCCGAGGCGAAGAGCGCCCCCAAGGCCGAGACCCAGGCCCCCGCGCAGACCGAGCAGGCCGCGCAGCCGCAGGGCGAGGGCAAGGGAGACGCCGACGGCGGCGAGGGCCGTCGCCGCGACCGCCGTGAGCGCGGCCGTGACCGCGACCGCCGCGGCAAGGGTGACGACCAGCAGGGCCAGGGCGGCCAGCGCCAGCAGCAGAACCAGCAGCAGGGCGGCGGACGCCAGGACCGGGGCACCGGTCCGCAGGACGACGACGACTTCGAGGGCGGCCGCCGTGGCCGTCGCGGCCGCTACCGCGACCGCCGTGGCCGTCGTGGCCGTGACGAGATGGGCGCCGTCGAGCCGCAGATCGCCGACGACGACGTCCTGATCCCCGTCGCGGGCATCCTGGACATCCTCGACAACTACGCGTTCATCCGGACGTCGGGCTACCTGCCCGGCCCGAACGACGTGTACGTCTCCCTCGCCCAGGTCCGCAAGAACGGCCTGCGCAAGGGCGACCACATCACGGGTGCGGTCCGTCAGCCCAAGGAAGGCGAGCGCCGCGAGAAGTTCAACGCGCTGGTCCGCCTCGACTCCGTCAACGGCATGGCGCCCGAACACGGCCGCGGCCGCCCGGAGTTCAACAAGCTGACCCCGCTGTACCCGCAGGACCGCCTCCGCCTGGAGACGGACCCGGGCGTGCTGACCACCCGGATCATCGACCTCGTGTCGCCGATCGGCAAGGGCCAGCGCGGTCTGATCGTGGCCCCGCCGAAGACCGGCAAGACCATGATCATGCAGGCGATCGCCAACGCGATCACGCACAACAACCCCGAGTGCCACCTGATGGTCGTCCTCGTCGACGAGCGTCCGGAAGAGGTCACCGACATGCAGCGGTCGGTCAAGGGCGAGGTCATCTCCTCGACCTTCGACCGCCCGGCCGAGGACCACACCACGGTCGCCGAGCTCGCCATCGAGCGCGCCAAGCGCCTGGTGGAGCTGGGCCACGACGTCGTCGTGCTGCTCGACTCGATCACGCGTCTGGGCCGTGCGTACAACCTCGCCGCCCCGGCCTCCGGCCGCATCCTGTCCGGTGGTGTCGACTCGACCGCCCTGTACCCGCCGAAGCGCTTCTTCGGTGCGGCCCGCAACATCGAGGACGGCGGCTCGCTGACCATCCTCGCCACCGCGCTGGTGGACACCGGGTCCCGCATGGACGAGGTGATCTTCGAGGAGTTCAAGGGCACGGGTAACGCCGAGCTCAAGCTCGACCGGAAGCTCGCCGACAAGCGCATCTTCCCGGCGGTGGACGTGGACGCGTCCGGTACCCGTAAGGAAGAGATCCTGCTCGGCGCCGAGGAGCTCAACATCGTCTGGAAGCTGCGGAGGGTGCTGCACGCCCTCGACCAGCAGCAGGCGGTCGAGCTGCTCCTCGACAAGATGAAGCAGACGAAGTCGAACGCCGAGTTCCTGATGCAGATCCAGAAGACGACGCCTGCGCCGGGCAACGGCGACTAGTCGCCGTCGAGACGGCCTGCCGGGCCGTCAGCCGCGGGCTGACGGTGGCTGATCGCGCCCATGCGGCGGAGCCGCAGGGATGACGCCGTCCGCGCCCCTCGAAGGGCGTGTCGGGGCCGCCCCCTGTTTTCAGGGGGCGGCCCTTTCTGCTGTTCACGGTCAAGGTACGATCGCCGTCTTCGGTCGTCCTTTCGACCACGAACTACAGATCCCTAGGGGGGACTTGAGTGGGTACACCCACGTCCGGGGGCGGGCGTCACAGACGTCGGATGCGGATCGTTCTGCCTGTCGCGGCGGCCGGGCTTGCCGCCGCTGTCGCCGGTGCGCTGCTGACCTCGTCGGCCTCCGCCTCCGAGGCGCCGCCGGCGCCCGCCGTCACCGTGCCGTCGGTGAAGGAGCTGCAGAAGCGGCTCGACATCGCCCTTGCCGGTGACGACACCGCGGGCAAGACGACGAAGGCGTCGCAGAGCGCGAGCACCGGCGCCACCACGATCGACCCGAAGATCATCGGCGGTACCACGACGACCATCACCACGGCCCCGTGGATGGCGCAGCTCTGGTACGGCGACGACCGCGGCACCGAGACCACGACCGACGACATCGGCTTCTTCTGCGGCGGCGCGGTCGTGGCGCCGACGAAGATCCTCACCGCAGCGCACTGCGTCAAGGGCTACGACTGGTACGCGAACGGCGCGATCATCACCGGCACCTCGCAGCTGCCGACCGGGGACGACCTGCACGGCGGCACCGTCAGCGGCGTCTGGCGCCAGTGGAACCACTGGTCGTACAACGCCACGACGATCGACAACGACATCGCCGTGCTGACCCTGCCGAACCCGGTCAAGGCCACGCCGATCAAGATGATCACGCCCGGCAACACCGGCTCGTACGTGGCCGGCACCCAGGCCAAGGTCTACGGCTGGGGCCGCACCTCCTCCACCAGCGACGACATCTCCGAGACGCTGAAGACCGCCACGCTGCCGATCCAGTCGGACGCGACCTGCGCGGACGCCTACGGCGCCGACTTCGTCAAGGGCCACATGGTGTGCGCGGGCAACCCCGCCACCGGCAGCGACGAGGGCACCACCTCCGCCTGCAACGGCGACTCCGGCGGCCCGCTCGTCTACGGCGGCCGCATCGTGGGCGTCGTCTCCTGGGGCGTGGAGGACTGCGTGGCGAGCGGCGCGTACAGCGTCTTCGCCAAGGTCACGACGTACGTCGGCACCGTCTACCCGCGCATCGACGACACCAACCTCAGCGGTGACCACAACGCCGACCTGTGGGTGCGCAACGCCTCCACCCAGACCGGCTACGAGATCGACTCCAAGGGCACCACGCTCGCGGCGCGCCAGTCCTGGGGCACCTGGGGCGGCTACAACGTGATCCTGCAGACGGACCTGGACCGGGACGGCTACCAGGACCTGATCGTGCGCCGCACGTCCGACGGTGACGTCTACTGGAAGCACTTCGTGCCCGCCAGCGGCACCTGGGCGGACAAGCTGATCGGCGACAACTGGAAGACCCGCCTGAGCATCGTGGCCCCCGGTGACGTCACCGGTGACGACCTGCCCGACGTGGTCTCCGTCGACTCCGCCGGCGTCCTGTGGATCTACCCGGGCAAGGGCAACGGCAGCTTCGGCACGCGGGTGAAGGCCGGCACGGGCTGGAACAACTTCAACGTCGTGCGCGGCCACGGCGACTTCAACGGCGACGGCAGGGCCGACCTGCTCGCCCGCAACAAGACCAGCGGCGCCGTGTACCTCTACCGGGGCCGGGGCGTCCTCGGCTCGACCGCCTTCATGTCCGGGCTCAAGGTCGCGACCTGGAGCAACACGACGTACAACGCCTTCGCCACCGTCGGCGACGTCAACGGTGACGGCAAGGCCGACCTGCTGGCCCGTACCCCCGCAGGCACCCTGTACCTGTACCGGGGCAACGGCAGCACCGGCAACGTGATCTTCTCCCCGGGGATCTCCCTCGGGACGACGTTCAAGCAGTACGACATCTTCGCCTGACATCGCAGGTGGGCGGGGTGTTCCCCGCTCACCCGATCACGCACTGTGCCCGGTCTCCCTGAGGCCGGGCACAGTGCGTCGTGCGACCCTGTGCCGAGTTTCCGCCGTCCTGCCGGCGGAGCGACGATGGTGCGGTGAGGGTCCGTCCGGAGCAGGACCAGGCCTGACCCCGGCGACACGGGGTAACCGACCGGACGACAACCGAGGAGCACATGTCCGCCGAGAGCACGCCGGAGCCCGGCATACCGGGAGAGACCGGCACACCGGATCACCCGGGCAGCAGCGAGCCGGGCCGCGACGCCGAGGGGCGCCGCCGCAGGCCGCGCGCCGGGCGCAGAAGCCTGCTGGTCACGGCGTGGACGGCCGCCGGCATCGTCGTCCTGGGCGGCACCGGCGCCGGCTACCTCTACTTCAAGCTCAACGGCAACATCAAGAGCGTCGACATCGACCGGGCCCTGGGCGCCGACCGGCCCACGAAGGCCGACAACGGCTCGGAGAACATCCTCGTCCTCGGCTCGGACACCCGTTCCGGCGCCAACAAGAAGCTCGGCGGCGGCGCCGACGACGGCAGCGCGCGCTCCGACACGGCGATGGTCATCCACGTCCACGAGGGCCACGAGAAGGCGAGCGTCGTCTCTATCCCGCGCGACACCCTCATCGACCGCCCCGAGTGCACGGACTCCCAGGGCGTCACGCACGACGCGGCGAAGGACGTGATGTTCAACTCGGCGTACTCCACCGGCGGCGCGACCTGCGCGGTGAAAACGGTCGAGTCGATCAGCGGCGTGCGCATGGACCACTACCTGGAGGTCGACTTCTCCGGCTTCAAGAAGCTCGTCGACGAGCTGGGCGGGGTGGAGATCACCACCACCAAGGACCTCAAGGACCCCGACAGCCACCTCGACCTCGAGGCCGGCACGCACAAGCTGGACGGCGAGCAGGCCCTCGCCCTGGTGCGCACCCGGCACGGTGTCGGCGACGGCTCCGACCTCGGCCGCATCCAGCTCCAGCAGGCGTTCGTCAAGGCCCTGATGGACCAGGTCGAGGAGGTCGGCGTCCTCACCGGCGGCAACAAGCTGTACGACCTCGCCGACACCGCCACCAAGGCCGTCACCACCGACGCCGGCCTCGGCTCCCTGAACTCCCTGATGTCCTTCGCCGACGGCCTCAAGGGCATCGACGCCTCCGACCTGACCATGGTCACCATGCCGGTCCGGTACGACCCCGCCGACCCCAACCGCGTCCTCGTCCAGGAGAAGAAGGCCCAGCAGCTCTGGACGGCCCTGAGGAACGACCGACCCGTTCCCCGGACGGTCACCGAGGGCAACGCCACGGGGGAGGCGTCGGGGGTCGTGACCTCGTCCTGAGGGGCGGGTCAGGAGATCCAGCGCCCGCTCCGGCGGTGGCGGCCCAGCCCGACGGCGGAGAATTCGTCCCCACCGTCCCGCGCCACCGCGCCGAGACGGCGCAGCGCCTGCGAGATCGGACTGCCGCCGACCGGGAGGCGCTCCCCCTCTCCTACGGCGAGCGGCCCCAGTACGAGCGCGCCGCCGGCCCAGACGGCCGTCCTCTGCTCACCCACGCCACCGAAGTACTCCGCCTCCACGAAGGCGACGGGCCCGGCGGCCGACCACGCGACGAGGCGGGCGTCGAAACCGGCCGGCAGCCACCGGAAGCCAGCGGGCGTGTCGTGTCGCCGCCGGCGGCGTCGAGGCGGGCGTTCGTCACCGGCAGCAGCGACAGACCCTGCCCCAAGGGGCGCCGAACGGGCGGCGGGCAGCTCCCGCACGACACCCCGCAGCACGTCATCCCCGGCGATCACCGCCCGCAACTCGTAGCTCATGCCCACCTCCTCCCGTCCCCCGGCGGCCCGGGAATAGATCACCCCACCCCCCGGTTTTGGGGGATGGCGCCAGTCCTGGCAGACTGGTACGTCGGCTCCGGTTCACGCCTCCGCATTCCCGCGGCTGCGACCCGGCGCCCTCCCGGAACCTAGGAGACACCTTGAAGCGCGACATCCACCCCGCGTACGTCGAGACGCAGGTCAGCTGCACCTGCGGCGCGTCGTTCACCACCCGCAGCACGATCGAGGCCGGCACCATCCGCGCCGACGTCTGCTCCGAGTGCCACCCGTTCTACACGGGCAAGCAGAAGATCCTCGACACCGGTGGCCGTGTGGCCCGCTTCGAGGCCCGCTTCGGCAAGGCCGCCGGCTCCAAGAAGTAGCGAGCCCTTCTTCGCCGGTCCACGGCCGCGTCCCCGTCCCGGGGCCGTGTGCCGGGACCGGCGTTTTTGGTCGCCCGCCTTCCCTTTCGTCCGCAGTACAGGAGCCAGAGATGTTCGAGGCCGTCGAGGAACTCGTCGGTGAGCACGCCGACCTGGAGAAGAAGCTCGCCGACCCGTCGGTCTTCGCCGACCAGGCCAACGCGCGCAAGCTGAACAAGCGCTACGCCGAGCTCACCCCGATCGTCGCCACGTACCGCTCCTGGAAGCAGACCGGCGACGACATCGACACGGCGAAGGAATTCGCCGCCGACGACCCCGACTTCGCCGCCGAGGTCAAGGAGCTGGAGAAGCAGCGCGAGGAGCTCACCGAGAAGCTGCGCCTGCTGCTCGTCCCGCGCGACCCCAGCGACGACAAGGACGTGATCCTGGAGATCAAGGCGGGCGCGGGCGGCGACGAGTCCGCCCTGTTCGCCGGCGACCTGCTGCGCATGTACCTGCGCTACGCCGAGCGGGTCGGCTGGAAGACCGAGATCATCGACGCCACCGAGTCCGAGCTGGGCGGCTACAAGGACGTCCAGGTCGCCGTGAAGACCAAGGGCGGCCAGGGCGCCACCGAGCCCGGGCAGGGCGTGTGGGCCCGGCTGAAGTACGAGGGCGGCGTGCACCGCGTGCAGCGCGTCCCGGCGACCGAGTCCCAGGGCCGTATCCACACCTCCGCCGCCGGCGTGCTCGTCACCCCCGAGGCCGAGGAGGTCGACGTCGAGATCAATCCGAACGACCTCCGCATCGACGTCTACCGCTCCTCCGGGCCCGGTGGGCAGTCCGTGAACACCACCGACTCCGCCGTGCGCATCACGCACATCCCGACCGGAGTCGTGGCCTCCTGCCAGAACGAGAAGAGCCAGCTGCAGAACAAGGAGCAGGCACTGCGTATCCTGCGCTCCAGGCTGCTCGCCATGGCGCAGGAGGAAGCGGAGAAGGAAGCCGCCGACGCCCGCCGCAGCCAGGTCCGCACCGTCGACCGCTCCGAGAAGATCCGCACCTACAACTTCCCGGAGAACCGCATCTCCGACCACCGCGTCGGCTTCAAGGCGTACAACCTGGACCAGGTCCTGGACGGCGACCTCGACGCGGTGATCCAGGCCTGCGTCGACGCGGACTCGGCGGCGAAACTGGCGGCGGCGTAAGGCAGTCGCGCGGACGAGGACGACACGGAGGACTTGCGTGCAGCAATCCATTGGGGGGCGACCCCCAAGCCCCCGCAGCCTGCTGCTCGCTGAGGTAGCTCAGGCCACCCAGCGGCTGGCCGACGCCGGCGTGCCCTCGCCGCGCAACGACGCGGAGGAGCTCGCCGCGTTCGTGCACGGCGTGAAGCGCGGCGCCCTCCACTCCGTGAAGGACTCCGACTTCGACGCCCGGTACTGGGAGGTCATCGCCCGGCGCGAGCAGCGCGAGCCGCTGCAGCACATCACCGGGCGGGCCTACTTCCGCTACCTGGAGCTCCAGGTCGGCCCCGGCGTCTTCGTCCCGCGGCCCGAGACCGAGTCCGTGGTCGGCTGGGCCATAGACGCCGTACGGGCGATGGACGTCGTCGAGCCGTGCATCGTCGACCTGTGCACCGGGTCCGGCGCCATCGCGCTCGCCCTCGCCCAGGAGGTCCCGCGCTCCCGCGTGCACGCCGTGGAGCTGTCCGAGGACGCCCTGGTGTGGACGCGCAAGAACGTGGAGGGGTCCAGGGTCGATCTGCGGCAGGGCGACGCCCTGACCGCCTTCCCGGACCTCGACGGCCAGGTCGACCTGGTGATCTCCAACCCGCCGTACATCCCGCTCACCGAGTGGGAGTACGTCGCCCCCGAGGCACGGGACTACGACCCCGACATGGCCCTGTTCTCCGGCGAGGACGGCCTCGACCTCATCCGGGGCCTGGAACGCACCGCACACCGGCTCCTGCGCCCCGGCGGTGTCGTCGTGATCGAGCACGCCGACACCCAGGGCGGCCAGGTGCCGTGGATCTTCACCGAGGAGCGGGGCTGGGCCGACGCGGCCGACCACCCCGACCTCAACAAGCGCCCGCGCTTCGCGACGGCCCGCAAGGCGCTGCCGTGAGCGCCACCCCGACTTCCGACCCCCAGCAGTACGTGCACGAGGAGGCCCGCTAGACATGGCTCGGCGATACGACACCAATGACGCGACCGACCGCGTGACGGGTCTGCGTGAGGCCGCGTCCGCCGTCCGCCGCGGCGAGCTGGTGGTCCTCCCCACCGACACGGTGTACGGCATCGGCGCCGACGCGTTCTCCAAGGAGGCCGTCGGTGACCTGCTGGAGGCCAAGGGCCGGGGCCGCAACATGCCCACCCCCGTGCTGATCGGCTCCCCGAACACGCTCCACGGTCTCGTCACCGACTTCTCCGAGCTGGCCTGGGAGCTGGTCGACGCCTTCTGGCCGGGCGCGCTCACCCTCGTCGCCAGGCACCAGCCGTCCCTCCAGTGGGACCTGGGCGACACCCGCGGCACGGTCGCCGTGCGCATGCCGCTGCACCCGGTCGCCATCGAGCTCCTGACCGAGGTCGGCCCGATGGCGGTGTCCTCCGCCAACCTGACGGGCCACCCCGCCCCGGAGAACTGCGACTCCGCCCAGGAGATGCTCGGCGACTCCGTCTCCGTCTACCTCGACGGCGGCCCGACCCCCGGCAACGTGCCGTCCTCGATCGTCGACGTCAGCGGTGACGTGCCCCTGCTGCTGCGCGCGGGCGCGATCACGGCCGACGAGCTGCGGAAGGTCGTACCCGACCTCGAGGTGGCGAATTGACAGCCCCTGACGCGGGGCGTGGCATAGGCAACGGGGAAAGCGCGGCGGAGATCACGACGACGTTCGTCGGGCTTCCGCGCGACACCTTCCGCATCCTCCACGTCAGCACCGGCAACGTCTGCCGCTCGCCGATCACCGAGCGGCTGACCCGGCATTTCGTGTCGCAGCGACTCGGGGTGCTGGGCGGCGGGCTGATCGTGGAGAGCGCGGGCACGTGGGGCCACGAGGGCGCGCCCATGGAGGCCAACGCCGAGACCGTGCTGGCCGAGTTCGGCGCGGACGCCTCCGGCTTCACCGGGCGGGAGCTCCTCGACGAGCACGTCATCCGGGCCGACCTGGTCCTGACGGCCACCCGCGACCACCGCGCCCAGGTCATCTCCATGGGCCACTCGGCGGGCCTGCGCACCTTCACCCTCAAGGAGTTCACCCGCCTGGTGAACGCCATCGACCCGGCCACGCTGCCCCCGCTGGAGGACGGCGTGGTGATACGCGCCCGTGCCCTGGTGCGCGCGGCGGCGGCTCTACGCGGGTGGCTGCTGGCGCCCACGGCGGAGGCGGACGAGGTGTACGACCCGTACGGGGCTCCGCTGACGTTCTTCCGTTCGATCGGCGACGAGATACACCAGGCGCTGGACCCCGTCGTCACGGCGCTCACCGGAGTGACCGCGCGGATGTAGGTGCCGGAAGTCGGCTGCGGCACCGGGCGTCCCGGGCCTCCCCGGCCTACATTGGACCTACGTCACCGTCGACGCCCGGAGTCCACCATGCCGGTCACCCATGCCCTCGAGGCCGACGTCCTGCAGCGGCAGGACCCCGAGCTCGCCGAGATCCTGCTCGGGGAGCGGGAACGGCAGGCGTCCTCCTTGCAGCTGATCGCCGCCGAGAACTTCACCTCGCCGGCCGTGCTGGCGGCGCTCGGCTCGCCGCTCGCCAACAAGTACGCCGAGGGCTACCCGGGGGCCCGTCACCACGGCGGCTGCGAGATCGTCGACGTCGCCGAGCGCCTCGCCGTGGAGCGGGCCAAGGCGCTGTTCCGGGCGGACCACGCCAACGTGCAGGCGCATTCCGGGTCATCGGCCGTGCTGGCCGCCTACGCGGCGCTGCTGCGGCCCGGCGACACCGTCCTCGCCCTCGGACTGCCCTACGGCGGTCACCTGACCCACGGTTCGCCCGCCAACTTCTCCGGCCGCTGGTTCGACTTCGTGCCGTACGGGGTGGACGCCGAGACCGGGCTCATCGACCTCGAACAGGTGAGGACGCTGGCCCGCGGCCACCGGCCCAAGGCGATCGTGTGCGGGTCCATCGCCTACCCGCGCCACATCGACTACGCCTTCTTCCGGGAGGTGGCCGACGAGGTCGGCGCCTATCTCATCGCGGACGCCGCGCACCCCATCGGCCTCGTCGCCGGGGGAGCGGCGCCCTCCCCGGTGCCGTACGCCGACGTCGTCTGCGCCACCACGCACAAGGTGCTGCGCGGGCCGCGCGGTGGGATGATCCTGTGCGGCGGCGAGCTGGCCGAGCGGGTCGACCGGGCCGTCTTCCCCTTCACGCAGGGCGGCGCGCAGATGCACACCATCGCCGCGAAGGCGGTCGCGTTCGGCGAGGCGGCAACACCGGCGTTCGCCGCGTACGCCCATCAGGTGGTCGCCAACGCCAGGGCTCTCGCGGCCGGCCTGGAGGGGGAGGGGTTCGCCGTCACCACCGGCGGCACCGACACGCACCTCATCACCGCCGACCCGGCGCCCCTCGGCATCGACGGCCGCACCGCGCGCGGCCGGCTCGCGGCCGCCGGGATGGTGCTGGACTGCTGCGCCCTGCCGCACGCCGACGCCCGCGGCCTGCGCCTGGGCACGGCCGCCGTGACCACGCAGGGCATGGGCGAGGAGGAGATGACCCGGATCGCCAAGCTGATGGCGGGCGTGCTGCGGGACGAGGTGGAGGGCAGGACCGCGCGTGAGGAGGTCCGGGAGCTGACCCGGGGATTCCCCCCGTATCCGGGGTGATCCGGGGTAGACGCGCCCCGGTACACAGCCACCCGTGCAACCATCGTGGCTACCCGGAAGTCCTCACCCATATGCGGCCGTCGCTAGGGTGTGGAGCTGAGATGGCCAGCGAGACCTGTGGGGAAGCCCGTGCGTGAATACCTGCTGACGCTCTGCGTCACGGCCGCGGTGACGTATCTGCTGACAGGGCCGGTACGGAAGTTCGCGATCGTGGCCGGAGCGATGCCGGAGATCAGGGCCCGTGACGTGCACCGGGAACCCACTCCGCGGCTCGGCGGGATCGCGATGTTCTTCGGTCTGTGCGCGGGCCTGCTGGTCGCCGACCACCTGACCAACCTCAACCAGGTCTTCGAGAAGTCCAACGAGCCGCGCGCCCTGCTCTCCGGGGCCGCGCTGATCTGGCTGATCGGCGTCCTGGACGACAAGTTCGAGATCGACGCGCTGATCAAGCTGGGCGCGCAGATGATCGCCGCGGGCGTGATGGTCATGCAGGGTCTGACGATCCTGTGGCTGCCCATCCCGAGCGTCGGCACGGTCGCGCTGACCCAGTGGCAGGGCACCCTGCTGACGGTGGCCCTGGTCGTCATCACCATCAACGCGGTCAACTTCGTGGACGGCCTCGACGGCCTGGCCGCCGGCATGGTGTGCATCGCCTCGGCGGCGTTCTTCATGTACGCCTACCGCATCTGGTACTCGTACGGCATCGAGGCCGCCGCCCCCGCGACCCTGTTCGCGGCGCTCCTGATGGGCATGTGCCTGGGCTTCCTGCCGCACAACATGCATCCCGCGCGGATCTTCATGGGCGACTCCGGCTCGATGATGATCGGGCTGGTGCTGGCCGCCGGCGCGATCTCCATCACGGGCCAGGTGGACCCGGACAACCTGTTCGGCGGTTCCGAGCGGAGCGCGGTGCACCAGATGGTGCCGGTCTACATCCCGCTGCTGATGCCGTTGACGATCATCGCCATCCCGGCCGCCGACCTGGTCCTGGCCATCGTGCGGCGCACCTGGCGCGGCCAGTCGCCGTTCGCGGCGGACCGCGGGCACCTGCACCACCGGCTGCTGGAGATCGGGCACTCGCACAGCCGCGCGGTGCTGATCATGTACTTCTGGTCGGCGCTGATCGGCTTCGGCGCGCTGGCCTACTCGGTCAACGCGGCGTCCATGTGGATCGTCCTGGGTGTCGTGATCCTCAGCGCGATCGGGCTGGTGCTGCTTCTGCTGCCGCGCTTCACGCCGCGTGCCCCGCGCTGGGCCGAGGCCTTCGTGCCGCCGCGCTACCGGCGCCGCAAGGTCCTGCCGGAGGTGGAGACGGCCGTCGCCGCCGCGGAGGAGGGCCGCGCGGCGGAGAGGAGCCCCGCGGCGGCCCAGGAGAGCCCCGCGGCCGACGAGCCGGAACACCGCACGCCGGTGGTCGTGGGCGTCTCGGGCGTCAACGGGGCCACCGCGGTCGGCCACCGGTCGCGCGGCGCCTCGCGTCCGGCTTCGCGCACGGCAAGGTAAGAATCTGACGAGAGCATTGCCAAGTCGTGGGGAAGTGTCGCGGCGACAAAGGGTGCAATACCAGACAAGTGGGCGCCGTTCCCGCTCATGCGCGCACTGTCACTCTCACGTGTGACAGCAAGCACACCATCCAGGTAAAGACCTCATCAAATAGTTTGTGATACCGTTCACGAGAACCCCGGATAGAACCGAAGGACCGTAGTGCGACGGTCCATTGGTGTGAGGTCTCCACTCCCCTCGGACCGGGACTACGCTCGTCCATGACGACACCCCTGCCACCCCCTTTGAAAGCGGAGTTGCCGCCATGCCGTCCAACGACGTCCGGATCCTGGCCCAGGCTGCCGTGCCCACGGTTGCCGTCGGCGCGATTGCCGCCGTCGTCAGCGGTGTGGTCGCCGGAGGCAAGGGAGCGATCGGCGCCGTCGTCGCGACCGTCGTGGTCATCCTGTTCATGGGGCTCGGTCTCTACGTTCTGCAGCGCACTGCCAAATCGCTTCCGCATCTCTTCCAGGCCATGGGCCTGATGCTGTACGCGGCGCAGATCCTGCTGTTGTTCATCTTCATGGCCGCGTTCAAGAACACGACGCTGTTCCACCCCCGGGCCTTCGCCTTCACGCTCGTCGCCGGCACTCTCGCGTGGATCGTCGCGCAGACGCGCGCCCACATGAAGTCCAAGATCCTTTACGTCGAACCCGATTCGTCGGACTCCTCGAAGGGCGAGAAGCCCGAAAAATCGGGGCACTCGTCGTGAGGGGTAGGGCCGGGATAAAGACGCCTGAGAGATCCTGCTATCGTCCGGTGCCAACTGCGGCATCGCGGGCGCGGGCATCCCAGCTGACGCCTGCTCATTCGCGAGGCGAGATGCCCCCACGCCGCCCCCACATCCGTAACACCAGTCCCGTGCCGAACCGCGGCTCCGCGCCGCGCCGACACAACGAGGTTGCCGTACCTATGCGCCACGCTGAAGGAGCCCGCGGTGAGTGCTGACCCGACGCAGGTGCTCGCCTTCGAGACCGACTGCCACCTTTTCGACGGGTGTGGCTTCGCCGAGGTTTCGCCGGGCCTGCACTCGTTCCTGTTCCAGCCCCTGTGGGGCAACGCGGACAGCAACCTGTACTTCAACAAGACGATGCTGCTGGCGCTGCTCGGCTCGATCATCATCGTCGGCTTCTTCTGGGCCGCCTTCCGCAAGCCGCAGGTCGTCCCCGGCAAGCTCCAGATGGTCGCCGAGGCGGGCTACGACTTCATCCGGCGCGGTGTCGTCTACGAGACCATCGGCAAGAAGGAGGGTGAGAAGTACGTCCCGCTCGTCGTCTCCCTCTTCTTCTTCGTCTGGATGCTGAACCTCTGGTCGATCATCCCGGTCGCCCAGTTCCCGGTCACCGCGATCATCTCCTACCCGCTGATCCTGGCGCTGCTCGTCTACATCCTGTGGGTGTCCCTGACCTTCAAGCGGCACGGCTTCGTCGGCTTCTGGAAGAACGTCACCGGTTACGACAAGTCGCTCGGCCCGGTGCTCCCGCTGGCCATGCTGATCGAGCTCTTCTCGAACCTGCTGATCCGCCCGTTCACGCACGCCGTGCGACTCTTCGCGAACATGTTCGCCGGTCACACCCTGCTGCTGCTCTTCACGATCGCCAGCTGGTACATGCTGAACGGCTTCGGCATCGCCTACGCGGGTGTCTCGTTCGTGATGGTCGTCGTGATGACCGCCTTCGAGCTCTTCATCCAGGCTCTGCAGGCGTACGTCTTCGTCCTGCTGACGTGCACCTACATCCAGGGCGCTCTCGCCGAGCACCACTGAGCCACCGCCCTCCCACCTCCACAAGTCGTCCGGTGGCCAACCCCCACCGGTCCGTAAAGAGAAGGAAGAACCTCGCATGTCCACGACCCTTGCTGCCGTCGAAGGTTCCCTCGGTTCCATCGGTTACGGTCTCGCTGCGATCGGCCCGGGCGTCGGCGTCGGCATCATCTTCGGTAACGGCACCCAGGCCCTGGCCCGCCAGCCCGAGGCCGCCGGCCTGATCCGCGCCAACCAGATCCTCGGCTTCGCCTTCTGTGAGGCGCTGGCCCTGATCGGTCTGGTCATGCCGTTCGTCTACGGCTACTGATCGCTGACACCAGACCAGCCGACTAGACGAAAGGCACACCCATGAGCCCGCTGCTCACGATCGCGGCTGCGGAGGGAGAGAACCCCCTCATCCCGCCGATCCCCGAGCTTGTCATCGGCCTGCTCGCCTTCGTCATCGTCTTCGGCTTCCTCGCCAAGAAGCTGCTCCCGAACATCAACAAGGTTCTGGACGAGCGTCGCGAGGCCATCGAGGGCGGTATCGAGAAGGCCGAGGCCGCTCAGACCGAGGCCCAGAGCGTTCTTGAGCAGTACAAGGCTCAGCTCGCCGAGGCCCGGCACGAGGCCGCGCGTCTGCGCCAGGAGGCGCAGGAGCAGGGCGCCGCGCTCATCGCCGAGATGCGCGCGGAAGGCCAGCGGCAGCGCGAGGAGATCGTCGCCGCCGGTCACACCCAGATCGAGGCCGACCGCAAGGCCGCCGCGTCCGCGCTGCGCCAGGACGTCGGCAAGCTCGCCACCGAGCTGGCCGGCAAGCTCGTCGGCGAGTCCCTCGAGGACCACGCCCGCCAGAGCCGCGTCATCGACCGCTTCCTCGACGAGCTCGAGGAGAAGGCCGAGGCGTCGCGATGAACGGAGCGAGCCGCGAGGCCCTGGCAGCCGCACGCGAGCGTCTCGACGCGCTGACGGACTCCACGTCCGTGGACGCGGCGCAGCTCGCCGCCGAGCTGGCGGCCGTCACCGCGCTGCTCGACCGCGAGGTGTCGCTGCGTCGGGTCCTCACCGACCCGGCGCAGGCCGGTGAGGCCAAGGCCGAGCTGGCCCAGCGCCTGCTCGGCAACCAGGTCAGCGGCGCCACCGCCGACCTGGTGTCCGGCCTGGTGCGCTCCCGCTGGTCGCAGTCGCGCGACCTGGTGGACGCGCTGGAGGACCTGGCGAACACCGCCGACCTCACCGCCGCGCAGAAGACCGGCACGCTCGACGACGTCGAGGACGAACTGTTCCGCTTCGGGCGGATCGTCTCCTCGAACACCGAGCTGCGCGCCGCGCTGACGAACCGGAAGGCCACCGCCTCGGCCAAGGGCGAGCTGCTGCGCAGCCTGCTCGGCGGCCGGGCCGACGCGGCCACCGAGCGTCTGGTGACGCGCCTCGTGACCGCGCCGCGGGGACGTAGCCTGGAAGCGGGACTCGAGTCCCTGTCCAAGCTCGCCGCCGAGCGCCGGGACCGTGTGGTGGCCGTCGTCACCTCGGCGGTGCCGCTGAGCGACGGACAGAAGCAGCGCCTGGGCGCCGCCCTGGCGAAGCTCTACGGCCGTCGGATGCACCTCAACCTCGACGTGGACCCCGCGGTCCTCGGCGGGATCCGGGTGCAGGTCGGCGACGAGGTGATCAACGGTTCCCTCGCGGACCGCATCGAGGACGCCGCCCGCCGCATGGCGAGCTAGCAGCAACTCAACACGCAGTAGTGCTTACGGCCCTGGTTGGGCCGTGCAGAGGATTCCTGGGGGTCGCCCCCAGACCCCCAAAGAAACTTCGGGCCCAACAAGGAGAGCAGGGAACCCAGATGGCGGAGCTCACGATCCGGCCGGAGGAGATCCGGGACGCGCTGGAGAACTTCGTCCAGTCGTACAAGCCGGACGCGGCCTCGCGCGAGGAGGTCGGTACGGTCACCCTTGCCGGCGACGGCATCGCGAAGGTCGAGGGTCTGCCCTCGGCCATGGCCAACGAACTGCTGAAGTTCGAGGACGGCACCCTCGGCCTCGCCCTCAACCTCGAGGAGCGCGAGATCGGTGCCATCGTCCTCGGTGAGTTCAGCGGCATCGAGGAGGGTCAGCCGGTCACCCGTACCGGTGAGGTCCTCTCCGTCGCGGTGGGCGAGGGCTACCTCGGCCGCGTCGTCGACCCGCTCGGCAACCCGATCGACGGCCTCGGCGAGATCGAGACGTCCGGCCGCCGCGCCCTCGAGCTGCAGGCCCCCACGGTCATGCAGCGCAAGTCGGTGCACGAGCCGATGGAGACCGGCTACAAGGCCGTCGACGCGATGACCCCGATCGGCCGTGGTCAGCGTCAGCTGATCATCGGCGACCGCCAGACCGGCAAGACCGCCCTGGCCGTCGACACGATCATCAACCAGCGCGACAACTGGCGCTCGGGCGACCCGAAGAAGCAGGTCCGCTGCATCTACGTCGCCATCGGCCAGAAGGGCTCGACCATCGCGTCGGTCCGCCGCGCGCTGGAGGAGAACGGCGCGCTGGAGTACACGACCATCGTCGCCGCCCCGGCGTCCGACCCGGCCGGCTTCAAGTACCTCGCCCCGTACACCGGTTCGGCCATCGGCCAGCAGTGGATGTACGAGGGCAAGCACGTCCTGATCATCTTCGACGACCTGTCGAAGCAGGCCGACGCCTACCGCGCCGTGTCGCTGCTGCTGCGTCGCCCGCCGGGCCGCGAGGCCTACCCGGGTGACGTCTTCTACCTGCACTCCCGTCTGCTGGAGCGCTGCGCCAAGCTCTCCGACGACATGGGTGCCGGTTCGATGACCGGTCTGCCGATCGTCGAGACCAAGGCCAACGACGTCTCGGCGTTCATCCCGACCAACGTCATCTCCATCACCGACGGCCAGTGCTTCCTGGAGTCGGACCTGTTCAACGCCGGTCAGCGTCCCGCGCTGAACGTCGGTATCTCCGTCTCCCGAGTCGGTGGTTCCGCGCAGCACAAGGCGATGCGCCAGGTCTCCGGCCGTCTCCGCGTCGACCTCGCCCAGTTCCGTGAGCTGGAGGCGTTCGCCGCCTTCGGTTCCGACCTGGACGCCGCGTCGAAGGCGCAGCTGGAGCGCGGTTCGCGCATGGTCGAGCTGCTGAAGCAGGCCCAGTACCAGCCGATGGCCACCGAGGACCAGGTCGTCTCCATCTGGGCCGGCACCAACGGCAAGATGGACGAGGTCCCGGTCGCCGACATCCGCCGCTTCGAGCGGGAGCTGCTGGACTACCTGCACCGCAAGGAGCAGGGCCTGATGACCTCCATCAAGGAGGGCGCGAAGATGTCGGACGACACCATCCAGGCGATCGACGACGCCGTCGCCGAGTTCAAGAAGCAGTTCGAGACCTCGGACGGCAAGCTGCTCGGCGAGGACGCCGCGTCCGCCGCCAAGTGACGTAAGGAAGGGACCTGACTCATGGGAGCCCAGCTCCGGGTCTACAAGCGTCGCATCCGATCCGTCACCGCGACCAAGAAGATCACGAAGGCGATGGAGATGATCGCCGCCTCGCGCGTCGTCAAGGCGCAGCGCAAGGTGGCGGCCTCCACGCCGTACGCGACCGAGCTCACCCGCGCGGTCACGGCGGTCGGTACCGGTTCGAACACCAAGCACCCGCTGACCACGCAGGCCGAGAGGGTCACGCGGTCCGCGGTGCTGCTCCTGACGAGCGACCGTGGTCTCGCCGGTGCCTTCAACTCCAACGCCATCAAGCAGGCGGAGCAGCTCACCGAGCGGCTGGAGCGCGAGGGCAAGCAGGTCGACACGTACATCGTCGGCCGGCGCGGGGTCGCCCACTACAACTTCCGTGAGCGCAAGATCGCGGAGTCGTGGTCGGGCTTCACCGACGAGCCGTCGTACGCGGACGCCAAGAAGGTCGCGGCCCCCCTGATCGAGGCCATCGAGAAGGACACGGCCGACGGCGGTGTGGACGAGATCCACATCGTCTTCACCGAGTTCGTCTCGATGATGACGCAGACGGCGCTCGACGACCGCCTGCTGCCGCTCAGCCTCGACGAGGTCGCGAAGGAGGCGAAGCCGCAGGGCGAGATCCTTCCGCTCTACGACTTCGAGCCCTCGGCGGAGGACGTCCTCGACGCCCTGCTGCCGCGCTATGTGGAGAGCCGCGTCTACAACGCGCTGCTCCAGTCGGCCGCCTCCAAGCACGCCGCCACGCGGCGCGCGATGAAGTCGGCCACCGACAACGCCGGAGAGCTCATCGAGACGCTGTCCCGGCTTGCCAACGCGGCCCGCCAGGCCGAAATCACCCAGGAAATCAGCGAGATCGTCGGTGGCGCGAGCGCCCTGGCCGACGCGACCGCGGGGAGTGACCGCTAATGACCACCACTGTTGAGACCGCGACGGCTACGGGCCGCGTCGCCCGGGTCATCGGCCCGGTCGTCGACGTGGAGTTCCCCGTCGACGCGATGCCGGACATCTACAACGCCCTTCACGTCGAGGTCTCCGACCCGGCGAACGCGGGCGAGAAGAAGACGCTGACCCTGGAGGTCGCCCAGCACCTGGGTGACGGCCTGGTCCGCACCATCTCCATGCAGCCGACCGACGGTCTGGTCCGCCAGGCCCCGGTCGTCGACACCGGCGACGGCATCACCGTCCCGGTCGGCGACTTCACCAAGGGCAAGGTGTTCAACACCCTCGGTGAGGTGCTGAACGTCGACGAGTCCTACGACGGCGAGCGCTGGTCCATCCACCGCAAGGCGCCGAACTTCGACGAGCTCGAGTCGAAGACCGAGATGTTCGAGACCGGCGTCAAGGTCATCGACCTGCTGACCCCGTACGTCAAGGGCGGCAAGATCGGTCTGTTCGGTGGTGCCGGCGTCGGCAAGACGGTGCTCATCCAGGAGATGATCTACCGCGTCGCCAACAACCACGACGGTGTCTCCGTGTTCGCCGGTGTCGGTGAGCGCACCCGTGAGGGCAACGACCTCATCGAGGAGATGACCGACTCGGGCGTCATCGACAAGACCGCGCTGGTCTTCGGTCAGATGGACGAGCCCCCGGGCACCCGTCTGCGCGTCGCGCTGGCCGGCCTCACCATGGCCGAGTACTTCCGTGACGTCCAGAAGCAGGACGTGCTGTTCTTCATCGACAACATCTTCCGCTTCACGCAGGCCGGTTCCGAGGTGTCGACCCTGCTCGGCCGTATGCCCTCCGCGGTGGGTTACCAGCCGAACCTGGCCGACGAGATGGGTCTCCTCCAGGAGCGCATCACCTCGACCCGTGGTCACTCGATCACCTCGATGCAGGCGATCTACGTCCCCGCGGACGACCTGACCGACCCGGCCCCGGCCACCACCTTCGCCCACCTCGACGCGACGACGGTTCTCTCCCGTCCGATCTCCGAGAAGGGCATCTACCCGGCCGTGGACCCGCTGGACTCCACGTCCCGCATCCTGGACCCGCGCTACATCGCGCAGGAGCACTACGACGCCGCCATGCGCGTCAAGACGATCCTGCAGAAGTACAAGGACCTCCAGGACATCATCGCGATCCTCGGTATCGACGAGCTGGGCGAGGAGGACAAGCTCGTCGTCCACCGTGCCCGTCGCGTGGAGCGCTTCCTGTCCCAGAACACCCACGTCGCCAAGCAGTTCACCGGCGTCGACGGGTCGGACGTCCCGCTGGACGAGTCGATCGCGGCCTTCAACGCGATCTGCGACGGCGAGTACGACCACTTCCCGGAGCAGGCGTTCTTCATGTGCGGTGGTCTCGAGGACCTGAAGAAGAACGCGAAGGAGCTGGGCGTCTCCTGAGCCACGCGCTCTGAGCTCGTGTGAGGGGGCGGGGTCGTCCCGCCCCCTCTTCCACGCCCATTAGACTTGTAACCAACACCCGGCAGACCCGCCGGGTGGTGACCCGAGGAGCCACCTTGGCTGCTGAGCTGCACGTCGCGCTGGTCGCGGCCGACCGAGAGGTCTGGTCCGGCGAGGCCACCCTGGTCGTCGCGCGCACCACGTCCGGCGACATCGGCGTCATGCCCGGTCACCAGCCGCTGCTCGGTGTGCTGGAGTCGGGCCCGGTGACCATCCGTACGAGTGACGGTGGGACGGTCGTCGCCGCGGTGCACGGCGGTTTCGTCTCGTTCGCGGACAACAAGCTGTCGCTGCTGGCCGAGATCGCCGAGCTGTCCGACGAGATCGACGTCCAGCGCGCGGAGCGGGAGCTCGAGCGCGCGAAGGCGGAGGGCGATGCCACCGCCGAGCGCCGTGCGGACGTACGACTGCGTGCTGCGGCGGCACGCTGATCCAGCGCGCCGTGTGATGACGTCACTCAGCCGCGGCCGGCACCGGAGCGATCCGGAGCCGGTCGCGGCTGAGGCAGATCTGGATGTTTTTTCCGTTCCGTTACCTGTGTTGAAGGTACCTAGGAGACGAGGAGGTCGGTGTCGATGGTCCTCGCTCTGACTGTGTGCGGAATCGTCGTGGCCCTGGTGGTGCTGGGGCTGTTCGTCTTCGGTCTGCGTCGCAGACTCATCCAGCGCTCCGGCGGCACCTTCGACTGTTCCCTGCGCTGGGACGTCCCCGAGAAACCGGACCCCAGCGGCAAGGGCTGGAGCTACGGCGTCGCCCGCTACAACGGCGACCGCATCGAGTGGTACCGCGTCTTCTCCTACGCCCCCCGCCCGCGCCGCGTACTGGAGCGTGCCTCGATCGAGGTGGCCGGCCGTCGCCTCCCCGAGGGCGAGGAGGAGCTGGCGCTGCTCTCCGACGCGGTGATCCTCGCCTGTCTGCACCGGGGCACGCGCCTGGAACTCGCGATGAGCGAGGACGCGCTGACCGGTTTCCTCGCGTGGCTCGAGGCGGCCCCACCAGGACAGCGAGTGAATGTGGCGTAGAGCCACACTCACTCGCTGGGTGGGGTCCCCCGGACGAGGTCCGGGGGCTGCGTCAACGACGCTCAGATCCCACGGGTACCTCCCGCGGGTGATGTTCCTATGACAGCCCGCTGTTGATCGCGCTCACCAGTTCGCCGTTGCCGGTGTCACCGCTGAACTCCCAGAAGAACGCGCCGCCGAGGCCCTGGTTCTTGGCCCAGGTCATCTTCCCGGCGATCGTCGACGGGGTGTCGTACGACCACCAGTTGGTGCCGCAGTGGGCGTACGCGGTGCCGGCGATGGTGCCGGTGACGGGGCAGGAGTTCTTCAGGACCTTGTAGTCCTCGATGCCCGCCTCGTACGTGCCGGGCGCGGCGCCGGTCGCCGTGCCGCCGGGGGCGGACTGGGTGACGCCGGTCCAGCCGCGGCCGTAGAAGCCGATGCCGAGGAGCAGCTTGGCGGACGGGACTCCCTTCGCCTTCAGCTTGGCGATGGCGTCGGCGGAGTTGAAGCCGGCGGCCGGGATCCCCGGGTACGAGGTGAGCGGGGAGTGCGGGGCGGTCGGGCCGTCCTTGTCGAAGGCGCCGAAGTAGTCGTACGTCATCACGTTGTACCAGTCGAGGTACTGGGCGGCGCCGCCGTAGTCGGCCGCGTCGATCTTGCCGCCGGAGGAGCCGTCGGCGGTGATGGCCGCGGTGACCAGGTAGTTCGAGCCGAACTCGGCGCGCAGGGCCTGCATGAGGGTCCTGAACGCCGCCGGACCGGAGGTGTCGCAGGTCAGGCCGCAGGCGTTCGGGTACTCCCAGTCGATGTCGATGCCGTCGAAGACGTCGGCCCAGCGCGGGTCCTCCACGACGGCCTTGCAGGACTTGGCGAACGCGGCGGCGTTGGCCGCGGCCTGGCCGAAGCCGCCCGAGTAGGTCCAGCCGCCGAAGGAGTACAGCACCTTGATGTGCGGGTACTTGGCCTTCAGCTGGCGCAGCTGGTTGAAGTTGCCGCGCAGTGGCTGGTCCCAGGTGTCGGCGGTGCCGCTGACGGACTGGTCGGCGGTGTAGGCCTTGTCGTAGGCGGCGTAGGTGTCGTCGACGGTGCACTGACCGTTCTTGACGTTGCCGAACGCGTAGTTGATGTGCGTGATCTTCGAGGCCGAGCCGGACGTCACCAGGTTCTTGACGTGGTAGTTGCGGCCGTAGACGCCCCACTCGGTGAAGTAGCCGAGCTTGACCTTGTTGCCGGGGGGCGGGGGTTCCGTGGTGCCGCCGGTGGTGCGCACGGCGCGCGCTCCGCTGACCGGTCCGGTCTGGTCGGCGGTGTCACGGGCCTGGACGGTGTAGGAGTAGTCGGTCCCGGCGGTCAGACCGGTGTCCGTGTACGAGGTGGTGGTCACGGTGGCGACCTTGGCGCCGTCGCGCAGCACGTCGTAGTTCTTGACGCCCTTGTCGTCGGTGGCGGCGCTCCAGGCCAGCTTCACCGAGGTGTTGGTGATGTCGGAGGCGGTGGGGGTGCCCGGTGCGGACGGTGCGGCGTCGCCCGGGACGGAGGTGCCGTCGCAGCTGCCGCCGTTGAGCTTGCAGTTGGACGGGGAGCCGGAGCCGGTGCCGTTGAAGCCGAAGGAGACGGAGGCGCCGGGGGCCAGGGTGCCGTTCCAGGACTTGTTCTTCGCGGTCCAGTGGGTGCCGGAGGAGGTGACGTCGGCGTCCCAGGCGGAGCCGACGGAGGTTCCGGAGGGGAAGTCCCACTCGACGGTCCAGGAGGTGAGGGTGGTGGTGCCGGTGTTCTTCACCGTCCACTTGCCCTCGAAGCCCGTGCCCCAGTCCTGCGGCTTGGAGTAGGTGGCGGTGGCGGAGGTCGCGGCCTGGGCGGGGCTCGCGAGGCCGACCAGCCCGGCGAAGGGGAGCAACAGGGTCGCGAACCCTGCCGCGGCTCTGTGTCTGAAGCGCATGCTGCGCCTCCTCGGGGGGAGTTGGGGGGCATGACTGAGCCTTCACGCCCACGGTGCCGCGAGAATAGAAAGGTCTGGACCACGGGTCAATAGGTCTGGACCACCTCGGGGCGTGCGGCGCTAGACACCCAACTCTTGCGCCAGTACGGCCGCTTGGACCCGGCTGCGCAGCTCCAGCTTGGCCAGCAGGCGGCTGACGTGCGTCTTCACCGTCGCCTCCGCCATGTCCAGCCGCTCGGCGATCCCCGCGTTGGACAGGCCCTCGCCGAGACACGACAGCACCTCGCGCTCCCGCCGGGTCAGCGTCTCCAGGACCGCCGGGTCGGCCTTGGACCCCCGCGCCGGCCGGCCCGCGAACTCCGCGATGAGCCGGCGGGTCACGGCCGGGGCCACGACGCCCTCGCCGCGCGCCACCGTCCGCACCGCCGTGAGGAGGTCCCTCGCCTCGGTGTTCTTCAGCAGGAAGCCGGCGGCCCCGGCGCGCAGCGCCCCGAACACGTACTCGTCGAGGTCGAAGGTGGTCAGGACGAGGACGTCCGCGAGGCCCTCCTGGACGATCACCCGGGTCGCCGACACCCCGTCCATCCGCGGCATCTGCACGTCCATCAGCACCACGTCCGGCCGCAGCTCCCGGGCCAGCGCCACCGCCTGCTCCCCGTCCACCGCCTCACCGACCACCGTGAGGTCGGGCGCGCTGCGCAGGATGAGGACCAGCCCGGCGCGGACGGCGGACTGGTCCTCCGCGACGAGGACGCGGATCACGCGGAGTCTCCTTCGCTCAGGGGCAGGGTGGCGCGTACGGTCCACATCCTGCCGTCCGCCGAGGCCGGGTCCTGGACGGGACCGGCCTCGAAGTGCCCGCCCAGCAGTGCCGCGCGCTCCCTCATCCCGATGAGCCCGGCACCCGAGCCGGGGGCGCGCGGCCCGTCCCGGTCGCCGTACGGGCTGCTCACCTCGACGGTGAGCGAGCCGTCCCGCCGGGCCAGGCGCACGGTGACACGGCCGGGACGGGCGTGCTTGAGGGCGTTGGTGAGCGACTCCTGCACGATCCGGTACGCCGCGAGCTCGACCGGGGCGGGGACCTGGTCGTGGCCGGCGTCGAGGGCGACGTCCAGGCCGTTGGCGCGGGCGCTCTCGACCAGGGCGCCGAGGCCGTCGAGGGTCGGTGCGGCGGCCGGCTCGCGGTCCCCGCTGTTGTCCCGCAGGATCCCGATCAGCCGCCGCATCTCGGCCAGTCCCTCCACGCTGTTCTCCCGGATGACCGACAGCGCCTCCTTCGAGGTGTCCGGGTCGTCGAGGGACAGCGCGGCCGTGGAGTGGATCGCGATCGCCGACAGGTGGTTGGCGACCATGTCGTGCAACTCCCGTGCCATCCGTGCGCGTTCGGCGACGACCGCCTGCGTGCGGTCCATCTCGGCGAGCAGCGCGGTCTGTTCGGCGCGCAGCCGGGCGGCCTCGGCGGCGTCGCGGTGGTTGCGGACGATCAGGCCGGTCGACGCGGGCGTGAACGACACGACGCCGACGGCCACACCCAGCAGCAGGGCCTCGGGCACGCGCCAGACCGCGAACGGCACCACCGTCGCCGCCACCGTGAGCAGCCCCGTGATCCACGTGATGCGGCGGGCCGAGGCGGGTGTGCCGTACAGCACGGCCGCGTACACGAGGTCGGTGAACATGATCAGTGTGGCGACGCTGCCCTGGGTGACGGTGTCCAGGGTCAGCGCGGCCGTGCCGATCAGCAGGGCGCTGCGCGGGGCGGTCCGGCGCAGCACCTCGCAGCCCGCCATCAGCGTCAGCGGCAGCAGGATCGGCCAGCGGCCGTCGAGGAGCACGATCGGTTCGTCCGCCGGGCGGGTGGCCAGCCCGATGCCCCACAGCAGCAGTCCGCCGAGCAGTCCGGCCAGCGCGGCGCAGACGTCGAAGCGGTGCGGTCGGGGCGGTCGTACGGCCATGCCCCCATCCAACACGGGGTCCGCCTCGGCCGCCTGATGCCCGCGGACGGTTCCGAACTGCATCTTTCGATGTACCGCGGGTTCGTCACCGCCGACGACGCGTGCCGCCCGTCCCGCCGTGAGCCTGGAACGGTGAGCGAGAGGAGCGAACCGTGATCGTCTGGTTGATCGCCGCCTGTGAGATCGGCTTCTGGGTGCTGCTGGCGCTGGGGCTGGCCGTCCGCTACCTGCTGAAGTGGCGCCGCACGAGTGTCGTGCTGCTGCTGTGCGAGCCGGTACTGGAGCTGGTCCTGTTCGCGGCGACGGCCGTCGACCTCAGGAACGGCGCCGAGCCCGGCTGGGAACACGGCCTGGCGGCGCTGTACATCGGCTACACCGTGGCCTTCGGCCACTACACGATCCGCTGGCTCGACGGCCACGCCGCCCACCGCCTGGGCGGCGCCCCGCCCCCGCCGAAGCCGCCCCGCTACGGGCGGGCCCGCGCCCGCCACGAGGCGAAGCTGTGGCTGCGGGCCGTGTACGGCGGAGCCGTCGCCCTGGCCCTGCTCCAGCTCGCCGTGTGGTACGTCGGCGACTCCGGCGACGTCAGTTCGCTGCGCACGTTCCAGTGGGTGGCCCTGCGCACGGTCGGCATCTACGGCCTGATCGCCCTGTCGTACACGGTCTGGCCCCGCAAGGCTCCGGCAGCCGCCGGGGCGGAGGGGGCCGTGACCGGGAAGGAGAGGGAAGGCGCCGGGCGATGAGTCGGGTGACCCGGCGCGCACCCAGGCCGGCAGCCGCCGGGAGCGTTCAGCGCTCCCCGCCCGGCACCCACAGAACGTCCCCGACCTCCTTGTTGGCCGTCCGGGCGAGGATGAACAGCAGGTCCGACAGCCGGTTGAGGTAGGTCGCGGTCAGGGGGTTCATCACCTCGCCGTGCACCTCCAGCGCGGCCCACGTGGAGCGCTCGGCGCGGCGGACCACCGTGCACGCCTGGTGCAGCAGGGCCGCGCCGGGCGTGCCTCCGGGGAGGATGAAGGACCGCAGCTTCTCCAGCTCCGCGTTGAAGCGGTCGCAGTCGGCCTCCAGCCGGTCGACGTAGAACTGCTCCACCCGCAGGGGCGGGAACTCCGGCTTCTCCGCCACCGGCGTCGACAGGTCCGCACCCACGTCGAAGAGGTCGTTCTGCACGCGGGTGAGGACCTTGACGATCTCCTCGTCCAGGCGGCCCAGGGCGATCGCCGTGCCGATCACGGCGTTCGCCTCGTTCGCGTCCGCGTACGCGGCGATGCGCAGGTCGGTCTTGGCGACCCGGCTCATGTCGCCGAGGGCCGTGGTGCCCCGGTCTCCGGTCCTGGTGTAGATGCGCGTCAGATTGACCATGCGGCCAATCTAGACCGTCCTTCCGGATCCGTTCCGTTCGGTTCGTCACTGCTGCGCAGTTCGGTGCCAATCGGCGCGAGTCAGACATGAATTGACGACGTGACCGGTGTCTCACCCGCTGATGCGTGAAACGCGTTACTAACTGGTCACACAGCCCCTCGCGCCCGCTAATGTCCGGCCCAGAGCCGTGGGGAGGGCGACCGATGCCGCCGGATGGCTGATGCCGGTGAGATCGCACGCGCCAGCGGGCAGGGCTTCTCCAGGCACTGAATCCGCACAGGCCCCAGGGTCCTCACCCTTGCGGGTGAATTCGGTATCGGTTCGCTCACAGACGGCAACCTCCGGCCGCTTCACGCAGTCAGAGGAGGCAACACCGGACATCACACCGCGGAGCACGAGACGCACGCTTAGGGGAGCGCTATGTACATCAGGGGCGACCACACCGAGCTGGTCGTCGGGGGCCGCCTCGACGTCCGCAGCGCGGCGGACGCCCGTACGGTCCTGCACGCGGCGGTGGACGACGGCGTAGGCGACCTCGTGCTCGACCTGTCCGAACTGGACTCCTGGGACGCCACCGGACTCGGCGTCATCATGGGCGTCCACCGCCGGGCCGGCCGCTGCGGCCGCCGCATGGTCCTGCGTGGCGTTCCACCCCAGATGCAGCGCCTGCTGGTGGCCACCCGCCTGCACCGCATCCTCGCCATCGAGGGCGGCATCGGCGTGGAGTCGCTCCCCAGGGTGTGAGATTCGTGAAGGTACGGGGCCCGCGCGTGCAGGATCCGGGAGACGGGCACCCGCCACCACACGGCGTCCGGCAGGCGTCCCACGGCGAAAGCCGTGCCGCACGCAATCCTCACGAGACCGTGACGTCTCGGGCCGCGTGGTACCCCGGGCTGTCGTAGATACTGTGCGAAGGTTTACGGTTCGTCTGCCCGCCGCCCGCAACCCTCGAGCGGGCACCGGACCAGAAGCGACAGCGCAGTGTGCAGCAAGGCCGGGAGGGGCTACCGCCACACGACGCTTTTGGGGGGCTTGACCTATGGATCCGACGACCCGGGGACCCGAGGAGTACGGCCCTGACGGCGACGGCCACACGCCGCGCCCGCGCCCCTCCAGGGACCCCCTGACACCCGACTTCGGCCAGCACGCGCCGGCCCTCGCCCGCACCGTGCGCCTCGTCTCCGGGGACCACCTCCTCACCGTCAACCCCGTCGACGGCAGCGAGATCGAGCTGTGCCCGCCCACGGAACGCCCCGAGCGGCCCGCCAAGCGCACCCCCGAGGCGCGCGCCGAGGCCGACCGCGCGGCCAGGCCCCCCGTGCCGGCCGGTCCCGCCCAGCCCGCGCACCTGCTTCTCGGCCGTCAGGACGAGCGCGAGGAGCTGGTCCGGCTGCTCGCCCGCGGCCGCTCCGTCCGCCTCACCGGCCCCCCGGGCTCCGGCCGCACCAGCCTGCTCGACCTCGTCGCCGAGGACTGCGCCGATCTCGCCCCCGACGGCGTCGTCCGCCTCACCGGCTACCACCGCACCACGGACGACCTGCTGCACGACCTCTTCCACACCGTCTACGACGCCCCCCTCCACCGCCCCGAGGACGACGAACTGCGCGCCCTCGTCGGCGAGATCGGCGCCGTCGTGGTGGTCGACGACCTCGAGTTCGGCGGCGCCGCCCTCGACGAACTGCTGGACGCCACCCCCGAGTGCGCCTTCCTGTTCGGCGCGACCCCCGACATCCCGGCGCCCTCCGCCGGCTCCGCCGTCGAGGAGGTCGCCCTCACCGGCCTCGGCCGGGCGGGCGGCGTCGAGGTGATCGAGCGCGCCGTCGGCCGCCCCCTCACCGAGGAGGAGGCCAACTGGGCCGGCGACCTCTGGTTCGAGTCCGAAGGCCTGCCGCTGAGGTTCGTCCAGGCCGGCGCCCTGCTGCTCCAGCGCGACCGGCTGCGGGCCACCGCCGGCGCCGTCGACGAGCTCGGCGTCTTCGAGGACGCCCGCCCGCTCGCCGCACCCGTCGACGGCGACCCCGGCGAGGCCGAGGACATACCCCTGCCCTCCCTCGGCGAGGCCGCCGCGCCCGCCCCGCTGCTCGCCGCCCGCCTCAGCGCCTCGGCCCGCGCCACCCTGCGCTTCGCCGTCGCCCTCGGCGGCGAGGTCCCGCACCAGGCCCACCTGCCCGCCCTGGTCGGCGACACCCACGCCGACGCCGCCCTCGGCGAACTCGCCGCCTGCGGACTCGTCTCCCCGGTCGGCGTCCGCTACCGGCTCGCCGCGGGCGTCCAGGCCCAGCTCGAGGCCGCCGGATACGCCGACGACGTCACCGCCCGCGCCGAGGCCGCCGCCCAGCACTACGCCTGGTGGACCGGACACCCCTCCGTCACGCCCGAGCGGGTCTGCGCGGAGGCCGACGCCGTCCTCGCCGCCCTCGCCGTGACCGTCCCGGTCACCGGGCCGCCCGCCGACGGCGAGGAGGCGACCGCGGTCGCGCTGGCCCGCACGGCCGCGCCCGCGTTCGCCGCCGGACTGCACTGGAGCGCCTGGGAACAGACCCTGCACGAGGGCGCCGAGGCCGCCCGCCTCGCCGGGCAGTCCGCCGACCGCGCCTACTTCCACCACGAACTCGGCGTCCTGGCGCTCTGCGCCGGACAACTCGACCGGGCCCGCTCCGAACTGGAGGCGTCCCTCGGCCTGCGCGGCGCCCTCGCCGACAAGCGGGGAACCGTCGCCGGCCGCCGCGCCCTCGCCCTGGTCGCCGACCGCTCCGGTGACATACCGGGCCTGGCGGCCCTGACGGCCGCCGACGAGGTGCCCGACGCCCGTCGCGAGGAGTCGGCGTCCCCGCCGCGCGGCATCCCCGCGGCCCTCCCGTCGACGCCGCCCACGCCCACCGGCCCCACCGTCGTCACCGCCCGGCCCCCCGCCCCGGCGGCCCACCGCGGCCGGGGCGGCCTGAAGGGCCTGGCCAAGCGCAACCTCGTGGCGGCCGGCGCGGGCGCCCTGCTCGTGGCCGTGCTCGGCACGGTCGTCACGCTCGGCGCGACCTCCAACAACGACGCCACCGATCCCTCCGACCGGGGTGGCGTCAACCCCACCGCCGGCACGGGCCTGGGCGACGGCGACCTCGACGCGGACACCCCGGGCGGCGACACCGGCTCCGGGGACACCGGCGAGGCGACCAGCCGGCCCACGGACCCGGGACCGGACGGGACGATGGGGACGTCGGACGATCCGACGCCGACGGGTGAGGCGCGTCCTTCGGAGGACGCGAGTGGTTCGCAGGGGTCGGGGAGCGGGGGGTCGACCGCCACCCCGAGGCCGTCGGCGTCCAGCTCGACGTCCAGGCCGCCGTCGACGCCGACGGACGATCCGTCGACGCCGACGGGCGACCCCTCGACCCCGACGGACAACCCGTCGACGCCGACGGACGGGCCCTCGACCCCCACCGGCACACCGTCCACCGACGACCCGTCCACCGGCACCTCGGCGAGCGGCACCACCTCCGGCGCACCCGTCTCGCCGAGCACGGCGGACTCCGCGTCCTCGTCCGCGTCGTCCTCCTCCGCCTCGCCCGGCTCCGTGATCTGAGACACCCCGGACAGCAGAGGGGCCGGGTTCCCTTCCAGGAACCCGGCCCGTCGTGCACGCCCGTCGGTCAGAACAACCGCAGCTTGTCGTCGTCGATGCCGCGCAGGGCGTCGTAGTCCAGGACCTGGCAGCCGATGCCGCGGTCCGTGGCCAGGACACGGGCCTGGGGCTTGATCTCCTGCGCGGCGAAGATGCCCCGCACCGGTGCCAGATGGGGATCGCGGTTCAACAGCTCGAGGTAGCGGGTGAGCTGCTCCACACCGTCGATCTCGCCGCGCCGCTTGATCTCGACCGCGACGGTCCGGCCCTCGGCGTCCCGGCAGAGGATGTCGACCGGACCGATGGCCGTCATGTACTCGCGGCGGATCAGCGTGTAGCCGTCGCCGAGCGTCTCGATGCGGTCGGCGAGCAGTTCCTGGAGGTGCGCTTCCACGCCGTCCTTGATCAGGCCGGGGTCGACGCCGAGTTCGTGCGAGGAGTCGTGGAGGATCTCCTCCATCGTGATGATCAGTTTCTCGCCCGCCTTGTTGACGACGGTCCAGACGCCTTCCTCCTCGCCGGTGCCCTCCTTCAGCGTGCAGGGCGGCGACATCCAGTTCAGGGGCTTGTAGGCCCGGTCGTCGGCGTGGATGGAGACGCTGCCGTCCGCCTTCACCAGGATGAGACGGGGGGCGGAAGGGAGGTGGGCGGTGAGCCGGCCCGCGTAGTCCACGGAGCACCGGGCGATGACGAGACGCATGGTCGGCAACGCTACTCGAAGCCCGGGCCGCCACGCGATTCGCCCACCCGTCTCCCACCACCACCCGCAACGGGACGGCGGGGAGGTCCCCCGGGCCACACCTTTTGCTCCGGTACACCGCAGTTCAACAGTGGCCGATACTGCGCCCAACCGTCGCTCCCTATGTGCCCATTCTCCTGGTGCGGTCACGGTCGGTTGCCTACCGTAGAGAACGGGAGGTCGTGATGCGTGTACTCAGCGTGCTCGGTGTCTGTGCATCTCGGTGTCTGTGCTTGGCGAGCTCCCATTATCTGTCCGGCAACCCCTGCGCTTCGGGGGTGCGAGAGGAGAACCCATGTCGCTCGACGTCTCACCGGCCCTACTCGAACAGGCCGAGCGAGGCGAGGTCGACGAAGCAGAATTCGTCGACTGCGTCCGGACCTCCCTGCCCTACGCATGGGAGATGATCAGCTCCCTGGTGGCCCAGCTGAAGGTGGACGGCGGCCAGTTCGCCGACAACCAGACGCCTCCGCCGGACGAGCAGGCACGCGGGCAGTTGCTGCGAGCGCTGGCGAGTGACGCGATTCGCGGTGCGCTGCAGCGGCACTTCGGTGTGCGGCTGGCCTTCCAGAACTGCCACCGGGTGGCGGTGTTCCCGTTGGACACATCCGTCGACGAGACGCTGGCCCGTTTCACCTCGGTTCGCAGTCAGGTGCTGAACCAGTCTCCGGAGTTCCGGGACTGCTGAGGCAACGTGAGCCTTGCTTGCCGCTCCCTTACGCGGGAGGTGCCTTCAAGTACTGGAGCGGCAAGCGCCCCGGCCGGCGGGGCCGTTCATCGGAGGTGGGGGAGGACCTCCGAGCCCAGCCGCCGTACGTTCTCCTCCGTGGCGGCCAGATCGCCGGAGCCCTCGACGAGCAGGGCGAAGCGTGAGATGCCGGTCCGTTCGCTGGTCGCCGCGAGGCGGTCGACGCACAGCCGCGGGGTGCCCACCGGGTGCAGCCCGCAGAGCAGTTCGGTGTACGCCACCGGGTCCCGCATGCTGCGGGCGCGGCCGTCCACCGTCACGTGGGCGTCGAGGCCCTGCTTCAGCCAGCCCGGCATCGCCTTCACCAGGGTCTCCACCGCGTCGGTGCGCCGGTCCGCGATCTGGCAGACGCCCGCCGAGACATGGGCGGCGGCCCGGATCTCGTCCCCCGGCCGCCCGGCCGCGCGCGCGTGCTGCCGCCACAGGGCGACCATCTCGGCCTTCTCCTCGTCCCCGACGTGCATGCCGAGCAGCATCGGCAGCCCGCGCTCGGCGGCCAGCCGTACGCTCGCGGGGGAGGTGCAGGCGACGACGACCTCCGGGCCCGGCGTCTCCGTCAGGGCCTCCGACGGCCGGGGCACGACGGGGACTTCGCGGAAGCGGAACCGCTCGCCGTCGGCGCCCACGGACGGCTCGCGCAGCCAGCGCACCAGCAGATCGAGTGATTCGGGGAACCCCTTCTCGTACGCCTCCAGGCCCGAGCCGAACACCTCCAGGTCGACCCACGGGCCGCCGCGCCCCACCCCCAGGGTGAAGCGGCCGCCGCTCGTCAGGTGCAGCAGCGCGGTCTGCTCGCCGAGGGCGACGGGGTGGACGGTGGGCAGCACGCTGACCGCCGTGCCGACCCGGATGCGCCGGGTGCGGCCCAGCAGTAAAGCGGCCAGGGTGACCGCGGACGGGCATGTGCCGTACGGCACGAAGTGGTGCTCGGCCAGCCAGACCGAGTCCAGGCCCGCCTCCTCGGCGACCTCTGCGGAGCGGACCGCGCGATGCAGTGCCTCCCCCTGGCCCTGTCCCGGGAACTGGGCCGCCAACACGAAACTTCCAACACGCATGGGACTTTCCTGCTTCCTTGGCCCCGACACGGAGCTCCCCCACCCGGCATAACCGTCTGACACGTGCCGAGGACACGGCCTGGTGGGGAGATTTGCGGATTGTCTGCAGAATCGGGCGCCCCGGAGGGAGACTTGTGGGGATTGGTGCCCTACGGGTACCCCCGAGGGCTCCGCGTAGGCTGGACGCGCATCCTGCTTCCTGTATAGCCCCGTGAGGTGTCCCGTGTCCCCGCGTCGCAACCGACCCAAGGGTGACGGCTCGTTCGGCCGGAGCGCCGAGGACGATCGCGCGAGCCGTTACGGCGGCTGGCAGTCCAGCGTGCGCTGGCAGGGGGAGGAGTGGAGCGTGCGGCACGTGGCCGGCGCGAGCGCGCAGGGCAAGACGTACCGCTGTCCCGGATGCGACCAGATGATCCCCGACGGGGTGCCGCACGTCGTCGCCTGGCCGGAGCACGCGGGCGTGGACGACCGCCGCCACTGGCACAAGGCGTGCTGGAACGCGCGGGACCGCCGCACCCCCGGGGTGCGGCGGTCCCGTAACGCGCCGAAGTTCTAGACCGGAGCCGGCAGGCTCACACGTCCCGCTTCTCCAGCAGCGCGAAGGCGCCGGCGAAGGCGGCGGCCGTCACGCCCAGCGCGATCCACAGCGGGTCCCAGCCGGACGGGCCGGAGTCGGTCAGCGAAGTGGAGTAGAAGACGCTCATCTGGTTGGGGATCGAGTACTCGAACAGCGCCTGGCGCAGATCCTCCAGGGACGACGAGAACATGAACAGCGCGATCACCAGCGGGGCCAGCACCAGGCCGATCATGATGGTGATGGCGCCCGCCGAGTGCCGGATGACCGAGCCGACGGCCAGCGACAGCAGACCGAGCAGGGCGACGTAGAGGGACACGCCCACCGTGCCCTTGAGCCATTCGCCGCCGGAGGGCTCGCGGGCGTCCGGCAGCAGCGCCACGTCCACCATCGCGACGAGGACCGCCGACACCAGCGTCACCACGAAGGCCACCAGGAAGAAGACGACCGCCTTCGCCGCGAGCACCCGGCCGCGCGACGGACAGGCCACCATCGTGGTCCGGATCATGCCCGTGCCGTACTCCGAGGCCGTGGTCAGCACGCCGAGCGTGATGATGCACATGCTGCCCAGGAGCAGTCCGAAGAAGCCGAAGGACAGCGGGTTCTCGCCGGACAGTTCGCCGTCGTTCGCGTTGGCGGCGACCAGCGCGGCGGCGGACAGCCCGATGCCGACGACGAGCAGCACGAACACGCCCAGCGTCCACATCGTGGAGCGCACCGACCGGATCTTGGTCCACTCCGAGGCGACGGCGTTCCCGAGGTGGGTGCGCACGACGGGGATCGGCGAGGTGTACGTGGGGAACGCGGACCCGGGCGCCGCCTGCCAGGCGGGCGCGGCCTGCGGAGACGGGGGCTGCGGCGTGCTCATCGGGCGTCCTCGGTCGTGGTCGGTGCGGGAGCGGGGGCTGCGGCGGGCGCCGGGGCCGCGGCGGGCTGAGCCTGCGGCGCGGACGCGGCGGCCGGGGCCTGGTCCTGCGGCGCGGGAGCCGGAGCCGCGGGCTGCGCCTGCGCGGGAGCCTGGGCGTACGGGTTGGCCCCGCCCGGCCCCACGGGAGCCGGGGGCGCCACAGGGGCGCCCGGAGCGCCGTACGGCCCCGGAGCGGCGCCCTGGGCGGGCTGCGGCGGCGTGTAGCCCGGCTGCGGGGGCGGCGGCGCGTACCAGCCCGGCTGGCCCTGGCCCGGCACCGGCATGGGCGGCAGCGCGCCGGGCGGCAGCGGCTGCTGGAGGCCGGCCTTCTGGTCGATGGTCGACCGGTAGTCGACGGCTCCCTGCGTCATCCGCATGTACGCCTCCTCCAGCGAGGCCTGGTGCGGCGACAGCTCCCACAGGCGTACGTCGGTGTCGTGGGCGATGTCGCTGATGCGGGGGAGGGGCAGTCCCATGACGCGCAGCGCGCCGTCCTGCTCGGGCAGGACGTGACCGCCCGCCTCGGTGAGGGCGCCGGCCAGCTTCTCGCGCAGCTGCGGCTCGGTGGCCGGGGTGCGCACGCGAGCGAAGTCGGCGGAGTTGGCCGAGATGAAGTCCTTCACACTCATGTCGGCGAGGAGCTGTCCGCGGCCGATGACGATCAGGTGGTCGGCGGTCAGGGCCATCTCGCTCATGAGGTGGGAGGAGACGAACACGGTCCGTCCCTCCGCCGCGAGGGACTTCATCAGGTTGCGGACCCAGAGGATGCCCTCGGGGTCGAGACCGTTGACCGGCTCGTCGAAGAGCAGGACCTGGGGGTCGCCGAGGAGCGCGGCGGCGATGCCGAGCCGCTGCCCCATGCCGAGCGAGAAGCCCTTGGAGCGCTTCCTGGCCACGTCCTGGAGGCCCACCACGCCGAGCACCTCGTCCACCCGCCGGGCCGGGATGCCCGAGAGCTGGGCGAGGCACAGCAGGTGGTTGCGGGCGTGCCGGCCGCCGTGGACGGCCTTGGCATCCAGCAGGGCGCCGACCTGGCGGGGCGCGTTCGGCAGCTTGCGGTACGGATAACCGCCGATCGTCACCGTCCCCGAGGTCGGGTTGTCCAGACCGAGGATCATCCGCATCGTCGTCGACTTGCCCGAGCCGTTCGGCCCGAGGAAGCCCGTGACGGCACCGGGCCGTACCTGGAAGGAAAGGTTGTACACAGCGGTCTTGTCGCCGTAGCGCTTGGTCAGGCCGACTGCTTCGATCATGCTCCGCACCCATCGACAGGTTCAGGACAGCGGGGCGCACGCCCCCCGTAAGGGTTAGGAGGATATCGAGGCGCTGACGGTTCCGCTCAAAACAAAGTAAAGACCAAAGCTTCACGCATCGCGTTTCCTCAGCAGCAGGTATCCGCCCGCAAGGGCCGCCACCACCCAGACCACCATGATCGCCAGGCCGCCCCACGGCCCGTACGGGGTGTCGTCGTCGACCGGGGTGACCACCTGCATGATCTTGCTTCCGGCCTGGTCGGGCAGGTACCGGCCCAGCTTCTCCGTCGCGTCGACGTTGCCGAGGATGTTGGAGATCAGGAAGAAGAACGGCATCAGGATGCCCAGCGACAGCATCGGTGAGCGCAGCATCGTGGCCACGCCCATGGAGAACACCGCGATGAGCGTCATGTAGAGGCCCCCGCCGATCACCGCCCGCAGCACGCCCGAGTCGCCGATCGAGGCCTTGTGGGAACCGAGCATCGCCTGGCCCAGGAAGAACGCGACGAAGCTGGTCGCCAGGGAGACGGCCAGGGCGAGCCCGGTGGCCACCGCGATCTTGCTGAACAGGAAGGTGCCGCGCTGCGGCACGGCCGCCAGCGAGGTGCGGATCATGCCGGTGCTGTACTCGTTCGAGACGACCAGCACCCCGAACACGATCATCGCGAGCTGGCCGAGGCTCATCCCGGCGAAGCTGATGAACGTCGGATCGAAGGAGAGCCGCTCGTCGCGGCCCATGGAGTCGAACTCGCTCTTCGACAGCGCCGAGATCAACATGCCCAGGGCGATGGTGACGACCACGGCGAGGGAGAGCGTCCACACGGTGGACGCGACGGAGCGGATCTTCGTCCACTCGGACCGGATGACCTGGGTCGCCGCCATGCTCAGCCCTTCCTCCAGCCGTCGCCCCACTGCTGGGCGGGAGCCGGCTGAGTGTGTGCGTGGTACTCGACCGACTCGGCGGTCAGCTGCATGAACGCCTCCTCCAGAGAGGCCTGTTGGGGGCTCAGCTCGTGCAGCACGATCTGGTGCTGCGCGGCCAGTTCACCGATGGTCTCGGACTTGTTGCCGTCGACCTCGAGGGTGCCGCCGCCGGTCTCCACGACGGTGATGCCGGCGCCGTGCAGCACGTCGAGCAGCCGCTCGCGCTGCGGGGTCCGGATCCGCACGTACGACCGCGAGTTGCGGGCGATGAAGTCGGCCATGGACGTGTCGGCGAGCAGCCGCCCCTGGCCGATGACGACGAGGTGGTCGGCGGTCAGGGCCATCTCGCTCATGAGGTGGGAGGAGACGAACACCGTCCGCCCCTGCGCCGCCAGGGACTTCATCAGGTTGCGGATCCAGTGGATGCCCTCGGGGTCGAGGCCGTTGACCGGCTCGTCGAACATCAGGATCCGCGGGTCGCCGAGGAGCGCGGCGGCGATGCCGAGCCGCTGCCCCATGCCCAGCGAGAATCCCTTGGCCTTCTTCCTCGCCACGGCGGTCAGCCCCACGGTGTCCAGCACCTCCCGCACCCGGCTCGTGGGGATGCCGTTGCTCTGCGCCAGGCACAGCAGGTGGTTGTGGGCACTGCGGCCCGGGTGCACGCCCTTGGCCTCCAGCAGGGCGCCGATGTACGTGAGCGGGTCCTTCAGCTGGTCGTAGTGCTTGCCGTCGATCCGCACGTCCCCGGCGGTGGGCCGGTCCAGACCGAGGATCATCCGCATGGTGGTGGACTTGCCGGCCCCGTTGGGACCGAGGAAGCCCGTGACGATGCCCGGTCTGACGGTGAAGGTGAGGTTGTTGACCGCCACCTTCTCGCCGTATCGCTTGGTCAGCCCCTCGAGCTCGATCATGCGGCCCACGCTAGAACGCGGCAAAGCCCTCTGCCACCTCAGTGGCAGAGGGCTCCGTAGGTTTTCAGCCGTAGTACGACCGGTCGTTACCGGGACTGCTGAGCCGGGACACCCCGGGAGATCGGCTCGTCGTCGGCCGGCGTGCCGGCCGCGGCCACCGCGGCGCCCGTGAGGGTGGCGAGCATCTCGCGGACGTTCGTCAGCTGGGCGTTGATCGAGTCGCGGCGGTTGGTGAGGGCCGCGAGCTCGCGCTCGGATTCCGAACGGATACGGTCGGCCTTGGCGTTGGCGTCGGCCACGATGTCCTCCGCCTGACGCTGCGCCGTCTCGACGGTCTGGCGGGCGCGGCGCTCGGCGTCCGTGCGCAGCTTCTCCGCCTCCAGACGGAGCTGCTCCGCGCGGTGCTCGATCTCCGCGAGCCGCTTCTCGGCCTTGGCCTGACGGGACGCCAGGTCGCGCTCGGACTGCTCGCGGCGCTTGGCGAGGTTCGTCTCGAAGTCGGCGGCGGCCTGCGCGGCCTTGGCGCGGGTCTCCTCGAAGAGGGCGTCGGCCTCCTCACGCTTGGACTGCGCGTCCTTCTGGGCCTCGGCGCGCAGCTGCGAGGCGTCACTCTTGGCCTTCTCGACGATCCGGACGCCCTCGTCCTCGGCCTTGGCCTTGCGCTCCGCAGCGAACGATTCTGCGTCGTTGCGGACCTGCTGGGCCGCCGACTCGGCGAGCTCGCGGTGCTGCTCGGCCGCCCGACGGGCCTCCTCGCGCAGATCCTTGGCCTCCTCCTCGGCGAGGCGGAGGATCTTCTCGACACGCGCGCCGAGACCGGCGTACGACGGCTCGGCGTCGCTTACCTGGGCCTGGGCGTTCTGCGTCTCGAGGTGGAGCTCCTCGATGCGCTTTTCGAGGGCGGTGATGCGGGCGAGAGCGCTGTCACGGTCGGAGACGAGCTTCGAGATCCGTTCGTCCACCTGAGCGCGGTCGTATCCACGCCGCACAAGCTCGAAGCCGTAGGGGGAAGTGTCGCTCATGGGGTTCCTGTCGAATGAGACCGGTGAGGTGATAGGTGGAATCCTAGGGGCCGAAGCGCTGTGTCATCGAGCGGATGCGTGTTTGATCTGGAGAATGACACCCCATTTGGGTGGCTGAGCGGCGGACGGCTTGCCAAAGAGTTGGTCAAAGGCCCCAGACTTCAACGGAATGCCCCCGCTTGGCTAGCTCTCCGTGGACTTGCCACCCGATCGAGGGGCTCCCACCGTCGCGCCGGCCTTGACGCCCCCGTCCTTGTTCGACGACGGCGCCTCGAAGGACTCCAGGGCCTCCAACACGTCCTGGACGCGGGAGATCTCCGCGTTGATGTCCTCGCGGCGGCGGACCAGCACCTCCAGTTCGCGCTTGCCCTCCTCGACCGTGCGCCGGGCCTCGCGGATCGCCTCGGCCTTGAGCTCCTCGGCCTCCTTGACGAGCGCGGCCTTCTTCTGCTCGGCCTCCTTGAGCAGCCCCTCGGCCTTCTTCACCGCGGCGATCCGGACCTTGCCCGCCTCCGAATTGGCCTCCGACACCAGCTCCTTGGCCTTGGCCTGCGCCTTGGCGAGCTGCTCCTCGGCGGCCTTGATGAGCGCGTCGCACCGGTCGCCGGTCGACTTCATCGTCTCGGCGGCCTCACGGCGGGCCCGCTCGTGCAGCTCCTCGATCTCCGAGGTGATGCGGTCGCGCAGCTCCTCCGCCCGCTCCCGGATGGCGGTCGCGTCCCGGCGGGCGCCGACGAGCAGCTCGTCCGCGTCCGTACGGGCCTTCTCCACGCGCGCGTTGCCCTCGACCGTCGCCTCGGAGACGAGCCGGTCGGCCTCCTTGCGGGCCGCGCCGACCATCGTGTCGGCCTGTGCCTCCGCCTCCGCGGTGGTCTTCAGCGCCTGCTGCTGCGCCTCGGTGAGCAGCTTGTCCGCCTCGGCGGCGGTCTCCGTGATGAGCGTGTCGACCTGCTCGGCCGCCTCCGAGCGCCGCTTGTTGGCCTCCTTGCGGGCCTCGTCCAGCGTCCGGTCAGCCTCCTCGCGCGCCACGCTCAGCATGCGGTCGGCCTCCGCCTCCGCCTCCGCCTTGACCCGCTCGGACTGCACCCGGATCCGCTCGGCGTGCTGCCGCGCGGAACCGACCGTCTCGGCGGCCTCGGCGCGCAGCCGCTCCGCGTCGCCGGAGGCGTCGCCGATCAGCTTCTCCGCCTTGGCGACCGACTCGGCGCGCAGCCGCTCGGCCTCCTCGATCGCCTCGGTGCGCACCCGCTCGGCCTCCGCGGCCGTGTCGGACTGCAGGCGCTCGGCCTCGGCGATGGTCTCCGTCTGCAGGCGCTCCGCCTCGGCGCGCGCCTCCGTGATGAGGGTGTCCGCCTGCGTCGCGGCGTCCGACCGGATGCGGTTGGCGTCCTCGCGGGCGTCCGCCCGGGTGCGCGCCGCGGCCTGGTCGGCCTCGGCGAGGGCGTCGGACGCCTCCGTGCGTACCCGCTGGGCGTGCGCGGACGCCTCCGAGCGCAGCCGGTCGGCCTCCGCGATCGCCTCGCCGACGGTCCGCTCGGCCAGGGCCCGCGCGGCCTCCGACTCCTCGTTCGCCTCACGCCTCAGGCGGCTCGCGTCCTCGGCGGCCCGCTCCCGCTCGGCGTAGGCGTCGGCGCGGACCCGGTCCGCCTCCTCCTCGGCCTCCCGCCGGGTACGGTCCGCCGCGTGCTCGGCGGCGCTGCGCAGCCCGGTGATCTCCTCCTGGGCCTGCTCGTGCAGCCCGGCCACCGAGTCCCGCACCTGCTGGGCGTGCTGTTCGGCCGCCGCGACCATCTCGCCGGCGCGCCGGTCGGCCTCCTCCACCAGGCGTACGGCCTCGGCCTGGGCGTCCTCCACGCGCTTGCGCGCCGACGCCAGCAGCTCCTCGCTCTGCTCGCGGGCCCGCTCACGCTCCTGGTCGGCCTCCTGGCGGGCCGCACCGAGGTACTCCTCGGCCTCGCGGCGGCGCCGGGCGGCCTCCTCCTGGGCGGCGGCCAGGGTCTCGGACGCCTCGGCGGCCAGTCGCTCGGCGGCGGCCTGCGCCTCCGCGCGCACCCGGTCGGCGGTGTCCTGCGCCTCCGTCTTCAGCCGCTCCGCCTCGGCGGCCGCCTCCGACCGCAGCCGTACGGCGACGGCCTCGCCCTCGGCGCGCGAGGCGGACGCGTCGGCGGCGGCCTCGGTGCGCAGCCGCTCGGCCTCCGTCTCGGCCTGCTGCTGGAGCGAACGGATCCGCTCGGCGGCCTCCGTGCGCAGCCGGTCGGTCTCCTCGGCGGCCTCGCGGCGGATCCGCGCGGCCTCCTCCCGGGCGTCGGTGAGGGCCTGCTCCGCGGCGGCGAGCCGCTGCTCGGCCTCCGCGTGCAGCCGGGTCAGTTCCTCGGCGGCCTCCGCCTGCCGCGCCTCGACCGCCCGCTCCGCCTCCTCGCGCAGCTCGCGCGCGGCCCGCTCGGCGTCCGCCTTGAGGGACTCGGCCTGCTCGACGGCCTCCTCGCGGTGCCGTTCGGCTTCCTGGCGGGTGCGCTGGAGGGTCTCCTCGGCCTGCCGGCGCAGGGTCGTCGCCCGCTCGATGGCCTCCGTACGGACCTTCTCGCTGTCCGCGGTGGCCTTCTGGCGCAGTTCGTCCGCGTCGGCCTTCGCCTTGGACAGCAGCTCCTCGGCGGTCTTGGCCGCCTCCTCGATCTGCTGGACGGCCTCCTTGCGGGCCTCCGCGCGGATCTTCTCGCCCTCGGCGACCGCGTCGGCGCGCAGCTGCTCGGCCTCGCCGCGCAGCCGGCGGGCCTCCTCCTGCAGCTCGACCGTCTTGGCGCGGTACTCCTTGGTGTCGTCCTTCGCCGCGCCCTTGAGCTGCTCGGCGATGTCGTGCGCCTCGGCGCGCAGCCGGTCCGCCTCGGCCTCGGCCTCCCGGCGGATGCGCTCGGCCTCCTCGGCGGCGGCCCTGGTGGTGCGCTGCGCGTCCTCCTGCGCCTTGTTGAGGACGTCCTCGGCGGTCTTGGCCGCCTTCGACAGCTGGGTCGCGCTCTCCTCGGCGGTGAGCGTGCGGGCCTTCTCGGCGGCCTCGGCGAGGAGCTTCTCCGCCTCGGCACGGGCGTCCGCGACGAGCTGCTCGGCGTCCGCCTTGGTGGTCTCGGCCTCCTTGGTGGCCTCGCTGACCAGCCGGGCGACCTGCTCCTTCGCCGTACGGGTGCGCTGCTCGTTGGCCGACTCGGCGCTCGCGAGCGCCTTCTCGGCGGCCGCCTTGGCCTCGGCGACGAGCTTCTCCGCCTCCGCGCGGGCCTCGCGCAGCGCGGCCTCGGCCTCGGTCATCCGCTGCTCGGCGGCGCGGCTCAGCTCACTCGCCTGGCGGCGGGCCGCGTCCGACTCGGTGGCCGTGGAGGTGCGCAGCGCCTCGGCGTGGTCGGTGGCCTCCTGGGCCTGGGTGGAGGCGGCGTTCAGCAGGCGCTCGGCGTCCGTGCGGGCGCGGCGCAGGATCTGCTCGGCCTCGGCGCGGGCGGACTCCGCCTCGCTCTGCAGCCGCTGCCGGGCCTCCGCCGCGAGCCGCTCGGCCTCGGCACGCGCGGCGGCCATCGCCTGCTCGGCCTCGGCGCGCGACTCGTCGAGGAGGCGGCGGGCCTGGGACTCGGTGCGGGCGCGCAGCTGCTCGGCCCACGCCACGTTCTCGTTGACGTGCGACTCGACGGTCTGCCGGCGCTCCGCCAGCTCCTGGTCGAGCTGCTGCCGGCGGGCCACGGCCTCCGCGTGCAGCTCCGCCTGGAGGCGGGCCGCCTGCTCGGCGTGCTCCTGGAGGATGCGCTGGGTCTGCGCCCGCGCCTGGCTCAGCTCGCGCTCGGCGTCGGCGCGGATCTGGTCCGCCTGCAACTGCGCCTGGCGCAGCAGCTGCTCGGCCTGGTAGCCGATGTCGCCGCCGTCGAAGGCGGGCCGGGACATGATGGTGCGCCGCGCCTCGTGCAGCTTGGCGCGCAGCACCTCGACCTGGTAGCCGAGGTCCTCGGCGTGCTGGATCGCCTTTTCCCGCTCGGTCTTCAGCCGTTTCATCTCGGCTTCGAACCGAGTGAGGTGGTCGACGTCAGCCGCCGGCTCCCGCTCCTGGCTCTCGTAGCCCCGCACTGCGCGGTCCCATCCGTCCCCTGGTCGCAAGCTTCTCCAACGAGCTCCGTCCATCCGCCGAACGGGGCCCCCGGGGAATGGTGTCAGATCAACGGCGGAGCACGGGCTGCTGCCCCGACGCTCGTCCCCCGAAACCCGGACCCCGGCTGGTCCTGCCGCCGGGACGGCAGGACGTCGGTCGCCCGTCAAGAGCGGCGACCGACCCCAACCCTACCGGCCCCTATGTACGTGGGTCAGTGCTCAGGTGACTCAACTGGGGCCGATGTGACCAGTTCTGTCAGTACGCCGTGGCAATCCTTGGGGTGCAGGAAGGTGATTCGTGACCCCATGGAGCCGCGTCGCGGCTCTTCGTACAGAACGCGTACGCCCTTGCCGCGGATGTCGGCGGCCTCGGCGTCGACGTCCGCCGTACCGAAAGCGATGTGGTGGACGCCCTCGCCGTTCTTGGCGAGCCACTTCGCGACGGTGGAGTCCTCGCGGGTCGGTTCCAGCAGCTGGAGGTACGAGGCGCCGCCGTCGGACGTATCGTTGATCTTGAGCATGGCCTCGCGCACGCCCTGCTCCTCGTTGACCTCGGAGTGGAACACCTCGAATCCGTAGGTGGAGCGGTAGAACTCGACGGTCGCGTCGAGGTCGTGGCAGGCGATCCCGATGTGGTCGATTCGCGTCAGCATGGATTCAGTGCAGCGCCTAGGAGGTGGTTACGCAACGTGCGCGCGATCACACCGACGGCCCGATGACGGCACGGAGTGCCACTCAGTACATTCGAAGTAAACCCTCGTTCACTCCTCGGCCCGTGCAGGCCGGTAAGGGGATCGCAGCTCATGACTGGAACGAACAGCACGACCTCGGTGATCGTCGCGGGCGCGCGTACGCCCATGGGGCGTCTGCTGGGCTCGCTGAAATCCTTCTCCGGAGCCGACCTCGGCGGCTTCGCGATCAAGGCCGCCCTCGACCGTGCGGGGATCGGCGGCGACCAGGTGCAGTACGTGATCATGGGCCAGGTGCTCCAGGCCGGCGCGGGGCAGATCCCGGCCCGCCAGGCGGCGGTCAAGGCCGGCATCCCGATGAACGTCCCGGCGCTCACCATCAACAAGGTCTGTCTCTCGGGCCTCGACGCGATCGCGCTGGCCGACCAGCTGATCCGAGCGGGTGAGTTCGACGTGATCGTCGCGGGTGGCCAGGAGTCCATGACCAACGCCCCGCACCTGCTGCCGAAGTCCCGCGAGGGCTTCAAGTACGGGGCGATCGAGATGCTCGACGCGATGGCGCACGACGGGCTCACCGACTCCTTCGAGGGAATCGCCATGGGCGAGTCCACCGAGAAGCACAACACGCGGCTCGGCATCGCGCGCGACGTGCAGGACGAGATCGCCGCCCTGTCCCACCAGCGGGCCGCCGCGGCCCAGAAGAACGGCATCTTCGAGGCCGAGATCACCCCCGTGGAGATCCCGCAGCGCAAGGGCGAGCCGGTCGTCTTCAGCAAGGACGAGGGCATCCGCCCGGAGACCACCGCCGAGTCGCTCGGCAAGCTCCGTCCGGCCTTCGCGAAGGACGGCACGATCACCGCGGGCTCGGCCTCGCAGATCTCCGACGGCGCGGCCGCCGTGGTCGTGATGAGCAAGGCCAAGGCGCAGGAGCTGGGCCTGGAGTGGATCGCCGAGATCGGCGCACACGGCAACGTGGCCGGCCCGGACAACTCCCTGCAGTCGCAGCCGTCCAACGCCATCCTGCACGCCCTGAAGAAGGAGGGCATGGAGGTCGCGGACCTGGACCTGATCGAGATCAACGAGGCCTTCGCGGCCGTCGCGGTCCAGTCAATGAAGGACCTCGGGGTTTCCACGGAAAAGGTGAACGTCAACGGCGGCGCCATCGCCCTGGGCCACCCGATCGGCATGTCCGGTGCGCGGCTGGTGCTGCACCTGGCCCTGGAGCTGAAGCGGCGCGGCGGCGGCGTCGGCGCGGCCGCGCTGTGCGGCGGCGGCGGTCAGGGTGACGCGCTGATCGTGCGGGTACCCAAGGCCTGAGTCCCCGGTTCGACCTCTTCCCGTGCACGCGTGAACGGAGCTGTGATGCAGGACGTCTCCTCGCTGGTCGCCCAGGCCAGGGAAGGCCGGCCGCGGGCCGTGGCCCGGCTGATCTCCCTGGTGGAGGGGGCGTCCCCGCAGCTCAGGGAGGTCATGGCGGCCCTGGCCCCGCTGACCGGCAACGCCTACGTGGTCGGCCTGACCGGCTCGCCCGGCGTGGGCAAGTCGACGTCCACCTCGGCGCTGGTGACCGCGTACCGCAAGCAGGGCAGGCGGGTCGGCGTCCTGGCCGTCGACCCGTCGTCCCCGTTCTCCGGCGGGGCCCTGCTCGGTGACCGCGTCCGGATGTCCGAGCACGCCTCCGACCCCGGCGTCTACATCCGCTCGATGGCCACCCGCGGCCACCTCGGCGGCCTCGCCTGGGCCGCCCCGCAGGCGATCCGCGTCCTCGACGCGGCCGGCTGCGACGTGATCCTGGTCGAGACGGTCGGCGTCGGCCAGTCGGAGGTCGAGATCGCCTCCCAGGCGGACACCTCCGTCGTGCTGCTGGCCCCGGGCATGGGCGACGGCATCCAGGCCGCCAAGGCCGGGATCCTGGAGATCGGCGACGTGTACGTGGTCAACAAGGCCGACCGCGACGGCGCCGACGCCACCGCCCGCGAGCTCAACCACATGCTGGGCCTCGGCGAGGCCCGCGGCCCCGGCGACTGGCGCCCGCCGATCGTCAAGACGGTCGCTTCCCGTGCGGAGGGCGTCGACGAGGTCGTCGAGGCGCTGGAGAAGCACCGCGCGTGGATGGAGGAGCACGGCGTCCTCGCGGAGCGCCGCCGCGCCCGCGCCGCCCGCGAGGTGGAGACGATCGCGGTGACGGCGTTGCGCGAGCGGATCGGGGACCTGCACGGCGACCGGCGGCTCGACGCCCTGGCGGAGAAGATCGTCGGCGGGGAACTGGACCCCTACCGCGCCGCGGACGAACTGGTGGCGGGGCTCACCCAGGGGTGAACCCCGCCGGGCGGGACGTCAGGGCGCACCGCACCCGTCCCGCCGGTTCCGCGACGGGCTGTGCTCGCGGCGGTCACGGTCGACCTGTGCGGCCGGGCGGGCACCGGGGCTCGGCGTCAGTCGTCGTCGCCGTCGTCCGTGCTGTCGTCGGTGTCCGTCTCGTCGGTGCCCCGGTCGTCGTGGCGGTCCACGGTGACCTTGGCGTCCTCGAGGCCGACGGTCCAGTCGTGCTCCTTGCCCGCCGCGTCCGTGGTCTCCACGTCCCAGCCGCCGTCGCCGTCGTCGTCCAGGTCGACGGAGGTGACGACGCCCGTCGCGGCGGCGGCCTCGGCGGCCCGGGCCGCGGTGACGTCGGCGCCCTTCAGGACGCGGCGCTCGTCGGCGTCGTCGTCGCGGTCGGTCTCCGTGCCGAGGATCCGGCCGTTCGACGGGTCCACCAGAACGGTGTACGAGGTGGCGCCCTTGCCCAGGATGTCGATCTCCCAGCCGAGGTCGTCGCCGCCGTCGTCGTCACGGTCGTCGTCGAGGTCGGCGGAGACGACCGTGCCGGGCCGTTCCTTCAGCGCCGCCGCGATCGCCTCGGCGGCGGTCGGCCCCGTGGCGTCGCCCTGTGCCTTCGTGCCGTCCGCCGGGGTCTTCCCGGCGTCGCCCTGAGCCCGCGTGTCGCTCACTTCGGCCTGTGTGCCGCCCCGCGCGTCGCCGTCCGCGAAGGCGACGGCCGCGCCTCCGCCGATCACGGCGGTCGCGGCGACGGCGGCGATGACGAGCTTGCGCTTCATGAGGGTTCCTCCCGTGTCAGGTCGTTCGCGTCGTTCCGTGCGACGGGAACCACTGTCGCGAACGGACGCTGAGGGGAACCTGAAGCCACCTGAAGATCACTTCAGCTTCGGTTTGGGACCCTGGTGGGCATGCGCCCGCCGGTCACCCACCACCCTGCTCGAGGCTCCGCGCACCGCCCCTCTCGCCTCCTGATCGTGGAGGACGAGAAGCGCCTCGCCCTGTCCCTGGCCAAGGGCCTCACCGCCGAGGGGTACGCCGTGGACGTCGTCCACGACGGCGGGGAAGGCCTGCACCGGGCGAGCGAGTCGCCGTACGACCTGCTCGTCCTCGACATCATGCTGCCCGGCATGAACGGCTACCGCGTCTGCTCCGCCCTGCGCGCCGCGGGGAACGACGTGCCGATCCTCATGCTCACCGCCAAGGACGGCGAGTACGACGAGGCGGAGGGCCTGGACACGGGGGCGGACGACTGACCAAGCCGTTCTCCTACGTCGTCCTCGTCGCCCGCGTGAAGGCCCTGCTGCGGCGCGGACAGGGCGCCGGGGCCTCGCCCGTGCACGTCGTCGGCGAGCTGAGGGTCGACACCGCCGCCCGCCGGGTCTTCCTCGCGGAGGAGGAGGCCGCGCTCACCGCCAAGGAGTTCGCCGTCCTGGAGCAGCTCGTGGTGCGGGCCGGCGAGGTGGTGTCCAAGTCCGAGATCCTCGACCAGGTGTGGGACTTCGCCTACGACGGCGACCCCAACATCGTCGAGGTGTACGTCAGCGCGCTGCGCCGCAAGCTGGGCGCCGGGCTCATCCGCACGGTCCGCGGGGCCGGGTACCGGCTGGAGGCGGAGTGATGAGACGACGCCTCCTGGGTTCCGTCCGCTCCCGGGCCACCCTGGGTGCCACGCTGGTCGTCGCCGTCGCGCTGGTCGCCGCCGGGACGGCCGTCCTGCTGTCGCTGTGGTCCACCCTGAGCGGCCGGGCGAGCGCCGAGGCGGAGCGCACCGCACGGGAGGTCGCCGCCGAACTGGCCGCCGGGCAGCCCTACGACCGGCTCTCCCTGGACGACGACCGCCCCGTCCAGGTCGTCACCGAGGACGGGACACTGGTCGCGGCCGGCGAGGACCTGCAGCGGATCAGCGGGACGGGGACGGACGCGGTCCGGCCGGCGGCGGCGCCCACGGCGGCCCCGGTGCCGCCCGGGGGCACCTCGGACGACGACAGCGAGACCGACACCGACGCGGACGACGGAGCCGACGACGACTCCGCCGCGGACTCCGCGCTCCGGCCCGGCGAGATCGGCGAGGACCCTTCGTACAGCGACGGCTCCGCCACGATCGACGGCGAGACCGCCGACTACCGCTTCGCCTCCGTCCCGGTCGAGACGGAGGACCGCGGCACCCTCACCGTCCACGCCGGCGCCCCCCTGTCGACCGAGCGCAGCGCCGTGCGGACCGCCCTCACCGTCATGCTGATCGGCTTCCCGCTGCTGCTCGCCGTCGTCGCGGCCGTCACCTGGCTGGTCACCCGGCGGGCGCTGCGCCCGGTGGAGGGCATCCGGCGCGAGATGGCCGCGATCACCGCCTCGGCGGACCTGGCCCGGCGGGTCCCCGAACCGGACACCCACGACGAGGTCGCCCGGCTGGCCCGGACGACGAACGAGACGCTGACCGCGCTGGAGACCGCCGTGGAGCGGCAGCGCCGCTTCGTCGCCGACGCCTCCCACGAACTGCGCAGCCCCATCGCGTCCCTGCGCACCCAGCTGGAGGTGGGCGCCGCGCACCCCGAGCTGCTGGACGTGGCGGGCGCCGTCGAGGACACCGTACGGCTGCAGCACCTCGCCGCCGACCTGCTGCTGCTCGCCCGGCTGGACGCGGGGGAGCGACCGGCGGACGCGCGGGTTGACCTGGCGGCGCTCGCGCGCGAGGAGGCGGCCGGCCGGGCGAGCGTGACCGTGGACGCGGAGTCCGTGGAAGTGGCCGGATCGCGGGGGCAACTGGGGCGGGTGCTCGCCAACCTGCTCGACAACGCGCAGCGGCACGCCCGTTCGGCGGTCACGGTGGCCGTACGGAGGGAGGGGGAGCGGGCCGTCGTCGAGGTCGCCGACGACGGCGACGGCGTCCCCGAGGCGGACCGGGAGCGCGTCTTCGAGCGGTTCGTCCGGCTCGACGCCGCGCGCAGCCGTGACGAGGGCGGCGCGGGGCTGGGCCTGGCCATCGCCCGTGACGTGGCCGTACGGCACGGCGGCACGCTCACGGTCGGGGAGACGCCGGCAGGCGGAGCCCTGTTCGAGCTTCGCCTGCCGGTCGCCCAGGAGTCGCCTGAGCGGTACTGATCGTCTGAGCGGCTAGGGGCGTCCCCGCTGTCCGCGGAGGTGATCCGCGATCGGCTTGAGGGCCTTGTCGAGCTCGGTCAGGGCCTCGGGGGAGAGAAGGTCGATGAAGTGCCGCCGCACGGACGCCACGTGATGGGGCGCCACCTTCCTCATGGTCTCCATGCCGTGCTCGGTGAGGACCGCGTACAGACCGCGGCGGTCGGACTCGCAGTTCTCACGGCGCACGAGGTGCGCGTTCTCCATGCGGGTGATCTGGTGCGAGAGGCGACTCTTGGACTGGAGGGTGGCGGACGCGAGATCGCTCATCCGCATCCGGACGTCCGGCGACTCGGAGAGGTTCACCAGAATCTCGTAGTCGTTCATCGTCAGTCCGAACGGCTGCAGGTCCTTCTCGAGCTGATACGTCAACAGCCTGTTGACCTCCAGGTGGGTGCGCCAGGCGCACTGCTCCGCATCGGTCAGCCAGCGCGTGGCCGTTTCGGTCTCCATGAATGAAGTCTACCTAAAATGTTGAAAGGCGAACTAGTGTGGGTGGTGTGACGGTGCGCACGCGTTCGATGTCACACTCCGCAGACTACCGCTCACAGCCCGAAGCGACGCTGGAGGTCTCCCAGCTGTCCGGGAAGGCGCGGTGTGCCGCCCTGTCCGCCGTGCCCGCCCGGCGGGGCGCCGCCACCGGGTACCCCCGGCTCGTGCGGAACCCCTCCTGTGGCCTGCTCGGCCATGAGGGTCTCGGTCGACTGGAGCAGCACCGTGCCGGCCCCCACGAACTCGAACTGGTGCTCCTCGCCGGAAGCACCGCCCAGGCCCGTCAGCGCACGTAGACCGCCCATCACGCCCGTCATGTACCCGTGGTCGTAGTGATGGCACGGGGACGGGCAGTCGGCCCAGCCGACGAGCGCCTGCGGGTCGACGCGGAGGGGAGGCTCCATGAACACCACCGGGCCGTTAGATGCGGCCACGAACTTCCCGGTTCCGATCAGCGTGAGAAAACCCGGGACGATCGACTGCTTCAGCGACAGACTTGGCTGAAAAGCGAGCAGATTGCCCGAGCGAATGGTCAGATTGCCGTTCTCCAGGTCGTAGGAGTTCACGTCGAAGGCCCGGTCGGCGAGGAGCATCTTGCCCGAGCCCTCCGCCACGACCCAGTCGCTCGCGTGCAGAGGCGAATGGAACGACGTGCGGACGAGCCGGTCCAGCCGGCCGTTCCCGATGCCGTTGAAGTCGATCGAGCCGTAGTAGGCGATCATCTTCCCCTTCTGCAGGAACCACTGGCTCCCCTTGAGCTCCACGCAGAAGGTGTACGCGTTCACGTTGTCGTCGACCGGAAGGGTCATCGGGTCGAAGACGGTGGGGCCGGTGCCCGGGTAGGTGGTCACAGCTTCTCCTCCGACGCCTGGACGTACACCGCACCGCTGCCGCTGAGTTCCAGCTGGAACGCCTCACCGGAGCCGCGGCCCACCATGTCCCGCCACCCGAGGGCGGTCGACAGCTTGTTGCGGACGTCGCCGTGGTGGGCGACGTAGGCCTGGGGGTCCACGTGGACCGGGCGCTGGGGGGTGATCGGGATCTCGAAGACGCCGCCGTGGGCCATCACGGCCACCGCGCCGTGGCCCTTCAGGGTGGTGGTGAAGAGACCCTGGCCGCTGATCTGGCCCCGGACCATGCCCATGACGCCGCCCTGGGAGCCCAGGAACATCGTGCCCTGCTCGAGCGTGCCCTCGAAGGCGAGGAGGCGGTCCGCCTCGACGTACAGGGTGTCGCCGGTGAGCTGGATGACCTGGACGTGGTGGCCGCCGTGCCCGAAGAGCACCGTGCCGCTGCCCTCGACCGTCATCAGGGGCGTGTCCTCGTTGGCCAGCCGCCGGCCGATCATCGACATCACGCCGCCCTGGCCGCCCTGCGTGTTGGGCGTGAAGGACACCTCTCCCCTGTACGCGAGCATCGCGCCGCGCTGACTGAACAGGCGCTGACCGGGCAGGACGGTCGCTTCGACCATTTTCGAGTTGATCTCACGGAAGGGCATCTCAGACGTCCCCCGCGATCGTGTTCCGCTCGCTGGGCTGCACGTACACCAGGCCGTCTCCCTCGAACCGGATCTGGAAGGCCTCGCCGCCGCCCTCTCCCATGAACGTGCGGAACGTCACACCGGACTGGAAGGACTGCCTGACGTTCCCCTGGTGCGCGATGTAGGCGCCCGGATCCACGGTCAGGGGGTACTGCGGGCTGACCCGGAGCACCACCGCCGGTCCGTCCGAGGTGATCGCGGCCTGGCCGTGGCCCTCGACGGTCGTCGTGAACAGCCCGTTGCCCTGGGAGGCGCCGCGCAGGCCGGTGAAACTCGTGCCCGTCCGCAGGCCCGCGTCCGTCGCGAGCAGGTTGCTCGACTCCACGTACAGCGTGTCCCCCTGGAGACTGACGAGGTTGATCTCGGAGGCGCGGTCCGCGAACCAGCACGTCCCCTGCCCTTTCACCTCCATCACGGTCATCTGCTCGCCGGTGAGCCGCCGCGTCACCATCCCGCGCAGGCCCTCACCGCCGCCACTGAGCTTCTTGAAGGCCATCTGACCGTCGTACGCGACCATCGAGCCGTTCTTCGCCTTCACGGCGTCCCCGGTCATGTCGACGGCGAGCACCTTGCTGCCTTGGAGTCGGAACATCGCCACGCAGCGAAGGTAGCCGCCGAGGGGCTCCGCCGACAGAGCCCACGGGTGGACATCACCCCTGATCGTCCCCCTAGGGGAGCACAGACGCCCCCCGCTCCGTGCCCCGTCGCGCCCGTTTGCCACAATGGACGAACCCTTGTGCGTGCGTTCACAAACGGCCCAGCTCATCGAACACCCGAAGGTGACCCGTGGACCTCAAGACAGCTTCCGCCCTCCGCCGCCTGCGCCTGGTCTCCGCCCCGGAGGCCATCTCCTTCCTCCTGCTGCTCGTCTGCTCGGTGCTGAAGCGAACCACGGACTTCAACGCGGTCCCCGTGATGGGCATGGTCCACGGCGTGCTGTTCGTCCTGTACGTGATCTTCTGGGCGGACGCCTGGAACCGCGCGAAGTGGCCGCTCGGGACCGCGGCCCTCTACTTCGTCCTGTCGGTCCTGCCGGCCGGCGGCTTCTTCGCCGAGCGCAAGCTCCGCCGCGAGGCCGAGGACGCGGTCATCGCCTCCCGCGCCCGCAAGGAAGGGATCGTGGGCGCGTGATCGTCGCCTTCTCCGTCACGCCCCTGGGCGTCGGCGAGGATGTCGGCGAGTACGTCGCCGAGGCCGTCCGCGTGGTCCGCGAATCCGGGCTGCCGAACCGCACCGACGCCATGTTCACGTCCATCGAGGGCGAGTGGGACGAGGTCATGGACGTGGTCAGGCGCGCCGTCGCCGTCGTCGAGGAACGCGCGCCGCGCGTGTCCCTGGTCCTCAAGGCGGACATCCGCCCGGGGGTGACCGACGGACTGACGTCGAAGGTCGAGACGGTGGAGCGTCATCTGGCGACGCCGGGGGAGCAGCGGGCGGGCCGTGGCGAACAGCCGTAGCGAGCGGCCTGCGGGTAGGCAGCCGGGGCCGTAGCGACCCTCCAGGTAGGCAACCGGGGCCGTAGCGAGCGACCTTCCGGTGGACAGCGGGCCGCCTCGCCGCTTCCCGGCCTTCGCCAGCGCTGCCGGAACCGGGACGCACGCCGTGAGTGGTGCGGGCCTGGCGGCGGGCCGCCTCGGCGGAGGCGGCCGCGAGGTGCCCGGTGCAGAGGTGACGGCGACGGGACGGCGACGGCGATGCCGGTGCACGGGTCCGGGACCGGTGCCCCCGGTCGCCGTCGGAGGGGCCGGCGGCAGGCCGGGCGCGCTCCGGGTCCCGCCTCCCGCGCCCTCAGCCCTTTGCGGTGGCCCGCCGCAAGTACTGCCGCACCGCCCGCTGGGCCACCGGACCGAGCTCCTCCAGGGCGCTCACCAGGAGCCCCAGCTGGGCCAGCGCGTCCAGCGCCGCCGTGGCGCCCGCCCCGTCGACGCCCTCGTAGAGCTCGATCCCGACGAACGAGGCCGCTATCGCGCGGGCCAGCCCCGCGGGGTCCGTGAACTCCCCGAACGGCGTGCCGGTGAGCACCCGGTCGAGGACCTGCTGGATCTCCGCGATCCACAGGTCGAGCCCGGCGGCCGTGGCCGGGCCCAGGGCCTCGTGGGTCTGCGCGCCGGCCAGGAGCTGGCCGAGGAGCATGACGTGGCCGCCGGTCCGCTCCTGTTCGTGGATCTCCCGGCCGAGGGCGAGCAGCTCGGACAGCGAGGTGACGGTGTCGAAGCGCGCGCGGTAGCGGGCCACCGTTCGCTCCGCGCCGTACCGGCAGGCCGCCGCGAGCAGTTCGTCGACCGAGCCGAAGTGGTAGAAGACCAGCGCCTGGTTGACCCCGGCGGTCGCCGCGACCGTACGGGCCGACGTCTTGGCGATGCCCTGCTCGGTGAGGGTGCGCAGCGCGCCTTCGAGCAGTTTGGTCTTCGTCTCCAGGGACTTCGCGGTCTCCGGGCTCACGCTCGGGCCTCCTCGCGCACGGGCCGCAGTCCCGGGCGCACACCGCGGGCGCGGACGTCCGTGTAGGAGGCGGTGAAGGAGCCCTCGTAGCCGAACAGCGGGCCGAAGTACCGGTTCACCACGCTGACGCGGATCCGGAACCGGCCGGCCGTGTCGTCGTACGACTCCCGTACCTCCGCGGTGGCCCCGATCAGTTCGGGCACGCGCGCGTCCACCACGCCCTCCCGGAACCGGTGCTCGCCGGAGCGGATCAGCAGGGAGCCGTCCGGTTCGGCGTGGAAGTACAGGTCGGTGGCGAGGTGCTGGTGGGTGCCGAGGTAGTCGAGGATGCGGTCGCCCTTCGGGCTGAGCACCATCTGGGCGTCGAACCGGCGGGCACGGCCGGGCAGGTCGAAGGTACGCACGAAGGTCACCGTCTCACGGCCGAAGGCGTCGGTGTACGGCACGTTCTCGATGACGAAGGGGACCGCGCGTCCCGCGCGCGGGACGAGGATGTTGCGCGTCGCGCCCAGCGCCAGGAACGGCTTCACGAACGCCGGACCGTGCCAGACGCGGTCCATCACGCCCCGCCCCGTACACGCCTCGCCGCTCGCCAGACCCACCGAGAAGCGGCGCCGCAACTGCGGGTGCAGACGGTCGAAGTCGGCGCCCATCACCGTGCGGAAGATGGAGGTCATCGCGGGTTCTCCAGGGAGCGCAGGACGCGGGGCGCACGCGCGCGTGCCGGGGGCGTGCGCAGGCAGCGGCGGGCGGCCGGGGTGGAGGCGAGCGGCGCCTTGAACAGCGCGAGGCACACGAGCACGCTCAGCAGCAGCGGGCACAGGTAGGCCGTCGACGCCGCGAACGGGCCGAGCAGCCGCAGCAGGGACTCCAGGCCGAGCCCGGTGCAGGCGGCGGTGACGACGAGGGCGCGTACGGCGAGCTCCGCGAGCCAGTTCCGCAGCGCGCGCTCGGGGGTGATGCCCCGCTCCAGCCACAGCCGCAGCCGGTCGAAGGACCAGGCCGTGGCCCACCCCATCAGCGGGCGGAGGACGAGCCGGTCGGCGAGCGCGCCGAAGGCGCCCCAGCGGGGCCGGTAGTCGTATCCGGTGAGGAAGCGGATCCCGTCGCCGTCGGGGACGTAGCGCCAGTAGCCGCTGCCCTCGGCGAGCAGGGAGAGGGGGTGCGGGGAGGCGAAGCGCAGGGCGGAGGTGCGGGTGCCGTCGGGGCGCTCCCGTTCACCCGCGGAGACGCCCGTACCGGCGATCGTGAGGAACGGGAGCACACGCGTGGCGTAACGGAAGCGCTGCGGTTCGCCGGCCACTCTTGGGAGGTAGTCGATCTCGCTGAAGCGCAGGTCCCAGCGTTGGTGCTGGGCCGGGTGCTGCGTTCGTGCCCACAGGTCGTCGAGATCGGCGCGGATGCGCGCCTCGATGTACAGCCCCATGTGATTCCCCCAGGTCGGAGCGCCTTTTGAGCGATTGCTCAAATACTCTGATAGGACGGTACACCCGTTTGAGCGCTCGCTCAAACGGGTGACGTTCACATGGTTTTCATCCTGCGTGCGCTGGCTAACCTCTCCGGGAATCGATCAAGTTCCGCCCCGAGGGCGGACCTTCGGGCGGAGGCGAAGTGGCAGGTCGTCACGGACCGGTACTGGCGGGCAGGGTCGTCGCGGCGGTGGTATTGGCGGCGTCGGTGGCAGCGACGGGCGGCGGCGACGCGCCCACGCGTGCGGGCGGAGTCGGCTGCGCGTCCGGGCGCGGTGCGCTCACCGTGGACGACCTGCCCCCCGGAGCCTCCGTGCTCGACTGCGCGGCCGTGGGACGCCTCCTCACCCACGAGGGCGCCGGCGTCACGGTGCCGGAGCCGGGCATGAAGGTCACCGTCGACTCCCTGTCCGTGGACGGCTCCCGGCACGGCTTCACCCTCGAGGTCGCCGCCGACGGCACGGTCTCCTACGACCTGGCGGCCGACGCCCACGCCGAGGAGCACCACCAGGCGGCCGCCCCGGCCGCCGCCCGTGCCGCCCGTGCCGCCCGCGCCGCCTGCGCCGACAGCGCCTACGCCGTCGCCGACCACAAGGAGTACGGCACCTACGACTGGTGGCTCGGCGACGACGCCCTGCCGGGCAACGTCTCCGTCGCGCAGGCCCGCCGCGCCTTCGAGGACGCCATCGGGACCATCACCGGCACCCGGAACGACTGCGGGTACGGCGACGCGGTCGGAGCGCGGTCCAAGTACCACGGGCGGACCTACCACGAGGCGGACATCGACCAGCAGGCCCGCTGTACCGCCCGGGACCACGTGAGCGTCTGGGACGCCGGGATCCTCAGCCCCGGGGTCGTCGCCACGACCTGTTCCTGGAGCCGCTCGGTGAAGTCCGGCGGTCCCGACTGGCTGAAGGAGGCCGACGTCCGCTTCAACACCCGCGACTACACCTTCACGAACAACCCCACCGGCGACTGCAAGAACGCGTACGACATCCGCAGCGTCGCCACCCACGAGGCGGGCCACGTCTTCGGCCTGGCCCACGTCGGCTCCGGCCACGAGGGCCAGACGATGTTCACCAACTCCTTCGCGTGCACCACGGGCGCCCGCACCCTGGGGCGTGGCGACGTCCTCGGGCTGCGCAGCATCTACTGACGGGCCGGTGCCGCTGGGGCGGGGTGGGCCCTGTGTTCTCTGTGAGGTCGGTGGGCGTGGGCCCCGCTGACCGAAAGCCGAGACGGGGCTGACCACGATATGACCGACGGGTAGGGTCTGGTGCCGTGCCGAAGCCGCTCAGCCTTCCCTTCGACCCCATCGCCCGCGCCGACGAGCTCTGGAAGCAGCGCTGGGGAAACGTGCCGTCCATGGCCGCGATCACCTCGATCATGCGCGCCCACCAGATCCTGCTCGCCGAGGTGGACGCGGTGGTCAAGCCGTACGGGCTGACGTTCGCGCGGTACGAGGCGCTGGTGCTGCTCACCTTCTCCAAGGAGGGCGAGCTGACCATGTCGAAGATCGGCGAGCGGCTCATGGTGCACCCCACGTCCGTGACGAACACCGTCGACCGCCTGGTGAAGTCGGGTCTGGTCGCCAAGCGCCCCAACCCCAACGACGGCCGGGGCACCCTCGCCAGCATCACCGCCAAGGGGCGCGAGGTCGTGGACGCCGCCACCCGTGACCTGATGGCGATGGACTTCGGGCTCGGGGTGTACGACGCTGAGGAGTGCGCGGAGATCTTCGCGATGCTGCGGCCCCTGCGGATCGCGGCGCACGACTTCGACGAGGAGTGACCCGGCGGGGGGAAGGGGGGCGGCCCGGCGCGTCGGCGAAGACCGACCCGGCACAAGATCTCCCGGAACGGGTGGTTACGCTCGACGGCATGAAGAAGAGCGTGCTGACCCGCTACCGCGTCATGGCCTACGTCACCGGTGTGCTGTTGGTCCTGCTGTGCCTGTGCATGATCGGCAAGTACGGACTGGACCTGAACGGTGCCGCGGACGCCACGCGGGTCGTCTCCATCGCCCACGGCTGGCTCTACGTCGTGTACCTCGTCTTCGCCTTCGACCTGGGCTCCAAGGCGAAGTGGCCGGTGAGCAAGCAGCTGTGGGTGCTGCTGGCCGGCACCGTCCCCACCGCCGCCTTCTTCGTGGAGCGGAGCGTCTCGCGGGAGCTGGAGGCCAAGGTCTCCGAGGACGCGACGGCCGTCGCCAAGGCGTAGCGGGGGCGGCCCGGCACCGCCGTACGCACGCGTGCGGCGGTCTCCCATCGACATTTACTAGGACGTCCTAGTAAATTCGAAGCATGGACGCTGACGCCATCGAGGAGGGCCGCCGACGCTGGCAGGCCCGGTACGACGCCGCGCGCAAGCGCGACGCTGACTTCACCACGCTCTCCGGCGACCCCGTGGAGCCGGTGTACGGGCCCCGGCCCGGTGACACGTACGAGGGCTTCGAGCGGATCGGCTGGCCGGGGGAGTATCCCTTCACGCGCGGGCTGTATCCGACCGGCTACCGCGGGCGGACGTGGACCATCCGGCAGTTCGCGGGCTTCGGCAACGCCGAGCAGACCAACGAGCGCTACAAGATGATCCTCGCCAACGGCGGCGGGGGCCTGTCCGTGGCCTTCGACATGCCGACGCTGATGGGGCGCGACTCCGACGACCGGCGCTCGCTCGGCGAGGTCGGTCACTGCGGCGTCGCCATCGACTCGGCGGCGGACATGGAGGTGCTGTTCAAGGACATCCCGCTCGGGGACGTCACCACCTCGATGACGATCAGCGGCCCTGCCGTGCCCGTCTTCTGCATGTACCTCGTCGCCGCCGAGCGTCAGGGTGTCGACCCGGCCGTCCTGAACGGCACGCTCCAGACCGACATCTTCAAGGAGTACATCGCGCAGAAGGAGTGGCTCTTCCAGCCCGAGCCGCACCTGCGCCTCATCGGCGACCTGATGGAGTACTGCGCGGCCGGCATTCCCGCCTACAAGCCGCTCTCCGTCTCCGGCTACCACATCCGCGAGGCCGGCGCGACGGCCGCGCAGGAGCTGGCGTACACGCTGGCGGACGGGTTCGGGTACGTGGAGCTGGGGTTGAGCCGCGGGCTCGACGTGGACGTCTTCGCACCCGGTCTCTCCTTCTTCTTCGACGCGCACGTCGACTTCTTCGAGGAGATCGCCAAGTTCCGCGCCGCGCGCCGCATCTGGGCCCGGTGGATGCGGGACGTCTACGGCGCGAAGACCGAGAAGGCGCAGTGGCTGCGCTTCCACACCCAGACCGCCGGCGTCTCGCTGACGGCCCAGCAGCCCTACAACAACGTGGTGCGCACGGCGGTGGAGGCGCTCGCGGCGGTGCTCGGCGGCACCAACTCGCTGCACACCAACGCGCTGGACGAGACGCTGGCGCTGCCGAGCGAGCAGGCCGCGGAGATCGCGCTGCGCACCCAGCAGGTGCTGATGGAGGAGACCGGCGTCGCCAACGTCGCCGATCCGCTGGGCGGTTCCTGGTACGTGGAGCAGCTCACCGACCGCATCGAGGCCGACGCAGAGAAGATCTTCGAGCAGATCAAGGAGCGGGGGCTGCGCGCGCACCCCGACGGGCGGCACCCGATCGGGCCGGTCACCTCCGGCATCCTGCGGGGCATCGAGGACGGTTGGTTCACCGGGGAGATCGCCGAGTCGGCGTTCCGGTACCAGCAGGCCCTCGAGAAGGGCGACAAGAAGGTCGTCGGCGTCAACGCGCACACCGGTTCCGTCACCGGTGACCTGGAGATCCTGCGGGTCAGCCACGAGGTGGAGCGGGAGCAGGTCCGGGTGCTCGCCGAGCGGCGGGCGGCGCGGGACGAGTCGGCGGTGCGGGCCGCGCTCGACGCCATGCTGACCGCCGCCCGCAGCGGCGCCAACATGATCGAGCCGATGCTGGACGCCGTTCGCGCCGAGGCGACCCTCGGCGAGATCTGCGGGGTGCTGCGGGACGAGTGGGGGGTGTACACGGAGCCCGCGGGCTTCTGACGTCCGGGAAGGGCGGCCTGACGGACGCGTTCCCTCTCGTGTCCCGCCGGGGGCGGGGCCGGGTCCGCGTCCGCGTGCGCCGGCCGGCTCATGAGTCCCTGAGCCGGCCGGCGGCCCTGCACCCGGCCTGCGGGACCGGCACGGGCCGGCCGGGGACGACGAGGAGGAGACGCCGGATTCCTGGCCGCGGCTTCCGGACGCGGCACGGCCGGAGCGGTTCGTCCACTCGCACCGGATCGGCCTGATGACCTGCGTGACCGATTCCCGTGGAAGAGGTCCTCGCCGCGTTCCTCCGGCGTCGCCGTGGAGAGCCCGGCGGACGGAGTGCTCCTGGCCCGCTGACGTCCCGGTCGGCTCCGGCTCCCCTCAGTCTCCGGCGGGGTCCGCGGAGGCTCCCGCCAGGCCCAGCAGCAGCACCCGCGTGAAACTGCGCACCCACTCCTCGTCCGCGGGCTCCGCGCTCACCAGCGTGCGGTGGACCACCGCGCCCGCGACCACGTCGAAGATGAGGTCGGCCGTGCGGGCGGCCTCCTCGGGGCCGGACTCCGGGGGGAGTTCACCGCGCGCCTGGGCGCGGGCGCGGCCCTCCAGGACCAGGTCCTTCTGGGGGTCGACGATGGAGGAGCGGATGCGTTCGCGCAGGGCGTCGTCGCGGGTGGACTCGGCGACGACGGCCATCAGACCGCTCTTGGCCTCCGGGCGGGCGAGGAGCGCCGCGAACTGCAGGACCACGCCCTCGATGTCGGCGGCCAGACTGCCGCGGTCGGGGAGTTCCAGTTCGTCGAAGAGTTCGGCGACCGCGTCGACGACGAGTTCGTTCTTGCCGGCCCAGCGGCGGTAGAGCGTCGTCTTCGCAACCCCGGCGCGTGTCGCCACGTCTCCGAGGGTGAGTCTCGACCAGCCCAGCTCCACCAGCGCCGCCCGCGTAGCGGCCAGGATCGCGGCGTCCGCGGCGGCGCTGCGCGGACGTCCGGAACGCCTGGCGGGGGTGCGGCTCTGCATGCCCCGACCATAACCGGCGGTTTCCGTGTCGCCCGCCGTGAGGGAGATCACCCGGGTACGGCCCCGCGGGGGCCTCCGATGGCATTACGCTACGACCCGTAGCGAAAGCGCGTGGCGGACGTACACGGGCTTGCGGTCGGTCGGCGCGGGGTGGGGACCCGGCGCACTTTCCGGATCGCTTTTCGCGCACGCGCGGGAACGGGGGAGGATAGACGCATGCAGCCACGGAACATGTCCATGAGCGGAGTCGTCGACCTCGCCGCGGTGAAGGCGGCCCAGGAGGCCAAGGCGAAGGCGGAGCAGGCGCGGGCCGAAGCCGCCCGGCAGGGCGGTGCGGGGGCCGTGTCGCCCGCCGATCTCGTCATCGACGTCGATGAGGCCGGTTTCGAGCGGGACGTCCTGCAGCGTTCCGCCGAGGTGCCCGTCGTCATCGACTTCTGGGCCGAGTGGTGCCAGCCCTGCAAGCAGCTGAGCCCGGTCCTGGAGCGGCTCGCCGTCGAGTACGACGGCCGTTTCCTGCTCGCCAAGATCGACGTCGACGCCAACCAGATGCTGATGCAGCAGTTCGGGGTGCAGGGCATCCCGGCGGTGTTCGCCGTCGTCGCCGGGCAGGCGCTCCCCCTCTTCCAGGGGGCCGCCGGCGAGGCGCAGATCCGGCAGACCCTCGACCAGTTGGTGGCCGTCGCCGAGCAGCGCTTCGGCCTGACCGGCCTGACCGTCGACCCCGACGCCGAGCCCGGCGGCCGTACGGCGGCCCCCGAGGCGCAGGCCGGACCGCACGACGCCCTGCTCGAGGCCGCCGTGCAGGCGCTGGACGCGGGCGACCTGGCCGGCGCCGTCCGCGCCTACCAGAACGTGCTCGTCGACGATCCGGGCAACACCGAGGCCAAACTCGGCCTCGCGCAGGCCGAGTTGCTCCAGCGCGTGCAGGGTATGGACCCGCAGCAGGTGCGCAAGGACGCCGCCGAGAAGCCGCAGGACGCGCAGGCGCAGATCGCCGCCGCGGACCTCGATCTGGTGGGCGGTCACGTCGAGGACGCGTTCGGACGGCTCATCGACACCGTGCAGCGCACGGCCGGCGACGAGCGGGACGCCGTACGGCTGCGGCTGCTGGAGCTGTTCGAGGTGGTCGGGCCCGAGGACCCCCGCGTGGCGGCGGCGCGGCGGGCGCTGGCGCGCGCGCTGTTCTGAGCCGGGCGGGGGCCCGTTTCTGACCAGTCGCTAAACGCCCGGGCACGTGATGCCCGAGTGAAAGTTCTGCCCGTGCAGTCCCTCTGCGGCCGCGCTTTACCAAATCTTGGTAATCGCGGCCGCTGTTACTGCCAGTAAGTCAGAGGCGTCGTACTGTCTGGTTTCGTCCAGCGATCAATAGTTTTGTCCTGGGCATGATTGCCACCCACCGTCGTCGGCCGAGACCTATGGGTCGTTGTTCGGTTATCCGGCCGTTACTAGCGAGTAACGAACCCCCTTGTGCGTGCGGCGAGAATGCACCACGATCGGCCACGCTCGGTCCATTCCCGTACCCCGACAGCCGGTTGGGTCGACGGATTTTCCTGGGTCCCCACCGAGCAGAGCCGACGGCAGTGGCGCCGGCTCTTGGGCAGGGGGGTCTTCGTCACGGCGAAGCCTGTCCAGCAAGGTTGTGCGTGATGCGTGTCAGGCGCGACCAGTGGTTGTCGCTCGGGGGTGATCGCCGGTGATTCGGGCGCGATTGGGCGCCTCCGAGTACGGGCGCTCTCCTTCCCGAGGACGTAGCACTTCTCCCATCCCTGCCCGGCCGAGCCGCCGCTTTCGGGGGCGAGCCGGAGTCAGGCGATGTACGTCCGAGAAGGAGGAAATATGGAGTCCCAGGTGCGTGGCGGGACCAGATGGAAGCGGTTCGCTGTGGTCATGGTGCCCAGCGTGGCCGCCACGGCGTGTATAGGCATCGCCCTGGCCCAGGGCGCGCTCGCGGCGTCGTTCAGCGTGTCCGGTCAGTCGTTCAAGGTCACGGCCGACAAGCTCGTCGGCACGGGCTTCTCGCAGTACGGCGCGCTGGACTCGGGGTACACCCTCGACGGCAAGAAGACGGCTCACCCCGTCGCCGTCTCGGCGTTCAAGAACGCCTCGATCACGAACATGTGCCAGTCCGTGGTCACCCCGAACATCCCGCTGCTGGGGTCGGTCAGCCTGACCCTGAAGGCGGGCGGCAACGGCACGCCGGTCGAGGCGGAGAACCTCTACATCGACGTCGAGGACCTGGCCGCCGACGCCACGTTCAGGAACATCGACATCGGTGTTGCCGCCAAGGACCTCAACAAGGGTCCGGGCATGAAGGGCGGCAGCGAGCAGGCCAACCCCTACGGGTTCGCCCAGCAGGCCGAGTCGGCCGTGCTGACCGACGTGAAGCAGACGGCGTGGGCGACCACCGCCGGAACCTTCAAGCTCAGCGGCCTGAAGATGTCGCTGTCGACGGGCGTCAAGGAGTGCTACTAAGCACTCTCTGACGGGCGGGGGAGCCACTGGCGCCCCCGCCCGTCCAGTCTGGAGCGCCGCGGCTTCACTCGCGGCCCACATCTCCACCACAGCAACGCCGCACCAGGGAGCTGTTTTCCATGAGCGCCGAGACTCCTGCCGCCACCGGCCAGTTCACCCGCCGGAGGGAGCAGTTCCGCGCATGGCGGGGCACGAGGCCTTTCTGGGCCGGTCTGTTCGTACTCCTCGGCGGATTCCCCATCGCGTATTTCCCGTACGCCCACCTGCAGATCGGCCACCTGACACTGGCGATGGCGACCACCGCGGGCGCCGGGTCCCTGATCATCGGCGTGCTGCTGGGCGTCCTGGGCATCAGTCTGTGGTTCCAGAAGCACGTACGGGTCTTCGCGGGTGTCGCGGCGATCCTGCTGGGTCTGGTGTCCATCCCGGTGTCCAACCTCGGCGGCTTCCTCATCGGCTTCCTGTTTGCGCTGATCGGCGGAGCGATGGCCGTGTCGTGGGCCCCGGGCGCGCCGCCCGTGGCGGAGCCGGCGCCGGAGGCGGCCCCGGCCCCGGGAAGCACCCCCGCGGGTGTGGTCCCCGAGGGCGGCGCCCCGGCCGGAGAGCCCACGGTGAACCCGTACAGCACGGGCCCGGACCTCACCAAGGACGCCGGTGGTGCGGACGAGCCGAACGATCTGTCAGGAACGAGCCCGGCCAACGGGGCGAACGGGAGGCACAGTGCCGGCTGACGAGGTGACCACCGGGAGCGATGTGGACGCTGCCCGTGTGAGAACCGGGCCGCGCCATGCGGCACCCAAGAAGCCGCTGTTCACCCGGCTCCACATGCCGGCCGGCAAGGCGATAGCCCTGGCGGCCATGCCGACGGCGGTCCTCATGGGGATGGGGTTCACGCCGACCCTCGCCAACGCGGAGGACCAGCCGTCCTCCAAGAACCTCACCATCGACGAGTACAAGGACTGCGTCGAGGCCCTGGAGGACCAGGAAGAGGCCTCCGCGTCGCCGTCGCCGTCCCCCTCGAAGAGCACGGGCGACTCGGCGGACGAGGGCAAGGACGACGCGAAGGACGACTCCGAGGACGGGTCGCCCGGCGGTTCGGGCGGCTCCGCCGGCTCCGACGACGGCAAGGACGGCTCGGGCGACTCTTCGTCGGATTCAGGTTCCGACGACGGGGCCGCGCCCGCGCCGTCACCGTCCGCCTCGGCGTCCACGCCGGAGAAGTCGGCGTCCTCGTCCGGCGGCGAGACCGCCACGGCGAGCCCCTCGCCGTCGGAGACCGACAAGAACGTCCTGGAGACCATCGGCGACGCGATCACCGGAATCTTCGACGGCAAGGACTCCGAGGCGACGGCCGGTGCGAGCCCGTCGCCGTCGGCCTCCGGGTCCCCCTCCACGGGCACCGGCGGCGACACCTCGACGGACTCCGGTTCGGGCTCCGGCTCGTCCGACTCCGGCAAGGACGGGACGGACACCTCCAAGGACACCACCGACGCCGTCACCGACCCGGTGAAGGACGGCGCCGAGAAGGCGGAGGACGCGGCCGGGGACACCGAGGAGAAGGCGGAGGACACGGCCTCCGACGCGGCGGACGACACGGCTTCGCCGACCCCGTCGGCGAGCGCCACCACCGACGCGGACGACTGCCCGGTCGCCACCGACGAGGAGAGCGGTGTCGACAACAAGGTGCCGCTGGCGGACGACCCCTGGTACCTGGACGCCAGTTCGCTGCTGCTCAAGGGCGCCGACTACCAGGGCATCGTCGAGGTGCAGACGGCCAACGGGACCAAGAAGAAGGTCCTGAAGTACGTCATCTCCGACGGCACCGACATCGGTGACCTGCACCAGACGGTCAAGGACAAGCAGTCCGGCGTCACTTACCACGTCCAGGCGGGCGCGGGCACCACGTCCACGATCCGCAACGGCGACACGATCATGTACACCGAGAGCATCTCGGGGAACCTGTTCGGTCTGATCCCGGTGACGTTCAGCCCGGAGAGCCCGCCTCCGCTGAACATCCCGCTGATCTACTTCACCAAGGTGAAGGTCGTCCAGGCCGGCCAGTTCGGCGGTGACCTGCACATCCCGGGGATGCACGTCTACAACACCAAGTAGCACACGCCACAGACCAGTTCGGGAGCCGCACACACGCCGAGGGCGCCCCCTGCCGCAGGGGGCGCCCTCGGCGCCGTTCCGGGTCCCTCGCGGGGCCGCGGGCTCAGCCGCGGGAAGAGCCCTCGCCCAGGTGGTGGACGCGGACCATGTTGGTGGTGCCGGGCACGCCGGGCGGGGACCCGGCGGTGATGATGACGGTCTCGCCCTGCTCGAAGCGGCCCAGCCGGGTGATCTCCTGGTCCACCAGGTCGACCATCTCGTCGGTGCTGTTCACGAACGGCACGACGTGCGACTCCACACCCCAGCTGAGCGCCAGCTGGTTGCGGGTGCCCTCGTCCGTGGTGAACGCGATGATCGGCTGGGTCGCGCGGTAGCGGGACAGACGGCGGGCGGTGTCGCCGGACTGGGTGAAGGCGACCAGGCCGCGACCGCCGAGGAAGTCCGCGATCTCACAGGCGGCACGGGCCACCGAACCGCCCTGCGTGCGCGGCTTCTTGCCCGGCACCAGCGGCTGGAGGCCCTTGGAGAGCAGCTCCTGCTCGGCCGCGGTGACGATCTTCGACATCGTCTTCACGGTCTCGATCGGGTAGGCGCCCACGCTCGACTCGGCGGACAGCATGACCGCGTCGGCGCCGTCCAGGATCGCGTTGGCCACGTCGGAGGCCTCGGCGCGGGTCGGACGGGAGTTGGTGATCATCGACTCCATCATCTGGGTCGCCACGATCACCGGCTTGGCGTTGCGCCGGCACAGCTCGATCAGGCGCTTCTGCACCATGGGGACCTTCTCGAGCGGGTACTCGACGGCCAGGTCGCCACGGGCGACCATCACGCCGTCGAACGCCATCACGACGTCCTCCATGTTCTCCACCGCCTGCGGCTTCTCCACCTTGGCGATGACGGGGACACGGCGGCCCTCCTCGTCCATGACCCGGTGGACGTCGGCGACGTCCTTGGCGTCCCGGACGAAGGACAGCGCGACCAGGTCGGCGCCCATGCGCAGCGCGAACCGCAGGTCCTCGACGTCCTTCTCGCTCAGCGCGGGCACGTTGACGGCCGCGCCGGGCAGGTTGATGCCCTTGTGGTCGGAGATGACACCGCCCTCGATGACGATCGTCCGCACCCGCGGGCCCTCGACGTCCAGGACCTTCAGCTCGACGTTGCCGTCGTTGATGAGGACCTGGTCGCCGCGCGAGACGTCGCCGGGCAGGCCCTTGTAGGTCGTGCCGCAGATCGTCTTGTCGCCGGGGACGTCCTCGGTGGTGATGGTGAACTCGTCACCGCGCACCAGCTCGACCGGCCCCTCCGCGAAGGTCTCGAGACGGATCTTGGGGCCCTGGAGGTCGGCGAGGACGCCGATGGCCCGACCGGTCTCCTTGGCGGCGGCCCGGACCCGGTCGTACCGGCCCTGGTGCTCGGCGTGCGTGCCGTGGCTGAAGTTGAACCGGGCCACGTTCATACCGGCCTCGATCAGCGACACGAGCATTTCGTGGGAGTCGACCGCGGGGCCGAGAGTACAGACGATTTTCGAACGGCGCATGGGGCGATCCTATCGGTTTGTTTCGCTGCGGAATATTCCGTCTGGCGGAAGATACAAATGAGGTGGCCGGCGCTCAGTTGCTTTCCTGCTCAGTCACCACGCGGCGGAGTCGCGTATCCGCTACTGCCCGACCAATGCGTACGTCTGTGTCGCGATCTCCAACTCCTCGTCCGTCGGCACCACGGCGACCTTCACCCGCGCGTCCTCGGGCGAGATCAGTCGCGCCTCGTCACTCCGTACGGCGTTCAGCCCGCCGTCCACCGCGACGCCCAGGGTCTCCAGGCCCGCGACGGCCGCCTCGCGCACCGGCGCCGCGTTCTCGCCGACCCCCGCCGTGAACGCGATGGCGTCCACTCGGCCGAGGACGGCGTAATAGGCGCCGATGTACTTCTTCAGACGGTGAATGTAGATGTCGAAGGCGAGCTTCGCCTGTTCGTCGCCCTCGTCGATCCGGCGCCGGATCTCCCGCATGTCGTTGTCGCCGCACAGAGCGAACAGACCGCTCCTCTTGTTGAGAAGAGTGTCGATCTCTTCCATGGACATTCCGCCAACACGCTGCAAATGGAAGATGACGGCCGGATCCAGATCACCGGAGCGCGTACCCATCACGAGCCCCTCCAAAGGCGTCAGCCCCATGGAGGTCTCCACGCACCGGCCCTGCGCGACCGCCGAGGCCGAGGCGCCGTTGCCGAGGTGCAGCACGATGACGTTGACCTGCGACGGGTCCTTGCCCAGCAGCCGCGCGGTCTCACGGGAGACGTACGCGTGCGAGGTGCCGTGGAAGCCGTAGCGGCGGATGCGGTACCGGTCGGCGATCTTCGGGTCGATCGCGTAGCGCGCGGCCGACTCCGGCATGGTCGTGTGGAACGCCGTGTCGAAGACCGCCACCTGCGGCAGGTCGGGGCGCAGCGCCCGCGCCGTGCGGATGCCGGTGAGGTTGGCCGGGTTGTGCAGCGGGGCGACCGGGATCAGCCGCTCGATTTCGGTGAGCACGGTGTCGTCGATCACCGTGGGCTCGGTGAAGAACATCCCGCCGTGCACCACCCGGTGACCGACCGCGGCCAGCTCCGGGGAGTCCAGGCCCAGACCGTCCCGGGCCAGCTCCTCGGCGACGGCCTTGAGGGCGGCGTCGTGGTCGGCGATCGGCCCGCTCTGCTCCCGGGTCTCGCCGGAGGTGAGGCAGGTGTGCTTCAGCCGTGAGGTCTGCTCGCCGATGCGCTCGACCAGACCCACCGCCAGCCGACTGCTGTCCCGCATGTCCAGCAGCTGGTACTTCACCGACGAGGAGCCGGAGTTGAGGACGAGGACACGGGTGGGGGAGGTCACTGCTGGGCTGCCTTCTCGCTGGGGTTCTGGGCCTGGATCGCCGTGATGGCGACGGTGTTGACGATGTCCTGCACGAGGGCTCCCCTCGACAGGTCGTTGACCGGCTTGCGCAGGCCCTGGAGCACCGGGCCGACCGCGATCGCGCCGGCCGAACGCTGCACGGCCTTGTAGGTGTTGTTGCCGGTGTTCAGGTCCGGGAAGATCAACACGCTGGCCTGGCCCGCCACTTCGGAGCCCGGCAGCTTGGTCGCCGCCACCGACGGCTCCACGGCGGCGTCGTACTGGATCGGCCCCTCGATCGCGAGGTCGGGACGGCGCGAGCGCACCAGCTCGGTCGCCTCCCGGACCTTGTCGACGTCGGCGCCGGAACCCGACGTGCCCGTGGAGTACGACAGCATCGCGATCCGCGGCTCCACGCCGAACCGGGCGGCGGTCGCCGCCGACTGGATGGCGATGTCGGCGAGCTGCTCGGCGTTCGGGTCGGGGTTCACGGCGCAGTCGCCGTAGACGAGGACCTTGTCGGCCAGGCACATGAAGAAGACGGACGAGACGATGTCGGCGTCCGGCTTGGTCTTGATGATCTCGAAGGCGGGCCGGATGGTCGCGGCCGTGGAGTGCACGGACCCGGAGACCATGCCGTCGGCGAGCCCCTCCTGGACCATGAGCGTGCCGAAGTAGTTGACGTCGGAGACCACGTCGTACGCCAGCTCGACCGTCACGCCCTTGTGGGCGCGGAAGCCGGCGTACAGCTCGGCGAAGGAGTCGCGCAGCTCGCTGGTGGCGGGGTCGATGAGCTGGGCGTCGGCGAGGTCGATGCCGAGGTCGGCGGCCTTCTTGCGGATCTGGTCCACCGGCCCGAGGAGGGTGAGGTCGCAGACGCCACGGCGCAGCAGCACCTCGGCGGCGTGCAGCACCCGCTCCTCCGTCCCCTCCGGGAGCACCACCCGGCGCTTCTCGGATCGGGCCTGCTCCAGCAGCTGGTGCTCGAACATCATCGGGGTGAGGCGGTCGCTGCTCGGCGCGGAGACCCGCTTCAGCAGCTCGGCGGTGTCGACGTGCCGCTCGAAGAGACCGAGGGCGGTCTCGGCCTTGCGTGGAGTGGCCGCGTTCAGCTTGCCCTCCAGGGAGAACAGGTGCTCGGCCGTGGGGAAGCTGGTGCCGGACACCGACAGCACGGGGGTGCCGGGAGCGAGGCGGGCGGCGAGGGTGAGGACCTCCTCGCTCGGCACCTCGTTCAGCGTGAGCAGCACGCCGGCGATCGGCGGGGTGCCGGCGCTGTGCGCGGCCAGCGAGCCGACGACCAGGTCGGCGCGGTCGCCCGGGGTCACGACCAGGCAGCCCGGGGTCAGGGCGTTCAGGAAGTTGGGCAGCATGGCGCCGCCGAAGACGAAGCCGAGCGCGTCACGGGCGAGCCCCGAGTCGTCGCCGAGGAGGACCTTCGCGCCGAGGGCGTGGGAGATCTGGGAGACGGTCGGCGCGGACAGGGCGGGCTCGTCGGGGAGGACGTAGCAGGGCACGGGCAGCCGGGTGGCGAGCTGCTCGGCGATCTTCTCCCGGTCCTCGCGGGCGACCCGGTTGGCGACCATGGCGAGGACGTCGCAGCCCAGCCCCTCGTAGGCCCGGTAGGCGTTGCGGGTCTCGGCGAGCACGGACTCCGCGGTCTGCTTGCGGCCGCCGACGACGGGGATCACGGAGGCGCCGAACTCGTTGGCCAGGCGCGCGTTGAGGGACAGCTCGTCCGGGAACTGGGTGTCGGCGTAGTCGGTGCCGAGCACGAGGACGACGTCGTAGTCGCGGGCCACCAGGTGGAACCGGTCGACGAGGGTGGAGACCAGCTCGTCCGCCCCCCGCTCCGCCTGGAGGGCGGACGCCTCGTGGTAGTCCATGCCGTAGACGGTCGCCGGGTCCTGGGACAGCCGGTACCGGGCACGCAGCAGCTCGAACAGGCGATCCGGCCCGTCGTGGACGAGGGGGCGGAAGACGCCCACCCGGTCGACCTGCCGGGTCAGCAGTTCCATGACCCCCAGCTCGACGACCTGGCGGCCGTCGCCGCGGTCGATCCCGGTCACGTACACGCTGCGCGTCACGCGTGCTCTCCGTTCCTGCTCTTCGTGCTGACTGTCATGTCCGTCGTGGTGTCTGTCGCGGGTGCCCGCCGGGTGCACAAAAATCGCCCACCAAGGTGAGCAGAACCCTCTTGACAATACCCCCGCCCGGGGATAAGGCGCCCGTCAAGCGACAGCCTCCTCGGCGGCATGAAAGAATCGGAGTGCCTCACCGGTGTCAACAGCGAGCAGGAGACACAGCACGATGCGTATCGGAGTTCTCACCGCAGGTGGCGACTGCCCCGGGCTGAACGCAGTGATCCGGTCGGTCGTGCACCGAGCGGTCGACAACTACGACGACGAGGTCATCGGCTTCGAGGACGGCTACGCAGGACTGCTGGACGGCCGCTACCGCACCCTCGACCTGAACGCGGTCAGCGGCATCCTGGCCCTCGGCGGCACGATCCTCGGCTCGTCGCGGCTGGAGCGGGACCGTCTGCGGGAGGCCTGCGAGAGCGCCGGCGACATGATCCACGACTTCGGCATCGACGCGCTCATCCCGATCGGCGGCGAGGGCACGCTGACGGCGGCGCGGATGCTGAGCGACGCGGGCCTGCCGGTGGTGGGCGTCCCGAAGACGATCGACAACGACATCTCCTCGACGGACCGCACCTTCGGTTTCGACACGGCGGTCGGCGTCGCCACGGAGGCCATGGACCGCCTGAAGACGACGGCCGAGTCCCACCAGCGCGTGATGGTCGTCGAGGTCATGGGCCGGCACGCGGGCTGGATCGCGCTGGAGTCCGGCATGGCGGCCGGCGCGCACGGCATCTGCCTGCCCGAGCGCCCCTTCGACCCGGCCGACCTGGTGAAGATGGTCGAGGAGCGCTTCGCCCGCGGCAAGAAGTTCGCCGTGATCTGCGTGGCCGAGGGCGCTCACCCCGCCGACGGCTCCATGGACTACGGCAAGGGCGCGATCGACAAGTTCGGCCACGAGCGCTTCCAGGGCATCGGTACGGCGCTCGCCTACGAGCTGGAGAAGCGGCTCGGCAAGGAGGCCCGCCCGGTCATCCTCGGCCACGTCCAGCGCGGCGGCACCCCGACCGCGTACGACCGCGTCCTCGCCACCCGCTTCGGCTGGCACGCGGTGGAGGCGGCGCACCGGGGCGAGTTCGGCAGGATGACGGCGCTGCGCGGGACGGACATCGTGATGGTGCCGCTGGCGGAGGCGGTGACCGAGCTGAAGACGGTGCCGAAGGACCGGATGGACGAGGCGGAGTCCGTCTTCTAGACCTCTGGTCCACGCTGCGGCGGCGGTCACGGCGGCGCACGTCCTCAGGACGTGCGTGTCCCGACGGTCGTCCAGAAGTGCTCGACGATCCGGTCGAGGAAGTCCCGGCCGGTGTCGCCCGCCTCACCGGCCGCGCTGCCGTCGCCCCAGCGCAGGGTGGCGACCATGTGCCCCTGGTAGCTCTGGTGCAGTTCCTGGAGGACGGCCTCCAGCAGGCGCCGGTCCAGGGGCACGATCCTGCCGACGGGCTTGACGTACGCCTGCCAGCGGGTGCTCGCCGCGCTGCGGAGGAGGTCGGCGAGCCCGGCCTCCCGGCCGGTGACGGTGATCAGGTCGGGGAGCGTGAGCCCGAGGAGTTCGGCGAGGGCGGCGGTCTGGCGGTCGGTGCCGCGCCACTGGCCGCTCTCCTCCATGCGGACGTACGCCAGGAACTCGTGGCCGACGGTACGGGCCACGTCCTCCGGCGCCAGGCCGCGGGCGATGCGGTGTTCACGCAGCGTGCGGGGCCGGCCGATCAGGTCGGCGGGGGAGCACCACAGCGCGCCCGCGAGGGCGGTGAGTTCGGAATGGGTCGGGGTTTCCGTCCCCCGTTCCCAGGCGGCCACGAGGTCCTGTGTGACGTAGGGGAGGCCGTAGGACGTGCGCAGGTTGTGGGCCACGTGCTGGGGGGTCATGCCGAGCGCCGAGCGGAGCTTGCGGGCGGCGCGGGCGTCGAAGGGGGGTCCGGGCTGGTGGGTGTGGGACGGGGGTCGGGGCACGGGGGACACCGTAGGGGGAGCGACCCGCGGTGACTACGGGCTGTTCGGCCATAGTCACTGATTGTAGGAACGCACGGTCGTGACCGGTCGGTAAGTCGGGCGGAGTGAGGGCCGCGTGATCGGTTGCGGCAGGGGCGTGCGCAGTCGCCGCCCGCGAGTACCAGAGCGTCAAGGACGCGCAGAAGGCGCGGATCGGGTTCCGGGACAACCTGCTGAACGTGACCCTCGCCGTCGTCGCCGCCGTGGTCGCCGCCGCGGCGCGGGCCAAGCGGACGGAGATGCTGGGGGCCGTGGCGGGCCTGGGGGTGTACGTCGTGCGGTGCGCGGTGCCGTTCGGCAGTGCCGGTGAGTGACCCTCACCTCGCCGTCCCGCTCCCGGACACCCACCGGTAGACCAGTTCGGGTCGGCCCACCTGCCCGTACAACGGCCTGCGTTCCGCCGTCCCGGCCTCCACCAGGTGCTCCAGGTACCGCCGTGCGGTGATCCGCGAGATGCCCACCGCCTCGGCCACCCCCGCCGCGGTCAGTCCCTCCCCGGCCTCCCGCACGGCGCCCACGACCCGCTCCAGCGTCGGCCCGCTCAGCCCCTTCGGCAGGGCCGCAGGACCCGGGGCCCGCAACGTGGCCAGCGCCCGGTCGACCTCGTCCTGGCCGCTCGCCTCCCCGGCCGCTCCCCGGAACTCCGCGTAGCGCACCAACCGGTCCCGCAGCGTCGCGAAAGTGAACGGTTTCAGGACGTACTGGACGACGCCCAGCGACACGCCCTCCCGCACCACCGTCAGGTCCCGCGCCGACGTCACCGCTATCACGTCCGCGTGGTAGCCCGCCGCCCGCAGCGAACGCGCCAGCTGCAGTCCGTGCCCGTCCGGCAGGTGCAGGTCGAGCAGCAGCAGGTCGACCGGCGTGCGGTCGAGCAGGCGCCGCGCCTCCGCGCCCGTGTGCGCCTTCCCGACCGCGACGAACCCCGGCACCCGCCCGACGTACATCACATGCGCGTCGGCGGCCACGGGGTCGTCCTCGACGACCAGGACGCGAATCGGCTCGTCACTCGTCACGCACTGCCTCCCGACACTGGCGCGGCCGCCGACCGCAGTGGCAACCGCACCGTGAACTCCGCCCCGCCCCCCTCGGCCTCCGCGACCGACAGCGTGCCCTCGTGGCGGTGTACGGCCTGCCGTACCAGGGCCAGGCCGAGGCCCCGGCCGCCGGGGCCCGCCGGCTTGGTCGTGAAGCCCCGCTCGAAGACCTGCGAGGCGTACGCGGGATCGACTCCCGACCCCGTGTCCGCCACCCGCAGGACCAGTTCACCGCCGTCGTCGGCGCCGCCGGAGGAGCCGTCCGTCGACGCCGTCACCGTCACCCGCGCCCGCGCACTGCCCTGCGCCGCGTCCACCGCGTTGTCGATGAGGTTGCCGAGAATGGTGACCAGGTCCCGGGCGGGCAGGGACTCCGGCAGGAGCCCGTCGTCCAGGCCGCTCTCCCGCGACACCACCAGCTCCACGCCCCGTTCGTTCGCCTGGGCCGTCTTGCCCAGGAGCAGGGCCGCCAGCACCGGCTCGCTCACCGCCGCCACCACCTGGTCGGTCAGGGCCTGGGCCAGTTCCAGTTCGGCGGTCGCGAAGTCGACGGCCTCCTCCGCGCGGCCCAGTTCGATGAGCGAGACCACCGTGTGGAGACGGTTCGCCGCCTCGTGGGCCTGCGAGCGCAGGGCCTGGGTGAAACCCCGTTCCGAGTCCAGCTCGCCCATCAGCGACTGGAGTTCGGTGACGTCCCGCAGCGTCACCACCGTGCCGCGCCGCTCTCCGCCCGACACCGGGGACGTGTTCACCACCAGCACCCGGTCCGCCGTCAGGTGCACCTCGTCCACCCGCGGCTCGGAGGACAGCAGCGTGCCCGTCAGGGGAGCCGGCAGACCGAGGTCCGCGACCGAGGCGCCCACGACGTCCCCGCCCACGCCCAGCAGCTCCCGGCCGCCGTCGTTGATCAGCGCCACCCGGTACTGGCCGTCCAGCATCAGCAGGCCCTCGCGGACCGCGTGCAGGGCCGCCTGGTGGTAGTCGTGCATACGGCTGAGCTCGGCCGCGTTCATGCCGTGGGTGTGGCGGCGCAGCCGGGCGTTGATGACGTACGTGCCGACCGCGCCGAGGGCGAGGGCGCCGGCCGCGACGCCGAAGAGGGCCGTGACCTGGTCCGACACCCGCCGGCTGATCGCCTCGACCTTGATGCCCGCGCTGACCAGGCCGACGATCCGCTTGTCGTCGTCCTCGATCGGGGTCACCGCCCGGACGGACGGGCCGAGGGTGCCGGTGTAGGTCTCGGTGAACGTCCGCCCCTTCAGGGCCGGCTCGGTGTTGCCCCGGAAGTGCCGGCCGATCTCGCTCGCGTCGGGGTGGGTCCAGCGGATCCCCCGCGGGTTCATGATCGTGACGAAGTCGACCTCGGTGTCCCGCATGATCCGCAACGCGTACGGCTGGAGCTCGGCCGTCGGGTCCGACGTGTGGATCGCCTCCCGGACGGAGGGGGAGTCGGCGACCGAGCGGGCCACGGCGGTGGCCTGGCGGCGCGCCGCCTCCTCGGCCTGGCCGCGGTCGCTCACGTAGGTGAACAGCGCGTATCCGGCGACGACGACCGCTATCAGCACGGCCTGCATGGCGAAGAGCTGGCCGGCCAGGCTGCGGGGTCTCGGGACGGCGATGCGCATGTCGTCAGTGTGCCCCTGCGGTCGAGCGTGAACTAAATGAACGGAAGGGTGACCGCCCTCACACGCCGGGAGATAGTCACCGCATCCCCGAATCTCCCCGGACGTGAGCCGCACGCCGGTGATGCCGACGACGACGTCAAGGAGGGCAGCCGTGGCCGCCAGCACCACTCCCCATCCGGCACCTGCCGCACCCGCCGCCAAGCGGGACCGTACCCACTACCTGTACATCGCGGTGATCATCGCGGTCGCCCTCGGCATCGCCGTGGGCCTGATCGCACCGGACTTCGCGGTCGAGCTGAAGCCCATCGGCACCGGCTTCGTGAACCTGATCAAGATGATGATCTCGCCGATCATCTTCTGCACGATCGTGCTCGGCATCGGCTCGGTACGGAAGGCGGCCAAGGTCGGCGCCGTGGGCGGTATCGCCCTCGTCTACTTCCTGATCATGTCGCTGGTGGCGCTGGGCATCGGCCTGGTCGTCGGCAACGTCCTGGAGCCGGGCACCGGCCTCGCGATCACGGACGCCGTCAAGGAGACCGGCCAGGCGCAGGTGTCGGCGGAGGCCAAGGACACCACCGAGTTCCTGCTGGGCATCATCCCGACCACGATCGTCTCCGCCTTCACCGGCGGTGAGGTGCTCCAGACCCTGCTGATCGCGCTGCTCGCCGGCTTCGCCCTGCAGGCCATGGGCTCCGCCGGAGAGCCGATCCTGCGCGGTGTCGAGCACATCCAGCGGCTCGTCTTCCGCATCCTCGCCATGGTGATGTGGGCCGCCCCGATCGGTGCCTTCGGCGCCATCGCCGCCGTCACCGGCTCCGCCGGTCTCGACGCGCTCAAGAGCCTGGCCGTGCTGATGCTCGGCTTCTACGTCACCTGCGTGCTCTTCGTCTTCATCGTGCTCGGTGCGCTGCTCCGGGTCGTCGCCGGCCTGAACATCTTCACGCTCTTCAAGTACCTGGGCCGTGAGTTCCTGCTGATCCTGTCGACCTCCTCCTCCGAGTCCGCGCTGCCGCGCCTCATCGCGAAGATGGAGCACCTCGGTGTCAGCAAGCCCGTCGTCGGCATCACCGTCCCGACCGGCTACTCCTTCAACCTCGACGGCACCATGATCTACATGACCATGGCCTCGCTGTTCATCGCCGACGCCATGGGGACGCCGATGTCGGTCGGCGAGCAGATCCCGCTGCTGCTCTTCCTGCTGGTCGCCTCCAAGGGCGCCGCCGGTGTCACCGGCGCCGGCCTCGCGACCCTGGCGGGCGGTCTGCAGTCGCACAAGCCCGCCCTGGTGGACGGCATCGGCCTCATCGTCGGCATCGACCGCTTCATGAGCGAGGCCCGCGCCCTCACCAACTTCGCCGGCAACGCCGTCGCCACCGTCCTGATCGGCACCTGGACCAAGGAGATCGACAAGGTCCGCGTGGAGGAGGTGCTCGCCGGACGGGCGCCGTTCGACGAGAAGACCCTGCTCGACGACGGCCACGGCTCGCCGGCCCCGGCGGAGGCGGAGATGCCCGAGCAGCGCGAGGACGGCGCGAAGGCGCTCGCCAAGGCCTGACACGCCTGAAGGACATGTCCTGACCAGGCCCATCAGCCCTCACGCGGCCTGGTCGGACCCGCCCGGACTCCGGATGTCCGGCCCCGCCTGAACCGGGGCCGGACATCCGGCCAGACCCCCCACCCCCCGCGGTATCCGCCCCCGGCTCCGGGCGGCTGAGTGCTCCCCCGTAGCTCAGCCGCCCGGTTCTCCTGTTCCCGTGGGCACGGCCGCACCGCCGTGGGCGCCGGCGCACCGCCGATGTGCGTGGCCGCGCACCCCCCAGTGGGCGCCGCCGCGTCTCGGGGCCGGCGTCAGGCGAACGTCGGGGTCTCCTTCGGATTCGGCCCGTACCTGTTCTGGCCCGGAGTGCCCTCGGTGGCCGTGAAGATCAGCATGGCGATGGTGCCGACGCAGGGCACCATCGCGATCAGGGACCACCACCCGGAGCGGTCCGTGTCGTGCAGGCGGCGTACCGTGACGGCGAGGGCGGGCAGCAGGATCACGAGGGTGAACCCGATGGAGAACGCCTCGTTGCCGACGAACTCGTCCGCGAACAGCATCGCCAGGTAGATCAGCGAGCTGATCAGGGTGAACATCCAGTACTCCATGCGACGGGCCCGCCCGCGGAAGACCAGACTCTTCCTGAGTACGAGGATGAACCAGCTCAATGTGTCCCCCCAGGGATCGATCGGCGCACCTGAAGACGATCAGGGCAGGCGCAGAACGTATGGGGGTGAGCGTGTACTCGTCAATCGAGTTCCGGGGGCGTCGCGTGGCCGTCCACCCTCGCCACCAGCGCGACGGCCAGATGGGCGGGCACGCCCGACGCGGTCAGGACGGTGACCGCGGCCGAGCGGCCGGCCGCGCGCGGGTCCAGCAGGTCGTCGTTCACGGCCTCCATCAGCGCGACGAGGATCTGCTCGTGGACGGACGCCAGGGCCGGCGCCGGCAGGGGTGAGACGAAGGCGCCCTCGTCGAGCCCGCGCCGGAGCAGCCGGACCTTGTTCTCGCGGACCGGGGCGAGCCGCTCCGTGATGCCCGGCAGGGCGACCGTGCGCTGGGCCGGCGCGACCAGCAGCCGGTAGCGGTCGGCGACGTCCCAGACCGCGAGCACCGAGCGGGCCAGCGCCTCCGCCGGGTTCGCGACGACCTCGCGGCCCGTAGTGTCGGCGGTCGCCAGGGCCGCCACCGCCTCGTCGGCCAGCGTGCCGATCAGCGCCTCGCGGCTGGGGAAGTGCCCGTACACCGTGCGGCGCACGACGCCGGCGGCGCCGGCGATCCGGTCCATGGACGCGTCGGGGTCGCGCAGCAACTCGGCGAGGGCCACGTCGAGGATGCGGCGGCGGTTGGCGTCGGCGCGACTGGTGCTGCCCGGGCTCATGCCGGCCATTCTGCCCGTCCCCCTTCGAGGGCCCGCTCCTCTCGCGACGCTTCGCATCCCGCCCGGAGGTCCCGCCGGCGGGGTGGCGTCCGCGGAACCCGCCACCCACGACGGCAACGGCATCACCTTCGGCCGGCCGCAGAACCACAGGGACGCCGGCGGCGACCATCGCGACTCGGCGTGCGTGGCGACGTCTGCCTCTTCAGCAGGGGCGGGACGACCGTCGGCGACACCTACGTGACGGGCTGCGATCCGGACTTCTCGACCAAGGAGCGCCTGCGGCACGAACGCGTGCACGTGGAACAGTGGGACGATCTGGGCCTCAGGATGGCGTGGGACTACTTCCAGGAAGGGACAGGACCGACCCCTGCACGAACAGCTTCGAGGTCGAGGCGGACCTCGGCGACGGTGGCTACTCCTGCCCATGAGAAGGCCCGCACTCGCCCTGGTGACGGCGCTCGCCGCGATCGCCGTCACCGCCGGCTGCCACACGCAGGCGCCGAACCCTCCGGGCTTCGGGTACGCCCGGAGCCCGGAGGGCGGTCTCGTGGTCGCGTATCCGGTCTGCCCGGGGACCACCGTCTCGGGAGCGGAGGTCTACGCGGACGACGACGACTTCACGACCTTGTGGAAGGCCGGCGGCCCGCGGTCGCCGGAGGTGGCGCAGGGCCTCTTCGAGGTCGGCAGCGACGCCGGCTTCGCCCGAGAGGAAGTGCCGCTGCGCGGTGAACTGCCGGAGGGCTTCCACGTGTCCGTCTTCGAGAAGGCCGGCGGCAAGGAGGACGACGGGCGTGACGGCTGGATCGACCTCTCCCGGCTGGACGGCGCCCGGCTCGGGGAGGGCGAGTTCATGACCCACACGGGAAAGGTGAGGACCCGGGCGGACATCGACGCCCAGCTGACATGCGCCTGACGGAGGCAGCGGGCACGGCATGACGGCTCACGCCTGAAGCGCCCGACCCCGCTCCACGGTCCTGTCCAGCCGCGCCGACTCCTCCCGCGACAGCGTGAGGTCCGCCGCCCCCGCCGAGTCACGTGCCGTCTGCGGACGGCTCGCACCCGGGATCGGGATCACCGTCGGGGAGCGGTTCAGGTGCCAGGCCAGGCAGACCTGCTGAGGGCTCAGCCCGCGTTCGCGGGCGATCTCGTGGAAGGCGGCGAAGCGCCGCCCTCCCTCCAGCCGGGACGGCCCGTCCAGGGAGCTGCGGGAGATGCCGCCCAGGGGACTCCACGGGAGGAACGCCAGCCCCAGCTCGGCGCAGAGCCGCAGCTCGGCCTCGCTGTCGCCGACGGCGGGGGAGTACCGGTTCTGCACCGAGACCAGCCGGTCGCCGAGGATCGCGTGGGCCCGGCGGATCTGGTCCGCGTCCGTGTTGGAGACGCCGGCCAGCCGGATCTTGCCCTCGTCGAGCAGGTCCCGCAGCGCGCCCACCGACTCCTCGAACGGCACTGCCGGGTCCGGCTTGTGGAGCTGGTAGAGACCGATCGCCTCGACACCGAGCCGCTTGAGGGAGGCCTCGGCGGCGGCCTTCAGATGCCGGGGGTCGCCGTCGACCGTCCAGTCCTCGCCGGCCGGTCTGCCCCGGCCTCCCTTGGTCGCCACCAGTACCCGGTCCGTGGCACCGCCGTAGGTGGCGAGGGCGCGGGCCACCAGGCGTTCGTTGTGGCCGGGTTCCCCGCCCGGCAGGTGGTAGGAGTCGGCCGTGTCCAGCAGCGTCACGCCCGCGTCCAGCGCCGCGTGGATCGTGGCGAGGGCGCGGGCCTCGTCGGGGCGGCCCTCGATGGACAGCGGCATCGCGCCGAGCCCGATCGCGCTCACCCGCAGGTCCCCGAGGGGGCGCTCACGCATGCCGGTCCTCCTTTCCCAGCGTTTCGACGACGGCCCGGCCCAGCCACTGCCGTGCGTTGCCGAAGGTGAAACCGAGCTTCGTGGCACGGGAGTTGTCCATGGGGTACGAGCGGCGGAAGGCGAACGGCGAGACCTCGCCGACCTCCACCTCCTGGAAGACCGTCCTGCCGTCGGAGACGTGCGCGGCCACCGCCTCGCACAGCTCCTCGGTGCTCAGCGGACGGTGGGAGGCGGCGTTGACGGGCCCGGTGAAGGTCTCGCCGGCCGCCCAGAACAGGAAGTCGGCGATCTCCTCGACATGGATGTACGTCGCCGGATGGTTCGGGGAGGGAACGGCGATCGGCTCGCCGGTGCGGACGCGCTCCGCGTAGTGGGCCAGCCGGCCCGTGAAGTCGTCCGCCCCGCCCAGCACGTGGGCCACCCGCACCGACACGTACGGGAAGCCCGCGGCGCCGGCCGCCGCGAACACCGCCTCCGCCTGCCGCTTGCCCTCGCCGTAGTGGGCGTCCAGGAACTCCGGGTCGTGCCAGGGGAGGCCGAGGTCGACGGCCACGGACGACGGGTCGACGTCGCTCTCGCGCACGGGGGCGATGGAGTCCTCGTACTCGTACACCTCCACCGTGGACGTCATCACGTAGCGGCGGGTGCGTCCGGTGAAGACGCGCAGGGCGGTGGCCGCCTGGCGGGGGGTGTAGCAGACCTGGTCGATCACGACGTCGAAGGTGCGGGAGCCGAGGGCCGTGGTCAGCGCGTCCTCGTCGTCGCGGTCGGCGACGAGCTGCACGGCGCCGGGGGGTGGCGGGGACGATCCGCGGTTGAGGACCGTGACCCGGTCTCCGGCGGCCACCAGCCGGGCGATGAGCCGCTTGCCGAAATAGCGGTTGCCGCCGATGACCAGGACGTCTCGCGCCTCTGCCGCTCCTGTCTTGTTCATGACCATAATTCTCCCGGCGAATCCGCAGGTCCTGAAGGGGGAACCATGGGAGTTACGGCAGCCACGCCAAAAGAAGCACGGCGTCCACGCGCCACCGCCGACGAAACGTCGGTGGCCTTCGACGCGGTGGACCGGCGGATCCTCGCACTGCTGCAGACCGACGGCCGGATCAAGCTCAGCGAGCTGGGCCGCAGGGTCCGGCTGAGCCCCGCGGCGGTCACCGAGCGGGTGCGGCGGCTGGAGACCGCGGGCGTGATCACCGGTTACGGCGCCCGCGTCGTCCCGGCCCGGCTCGGCTACGGCATCCAGGCGTTCGTCCGGGTGAATCCGCACGGCGGGTACAACCTGAAGCACCCCAGGACGCTGGAGCTGATGGAACGTCCCGAGATCACCGAGGTGCACCACGTGGTCGGTGAGGACTGCTGGATCCTGAAGGTCGCCGTCACGGACACGGTCCACCTCGAGGAGGTCCTCGAGGAGATCTCGGCGCTGGGGCGCACGACGACCTCGATCGTGCTCACCTCGCCGGTGGAACGGAAACCGCTCTTGCCCTGACGTCGGCGTCAACCCTTACGTTCGTACGCATGCGAATCGGCGAGCTGGCCGCACGGGCCGGGACCACGACGCGGGCGCTGCGGTACTACGAGTCGCGGGGGCTGCTGCCCGCGCGGCGCGACGAGCTGGGTCATCGTGCCTACGACGAGCGGGATCTGCGGTTGTTGCAGCAGATCAGGACGTTGCGGGACTTCGGGTTCGACCTGGAGGAGACCCGGCCCTTCGTGGAGTGCCTGCGCGCCGGGCATCCGGAGGGCGACTCCTGCCCGGCGTCGCTCGCGGTGTACCGGCGCAAGCTGGACGAGCTGGACGCGCTCATCGGGGAGCTGCGGGCGGTCCGGGAGAAGGTCGCCGGTCAGCTCGCCCGGGCCGAGCGGGCGCGGGACGAGCTGGGTGCCGAGGCGCTGGTTCCGGGGGGTCCGGAACCCCTGTGCGAGCTGGGAGGGCGGCAACGGTGACGAAGACGGCAGGAGTCCCTGAGGTCACTGACGACGATTTCGGGGCGGAGGTGCTGGGCGCGGAACTGCCGGTGCTGGTGGAGTTCACCGCCGACTGGTGCCCGCCCTGCCGGCAGATGGCGCCGGTTCTCGGCGCGCTCGCCGCGGAGGAGGGCGAGCGGCTGAAGGTGGTGCAGTTGAACGTGGACCACAACCCGGCGACGACCAACCACTACAAGGTGCTGTCGATGCCGACCTTCATGGTCTTCCGCGGCGGTGAGCCGGTGAAGGCGATGGTGGGGGCGCGGCCGAAGCGCCGGCTGCTGGAGGAGCTCTCCGACGTGCTCTGAACACCTCGCGCGCAGGTAAAAGAAATCCCCCGGGCAATTGCGCCCGGGGGATTTCTCTGCGTATATTTAATGGTTCGCGACTTGAATTCGACGAGTCGCGGAAAAGTTCAGTGAGCACAGTATATCCGGGCGGGAGTGGAATTGTCAAACAACGGTTTGCCGGACAGCGAATTGCGCCGTGAACAGGAATTCATCGATGGCCTGTACGCCCGCGTCGACGCCCTGCGCGGCGACGCCGAGGTGTCCGTCACCGATGCCCTCGCCCAAGGCGACACGCCCATGCAGGCCCGCCTGGAGCGGGACATCCTGGTCGCCGAACGCTCGGGGCTGCTCGCCGCGCTGAACGCCGTGGACGGCTCCCTCTGCTTCGGCCGGATCGACCTGTCCTCCGGAGTGAGCCACCACATCGGCCGGATCGGCCTGCGCCGGGACGACCCCGAGCGCACGCCCGTCCTCGTCGACTGGCGGGCCGACGTCGCCCGGCCCTTCTACCTCGCGACCGGCCACACCCCGATGGGCCTGCGCCGCCGCCGGCACATCTCCACCGAGGGCCGGCGGGTCACCGCCCTGCACGACGAGTTCCTCGACGTCGGCGACGCCACCCGCACCGGGTACGAGGATCCGGCCGGCGACGACGTCCTGCTCGCCGCCCTCAACTCCGCGCGCACCGGTCGCATGAGCGACATCGTGCAGACCATCCAGGCCGAGCAGGACGAGATCATCCGCGCCCCCCACCGCGGGGTGCTGGTCGTCGAGGGCGGGCCGGGCACCGGCAAGACGGCGGTCGCCCTGCACCGCGCCGCCTACCTCCTCTACGAGCACCGCGAACTGCTCGCCCGGCGGGCCGTCCTGATCGTCGGCCCCAACCCCGCCTTCCTCGGCTACATCGGCGAGGTGCTGCCCTCCCTGGGCGAGACGGGCGTGCTGCTCGCGACCGTCGGCGAGCTGTACCCGGGCGTGCGGGCGACGGCCACGGACACGCCCGAGGCGGCCGCCGTGAAGGGCCGCGCCGACATGGCCGACGTGCTCGCCGCCGTCGTACGCGACCGGCAGGCGCTGCCCGACCCGGTGATCGCGGTCGAGCACGACCGTGAGGTCCTGATGCTCGACGACGGACTCGTCGGCGTCGCCCGCGAGCGCACCCGCGCCGCGAAGCTGCCGCACAACGCGGCCCGTGAGCACTTCGAGGGCCACATCCTCAACACGCTCACCGAGCTGTACGCCGAGCGCGTCGGCACCGACCCCTACGACGGCTCCAACCTGCTCGACCCCAGCGACATCACGCAGATCCGCGACGACCTCGCCGAGAACCCCGACGTCTGGGCGGCCATCGACCGGCTGTGGCCGGTGCTCACCCCGCGGCGCGTGATCGCCGACTTCCTCGCCCACCCCGAGGGCTACGTCTCCGACGAGGACGCGGCCGCCATCCGCCGCCCGGTGACCCGGGCCTGGACCGTGGCGGACGTGCCGCTGCTCGACGAGGCCGCCGAACTCCTCGGCGAGGACGACCGCATGGCGCGGGCACGGGCCGAGCGGGAGCGGGAGCGGGAGATCGCCTACGCGCAGGGCGTGCTCGACGTGTCGTACGCCTCGCGCACCTACGAGTTCGAGGACAAGGAGGACAGCGATCCGGACGGCAGCGAGGTCCTCTCCGCGCACGACATCATCGACGCCGAGCGGTTCGCCGAGCGGCAGGAGGAGAACGACCACCGCAGCGCCGCCGAGCGGGCGGCGGCCGACCGGACCTGGGCGTTCGGGCACATCGTCGTCGACGAGGCGCAGGAGCTGTCGCCGATGGCCTGGCGGCTGCTGATGCGGCGCAGCCCGACCCGCTCGATGACCCTGGTCGGCGACCCGGCGCAGACGGCGGAGGCGGCCGGCGTCGGCTCCTGGTCGAAGATCCTCGAGCCGTACGTCCAGGACCGCTGGGAGCACACCCGCCTCGGCGTGAACTACCGCACCCCGGCCGAGATCATGGACGTCGCCGCGGCCGTCGTCCGCGCCGAGCACCCGGACTTCGTCCCGCCCCGCTCGGTGCGCTCCACCGGCGCGCGGCCCTGGGCACGCGCCACCGACGACCTGCCCGGCGCGGTCGCCAAGGCGGTCGGGGAGCTGACCCCCGCCGAGGGCCGGCTCGCGGTGATCGCCCCGCGCGCGCTGCACCGGCGGCTGGCCGCCCGGCTGGACGGCGTCACCGCGGACGCCGAACCCGACCTCACGCACACGGTCGTCCTCGTCGACCCCCGCCAGTCCAAGGGGCTGGAGTTCGACTCCGTGCTCGTGGTCGAACCGGCCGAGTACGGCACCAGCGACCTCTACGTCGCCCTGACCCGGGCCACGCAGCGGCTGGGCGTGGTGCACACGAAGGCACTGCCGAAGGCGCTGGCGGAGGCCCTTTCGTAACCCGGGGCCGCCCAGGCGCCGGCCGCTGCCGCAGGGGTGTCGCCTCCGCCGTCCCGTCCCGTCCCCGGGGACTCCGCCCCCGGACCCCCGCCCTTCGCCCACCCACCACCCGACTCGCTCGGGAGATGGGTGAGCGAACCCGGCGGGCCGGCGTTCGAGGCCGAGGCCCGTCAGGCCGAAGCGGGGACCTGGGCGGCAGCCCAGGGCAGGGACGGGCACGGGCGGCGGGGCGGAAGCGCTACGCCGGGCGCAGCCACACCGTCGCCAGTGGGGGCAGGGTCAGCCGGATGCTCGCCGGGCGTCCGTGCCAGCCCTGGGCCTCCGGCTTGACCGGGTGGGGTTGGCAGACGCCGCTGCCGCCGTACCGTTCGGAGTCGGTGTTGAGGACCTCCAGCCAGGCGGGGACGTCGTCCGGGACGCCGATGCGGTAGTCGTGGCGGACGACCGGGGAGAAGTGGGAGACGGCGAGCAGGGGGGCGCCGTCGGCGTCGTACCGCAGGAAGGCCAGGACGTTGTCGTCGGCCGCGTCGCCCACCACCCACTGGAAGCCGTCGGAGGCGGTGTCCCGTTCCCAGAGGGCGGGGGTCGACCGGTAGACGGCGTTGAGGTCGCGGACCAGGTCCCGTACGCCCCGGTGGTCGGCCTCGGCGCCGTAGGCGGGGTCGAGGAGCCACCAGTCGGGGCCGTGCGCCTCCGACCACTCGGCGCCCTGCGCGAACTCCTGCCCCATGAACAGGAGTTGCTTGCCGGGGTGCGCCCACATGAAGCCCAGGTAGGCGCGGAGGTCGGCGCGCCGCTGCCACCAGTCGCCCGGCATCTTCGACACCAGGGAACGCTTGCCGTGGACGACCTCGTCGTGGGAGATCGGCAGGACGTAGTTCTCGCTGTAGGCGTACACCATCGAGAAGGTCATCTCGTGGTGGTGGTACTTGCGGTGCACGGGCTCCTTGCCGATGTACTGCAGCGAGTCGTGCATCCAGCCCATGTTCCACTTCAGGCCGAAACCGAGACCGCCGAAGCCGCTCGGCCCCCGGTGGTGGGTGGCCCGGGTGACGCCGTCCCAGGCCGTCGACTCCTCGGCGATCGTCACCACACCCGGGCACCGGCGGTACACGGTGGCGTTCATCTCCTGGAGGAAGGCCACCGCGTCCAGGTTCTCCCGGCCGCCGTGCTCGTTCGGCGTCCACTGGCCCGGCTCGCGCGAGTAGTCGAGGTAGAGCATCGAGGCGACGGCGTCGACGCGCAGACCGTCGATGTGGAACTCCTCGCACCAGTACACCGCGTTGGCCACGAGGAAGTTGCGCACCTCCCGCCGCCCGAAGTCGAACTCCAGGGTCCCCCAGTCCGGATGCGCGGCCCGCAGCGGATCCTCGTGCTCGTACAGCGGGCGGCCGTCGAACTCGGCCAGCGCCCAGTCGTCGCGCGGGAAGTGCGCCGGCACCCAGTCCATCAGCACACCGATCCCGGCCCGGTGCAGGGCGTCCACCAGGTACTTGAAGTCGTCCGGCGTGCCGAGCCGGGCCGTCGGCGCGTAGAAGCCGGTCACCTGGTAGCCCCAGGAGCCGCCGAAGGGGTGCTCGGCGATCGGCATCAGCTCGACATGGGTGAAACCCAGGTCCCTGACGTACGCGGGGAGCTGCTCGGCCAGCTGCCGGTACGTCAGTCCCGGTCGCCAGGACGGAAGGTGCACCTCGTACACCGAGAACGGCGACTCGTGGACGGGCCGCTCCGCCCGGCGGGCCAGCCACTCCTCGTCGCCCCACTCGTAGTGCGAGGCGTGCACGACCGACGAGGTGGCCGGCGGGGCCTCCGTACGGCGGGCCAGCGGGTCGGCGCGCAGGGTGTGCGAACCGTCGGGGCGGGTGATGTCGAACTTGTACAGCTCGCCCTCCCCGATGCCCGGCACGAACAGCTCCCACACCCCGGAGGAGCCCAGCGAGCGCATCGGGTACCCGGTGCCGTCCCAGAAGTTGAAGGTGCCGGCCAGCCGCACCCCGCGCGCGTTCGGCGCCCACACCGAGAAGCTGGTGCCGGTCACGCCCTGGTGGGTCGTCGGGTGCGCGCCGAGCACCGTCCACAGCTGCTCGTGCCGTCCCTCGCCGATCAGGTGGAGGTCCAGCTCGCCCAGCGTGGGCAGGAAGCGGTACGCGTCCTCGGTCTCCTGGACCGTTCCCTCGTACGCCACGAGGAGGCGGTAGGCCGGTACCTCCTGGAGGGGCAGCAGCCCGGAGAAGAAGCCGTCGCCGTCGTCATGGAGGTCGGCGCGCAGATCGCCGCAGACGACGGTGACGGACAGGGCGTAGGGGCGGAAGGCGCGGAACACGATCCCGCCGGGCGCCGGGTGCGCGCCGAGCACCCCGTGCGGATCGTGGTGGGTGCCCCGCAGCAGACGCTCGCGGTCGGCGGCGTCCAGGGCGGGGGAGAGGGCGACGACCAGGGGCTCGACGGCGGGCTCGTGCGCCGGATCCCGCGGGGCGGTGGCCTTCTTGGCCGGGGCCTTCGCGGCGGCCGTCCCGGCAGCGGCTTTCCGGCCCGGAGTCTTCTTGGCGGCGGCCTTCTGACCGGGGATCCTCGCGGCGGCGGGCTTCTTCGCCGCCGTCTTCCCGGCGGTGGCCTTCCCGGCGGCCGGGACCTTTTCGGCGGCCTTCTGCGCCGGGACCTTGGCGGCGGCGGCCTTCGCCGGCGGGACCTTCTTCGCCGCGGCCTTCGCCACCGCGGCCTTCTTCGCGGCGGACGTCTCGACGGCCGCCTTCTTGGCGGCGGTCTTCTTCGCCACGGCCTTCTCGGCCGTCGCCTTCTGGGCCACCACCTTCTTGGCCGCCGCTGTCTTCTTCCCCGCCGCCTTCTTCGCCACCGCTTTCCTTGCGGCAGCCTGCTTCTTCGGGATCGAACCGTCGGACGGGGGACTGGGAGTCACGGGCGAAGCCTCCTCAGAGCTGGTCGGATGCGGCGAGCCTGCGGATCGCGGACAGCGGGACGGGGAGCCAGTCGGGGCGGTGCCGGGCCTCGTAGACGACCTCGTACACGGCCTTGTCCGTCTCGTAGGCCCGCAGCAGTACGGGATCGGTGCGCGGGTCGGCGCCGGACACCTCGGCGTAGCCGGAGCAGTACGCCGCCCGGCACGCCTCGGCCCAGCCCGGCGCGGGCGGGGTGGCCGAGTGGGCGGCGTAGTCGAAGGACCGCAGCATGCCCGCCACGTCCCGGACCGTCGGCTGCGGCATCCTGCGCTCGGCCAGCGGCCGGGCCGGCTCGCCCTCGAAGTCGATCAGGGCCCACTCCCCGGAGGGGGCCCGCAGACACTGCCCGAGGTGCAGGTCGCCGTGGACGCGCTGGGCGGTCCAGGTGTGCCCCTCGGCCGCGAGGTCGGCCAGCGCCGTGAAGGCGGTGCGCAGGGCGGGCGCGTAGGGAAGCAGCGCGGGGACTGCCTGCGCGGCCGCGTCGAGGCGCTCGACCATGCCGTCCACCAGCGGCCCCAGCTGGGCGTACCCGAGGGTCGCCGTGGGCAGCGCGCGGGCGAGCGCGGTGTGGACCTCGGCGGTGGCCCGCCCCAGCGCCCGCGCCTCGGCGCCGAAGTCCTCCCCCTTCGCCAGCTCCCGCAGCGCCAGCTCCCAGCCGTCCGCCGCGCCCTGCACGAACGGCTGGAGCACGCCCAGGACGTACGACTGCCCGTCGAGCTCGGCGTGCATCCACGCCGTCGGCGCCGGCACCCGGGGGCAGCCCTCGCGGGCCAGCGCCAGCGGCAGCTCCAGGTCCGGATTGACGCCGGGCACGACCCGGCGCAGCAGCTTCAGGATGAACGTATCTCCGTAGACCACCGACGAGTTCGACTGCTCGGACGTCAGACGGCGGGGTATCAGACCCGCGCGTATCTCCTGCGCCGGGTCCCGCTCGCAGCGCAGCACGCCGATCCGGGCGCGGGTCCGCAGCGCCTCCAGGAGCAGCTCGGCGGGCCGGGTGTCGTACAGGGCGTCGTACACCGTGCGACCGGCGAGCGGGCCGTCCGGCACACGGCCGATCATCGCGGGCGCCAGCCGGGGCGGCAGCGCCTCGCGTACGCCGATCAGAAGCTGGTAGCAGTCGCCCGGCGAGGCCGGCTGGTGTGCGCGCACCAGCAGGTGGAACAGGCCCAGCCGGGATTCGGCGGGCAGCAGCTCGGTGGCCGCCACCAGCGAGAACCCGGTGACCGGACTCCCCTTGCCGGCGAACCAGCGCTGCCGTGGCAGCCACTCCCGCAACAGGGGCGTCAACGACGCGAGGAGGAGGGGGCTCGTCCTGCCGGAAAGTGTGACCGTGTCCGCCATGGCGTCACATTCCTTTCCCCGGGGAGGGTCGGGGTGCTACTGATGCGTGCCCCGGGCGGGGCAGTGGAAACCGCCCCGCCGCAGGGTTCTAGGCGGCGTCCCGGCGGAGCCGGAACCAGTAGAAGCCGTGCCCCGCGAGAGTGAGCAGGTACGGCAGCTCGCCGACGGCGGGGAAGCGGACGCCGCCGAAGAGCTCGACCGGATAACGCCCCTTGAAGCGGCGCAGGTCGAGCTCGGTGGGCTGGGCGAAGCGCGAGAAGTTGTGGACGCACAGGACCAGGTCGTCCTCGTATTCGCGGAGGAAGGCGAGGACGGCCGGGTTGGAGGAGGACAGCTCGGTGTAGGAGCCGAGTCCGAAGGCGGGGTTCTGCTTGCGGATCTCGATCATGCGCCGCGTCCAGTGCAGCAGCGAGGACGGCGAGGCCATCGACGCCTCGACGTTGGTGACCTGGTAGCCGTAGACCGGGTCCATGATGGTCGGCAGGAACAGCCGGCCGGGGTCGCTGGAGGAGAAGCCCGCGTTGCGGTCGGGTGTCCACTGCATGGGGGTGCGGACGGC
>NZ_JBIUBX010000033.1:0-123187 GCF_044548445.1 Streptomyces sp. NPDC052016
GTCAGCTCGTCGTGGTTCCGCAGGAAGATCCCCCACTGACAACCCGACGGAATGGCCGGGGTCTTGGCGAGGATTTCCGAGACGGGGTAGCGGGATTCCCGGCGCACCGCCATGAAGATGCGCGGCATGACCGGGAAGTGGAAGGCCATGTGGCATTCGTCGCCGCCGGAGGCGAAGTCGCCGAAGTAGTCGACGACGTCCTCGGGCCACTGGTTGGCCTCCGCCAGCAGCACCGTGTCCGGATACATCGCGTCGATCTCCTTCCGGACCCGCCTGAGGAAAGCGTGGGTCGCCGGAAGGTTCTCGCAGTTGGTGCCCTCGGCCGCGTAGAGATACGGCACGGCGTCGAGGCGGAAGCCGTCGATGCCGAGGTCGAGCCAGAAACGGAGGGCGGCCAGGATCTCCTCCTGAACGGCCGGGTTCTCGTAGTTGAGGTCCGGCTGGTGGGAGAAGAAGCGGTGGAAGAAGTACTGGTTGCGGACCGGGTCGTAGGTCCAGTTGGAGACCTCGGTGTCGACGAAGATGATGCGGGCGTCGGCGTACTGCTTGTCGTCGTCGGCCCACATGTAGTAGTCGCCGTAGGGTCCGTCGGGGTTGTTCCTGGACTCCTGGAACCACGGGTGCTGGTCGCTGGTGTGGTTCATGACGAAGTCGATGATGACGCGCATGCCGCGCTGGTGGGCGGAGTCGACGAACTCGACGAAGTCGGCCAGGTCGCCGAACTCGGGCAGGACGGCGGTGTAGTCCGACACGTCGTATCCGCCGTCCCTGAGCGGGGACTTGAAGAAGGGCGGGAGCCAGAGGCAGTCGACGCCGAGCCATTGCAGGTAGTCGAGTTTGGCGGTGAGGCCCTTGAGGTCGCCGACGCCGTCGCCGTTGCTGTCCTGGAAGGAGCGGACGAGGACTTCGTAGAAGACCGCGCGCTTGAACCAATCCGGGTCGCGGTCTTTCGCGGGAGTGTCCTCGAAGGTGTCCGGGACGGGTGAGTTGACGGTCATGGCGCTCTGGAGCCTCCGATCTGCGGTTGCGGGTCACCGGACGTGGAACACGTGGGCCGGCGCCCGGCCGGGCTCCAGGCGGACGTAGTTCGTCCTGCTCCAGGCGTACGTCTCACCGGTCAGTTCGTCGTGCACGGACAGCGGGTCGCCGTGGTCCAGGCCGAGTTGCGGCATGTCCAGGGAGACCGTCGCCTCCTGGGCGTGGTGCGGGTCGAGGTTGACGACGACGATCACCGTGTCCGTCCCCGCGCGCTTGCTGTAGGCGATGACGGAGTCGTTGTCGGTCCCGTGGAAGCGGAGGTTCCTGAGCCGCTGGAGCGCGGGATGGCGCCGCCGGATGTCGTTCAGTCGTGTGATCAGCGGGGCGATGGTGCGCCCCTCGCGCTCGGCCGCCTCCCAGTCACGCGGCTTGAGTTGGTACTTCTCCGAGTCGAGGTACTCCTCGCCGCCCTCGTGCAACGGTGTGCTCTCGCACAGCTCGTAGCCGCTGTAGACGCCCCAGGCGGGGGAGAGCGTGGCGGCGAGGACCGCGCGCGCCTCGAAGGCGGGACGGCCGCCGTGCTGGAGGTAGGCGTGCAGGATGTCCGGGGTGTTGACGAAGAAGTTCGGCCGCATGTAGGAAGCCGCCTCGCCCGACAACTCGCTGAGGTACTCGGTCAGTTCCTGCTTGCTGTTGCGCCAGGTGAAGTAGGTGTACGACTGCTGGAAGCCGATCTGGGCGAGCGTGTGCATCATCGCGGGCCGGGTGAAGGCCTCGGCGAGGAAGATCACGTCGGGATCGGTGCGGTTGACCTCCGCGATGACCCGCTCCCAGAAGACCACCGGCTTGGTGTGCGGGTTGTCCACCCGGAAGATCCGCACCCCGTACGCCATCCAGTGCCGCAGGATGCGGAGGGTCTCCTTCACGAGGCCGTTCATGTCGGCGTCGAAGGCGATCGGGTAGATGTCCTGGTACTTCTTCGGCGGGTTCTCCGCGTAGGCGATGGTCCCGTCCGGGCGGTGGTGGAACCACTCCGGGTGCTTCTGCACCCACGGGTGGTCCGGGGAGCACTGCAGCGCGAAGTCCAGCGCGATCTCCAGACCCTGTGCGTTCGCCTGCTCCACGAACCAGGCGAAGTCCTCGATCGTGCCCAACTCCGGGTGCACGGCGTCATGGCCGCCCTCCGGCGAGCCGATCGCCCACGGCACGCCCACGTCCTCGGCCCCGGCGCTCAGGGAGTTGTTGCGGCCCTTGCGGAACGTCGTGCCGATCGGATGGATCGGCGGCAGGTAGACGACGTCGAAGCCCATCGCGGCGATCGCGGGGAGCCGGCGGGCGGCGGTGCGGAAGGTGCCGTGCGGACGCTCGGCCGTGCCCTCGGAGCGGGGGAAGAACTCGTACCAGGAGCCGAACAGGGCCCGTTCGCGTTCGACGAGCAGGGGCACCGGCGTGCCGGCGGACACGAACTCCCGGAACGGATGGCGGGTGAGGACCTCGTCCACCTCCGGTGCGAGCGCCGCCCCGTACCGTTCGGACGCCGGCAGCGAGTCGTCGAGCAGCTTCCTCGCCGCCTCCCGCAGGACCGCGCGCGCAGGACCGCGCGGCACGCGCGCGGCTGCCCGTTCGTGGAGTTGGCCGCCCTCCTCCAGGACGAGACCCGTGTCGATGCCCGCGGGGATCTTGATCTCCGCGTGCCGGCGCCAGGTGGTGACGGGGTCGCTCCAGGCCTCCACCGTGTACGTCCACCGGCCCACCTCGTCAAGCGTCACCTCGGCGCCCCAGCGGTCGCTGCCCGGGGCGAGTTCACGCATGGGGATCCACGGTCCACGGCGGCCGTCCGGGTTCTTGAGGACCACGTTCGCGCCGATGGCGTCATGACCCTCGCGAAACACCGTCGCGGTGATCCGGAACGTTTCCCCGACCACGGACTTGGCCGGTCGCCTGCCGCACTCCACAAGCGGCTGGACGTCCCGCACCGGGATACGACCGATCGCCTTCGTGGACCTCACGCTGCACCTCCGCTGTACCGAAACACCTGCACTGGAAAAGGCCGCTGCCGCCCGCGGCCGGATGCCGGGCCGCCGTGGCGCGGGCGCGCCCTGCTAACGCTCAGCCGCCACCCGCGGCACGGGCCGCGCCGCCGAAACGCGCGCCATGCTCTTCCCGCGCTTCCGGCCGCCCCGCCGGGGGCGGGCGTCCGTGCCCCCGCGCAGGTACTGCTCGGCGGCGTCCGCTGCCTCCCGGGCGCAACGCTTGCCCATCAGCACGCAGAGGGTGTAACCGCAGTCCTCGAAGGTGGCGCGCACCGCGCGGTCGCCGGGGCACGCGAGCATCGCGCGCTCCCAGGTGCGGTAACTGCGCAGGCGTCTGGCTACTTCGGTCTTCGCTGGCAGCAGCATGGCGCTGTTCACCTTCCGGGAGTTCGAGAGGTACATCGCCCCGCGACGAGCGGGTCGGCCCTGTATGCAGAGGTGCGGAACCGTCAATCCTCCCGAGGCCTTCACTCATGGTGCACGGCCCACCACCCAACGTCCTGTTGGATCTTGGTCGTGGTGTGCTCGTGTTGCACGAATGGCGTAGCGGCCGCACTGTGGTTGTGACTCAGGAGCGATCAACGCTCACGCTTTGTGTTCGGGGCTCGGTCGTGAGGCCGAGCGAAGCGGAGCCTCGCCGGTGAGGAGCAAACGACGATGAAGACCGCAGTGCCCTGCTACTACCACCTCGACGTGGACGTGAGTCCGGAACGGGTCGGACAGGTCAGGCGCATCCTGGCCGCGCACCTCCGGTACTGGGATCTGGAGACCCTCGTCGAGCCCGTCTGCCGCGGCGCCGAGATGCTGCTGAAGGCCATCGACGAGCACGCCACGGACAAGCACACGTCGATCGAGATGTGGTGGAACGGCCAGCATCTGATCACCGCCGTCGGGGGCGACGACCGCGACCTGCGCCCGGACCAGGACCTGCGCGGCTGCCTGGAGCACATCGCCGCGATGAGCGACGGCTGGGGCTGCTGTGCCACCGCCACCGGCAGCAAGGTCATCTGGTTCTCGCAGCGCGCCCGTGCCGGCGAGCGTGTCCCGCTGGTGCCGACCGCGCCGGAGCCGAGCCTGCGGGAGGGGCTGCAGGTGCCGCGCGATCTGCCGGTCGCGGCCCTGGCCGCCGCGGACGGGTCGGACGGCGTCCTGGAGGGCGCCCGGTGACCTCGCGGCGGAACCGGAGTGCAGGGGTGCCCGTGTGGAGCGGGCACCCCTACCCGTTGGGCGCCGACTTCGACGGCGAGGGAACCAACTTCGCGTTGTTCAGCGAGGTGGCCCAGCGCGTCGACCTCGTGCTCGTCGACGACGACGGCAGCAGCCGCAGTGTGACGCTGAGCGAGGTCGACGGCTTCGTCTGGCACGCCTACCTGCCCGGCATCGGCCCGGGGCAGCGCTACGGCTACCGGGTGCACGGGCCGTGGGACCCGTCCTCCGGGCACCGCTGCAACCCGTCGAAACTGCTGCTCGACCCGTACGCACGGGCCGTGGACGGCCAGATCGACAACCACGCCTCCCTCTTCGAACGAGCGGGCGACCGGCCCGACCCCAAGGACAGCGCCGGGCACACCCTGCTCGGCGTGGTCACCGACCCCGCCTTCGACTGGGGCGACGACCGGTCGCCGAGGCTCGCCTACGCCGACACGGTGATCTACGAGGCCCATGTGCGCGGTCTGACCCGCACCCACCCCGACGTCCCGCCCGAGCTGCGCGGCACCTACGCCGGTCTCGCGCACCCCGCGGTGACCGGGCACCTCACCTCGCTGGGCGTGACCGCGATCGAGCTGATGCCGGTCCACCAGTTCGTCCAGGACGGCGTCCTGCAGGACCGGGGCCTGTCCAACTACTGGGGCTACAACACCATCGGCTTCTTCGCCCCGCACAACGCCTACGCCGCCCAGGGCACCCGCGGGCAGCAGGTCGCCGAGTTCAAGGCGATGGTGAAGGCGCTGCACGCGGCCGGCCTCGAGGTGATCCTCGACGTCGTCTACAACCACACCGCCGAGGGCAACGAGAAGGGCCCCACCCTCTCCTTCCGCGGCATCGACAACGCCTCCTACTACCGCCTGGTGGACGGCGACTGGTCCCACTACTACGACACCACCGGCACCGGCAACAGCCTGCTGATGCGCCACCCCTACGTCCTCCAGCTCATCATGGACTCGCTGCGCTACTGGGTGACCGAGATGCACGTCGACGGGTTCCGCTTCGACCTCGCGGCCACGCTGGCCCGCCAGTTCCACGAGGTGTCCCGGCTGTCGGCGTTCTTCGACCTCATCCAGCAGGACCCAGTGATCAGCCGCGTCAAGCTCATCGCCGAGCCGTGGGACGTCGGCGAGGGCGGCTACCAGGTGGGCAACTTCCCGCCCCTGTGGTCGGAGTGGAACGGCCGCTACCGCGACGCGGTGCGGGACTTCTGGCGGGCGGAACCCGGCTCGCTCGCCGAGTTCGCCTCCCGTCTGACCGGCTCCTCCGACCTGTACGCCCACAACAGGCGGCGCCCGCGCGCCAGCGTCAACTTCGTGACCGCGCACGACGGGTTCACCCTGCGCGACCTCGTCTCGTACAACGACAAGCACAACCAGGCCAACGGCGAGGGCAACCGGGACGGCGAGAGCCACAACCGGTCCTGGAACTGCGGGGTCGAGGGCGAGACCGACGACCCGGCCGTCCGCCGGCTGCGCGCCCGCCAGCAGCGCAACCTCCTCGCCACGCTGCTGCTGTCGCAGGGCATCCCGATGCTGTCCCACGGCGACGAACTCGGGCGCACCCAGCGCGGCAACAACAACGCCTACTGCCAGGACAACGAGGTCTCCTGGATCGACTGGCGGCTCACGCGCGAGCAGCACGACCTCGTCGGCTTCACCCGCCACCTCGTCGCCCTGCGCTCCGCCCACCCCGTCCTGCGCCGGCGCCGCTTCTTCCGCGGCGAGACCGTGACGCACGCCGGCCAGCCGCTGCCCGACCTGGTGTGGCTGCTGCCGGACGCGCGGGAGATGACCGACCGCGACTGGCAGCGCTCCGACGCGCACTGCGTCGGCGTCTTCCTCAACGGCGACGCCATCGCCGAACCCGACCCGCAGGGCCGGCCCGTCGTCGACGACTCCTTCCTGCTGCTGCTGAACAGCTACTGGGAGCCCGTCGTCTTCCGGCTGCCCGGCGCCGAGTACGGAGAGCGGTGGACGGTGTGCGTCGACACCGTGGAGTCCGACGGACAACCCGACGAGACGGAGTACAAGGCCGGCGCCGAGGTGCGGGTCGAGGCCCGCGGCCTGGTCGTGCTGTCCCGTCCCCCGAAGCGCTCCAGCCCCGAGTAGCGCGGAAGGCAGGCCGAAGAAGGGCCGAGCGCGCTTCCCGGACGTGGGTCACGTCCGGGAGGCGCGCTCGGCGCGGCCGGCCCTCAGCGGTCCCGGCGGGAGGTCACCGTGAACTGGGCCCCGTCGGGGTCCCGCAGCACCGCCTCGTCGTCGCTCTCCGCCAGCACGCTCCCGCCGTGCTTCTCCGCGGTCCGCGCGCAGGCCGACACGTCGGCGACGGCGAAGTGGATCTGCCAGTGCGGCCGGATCGTCGGGTCGGGCGCCGCCTCCAGCGCGCCCGACTCGATCCGGGCCACGATGTCGCCCCCGCTGCGCAGCACGACCTCCCCGCCCTCGTAGTGGACCTCGCAGCAGCCGGGCCGGTCCGAGGCCCACTCGAGGATCTCGCCGTAGAAGATCGCGGAGTCGAAGGCGTCGCGGGTGTGCAGCCGGATGAAGGTGGGGGAGGCCTGCCGCCAGGCCTTCCAGTTGCTGTTCAGCTGCCCCTCCCAGATGCCGAAGGTCGCGCCCTCCCGGTCGGCCAGCAGGGCCGCCCGGCCGGGCGGGAGGGAGATCGGGCCCACGGCCACCGTGCCGCCGCGCTCCCGGGCGCGGGACGCGGCCACGTCCGCGCTCGGCACGGCGAAGTACGGCGTCCAGGCGACCGCCATCTGCCACATCGCGGCGACGGCGGCCACCCCGGCGACCGGGACGTCGCCGACCAGAGCGGTCCGGAAGTGGTCGCCGAGCCTCCCCCGGCGCCACTCCCAGCCGAGTACGGCCGCGTAGAACTCCTGGGTGGCCTCCAGGTCGCGGCTGGTCAGGCTCACCCAGCAGGGTGCGCCGAACACCGAGTGCGTGGAGACGACCTCCTTCGCACCGGGGGCAGATGTCGGATGATCGTTCATGGCACTCGCGTTCCTGATCCGTCGGCGGCGACCGGGGGCCTTCCCCCCAGTGTCCGGCCGGAACCGTCCACGGCGCCTGCCGGGAGGCCCGGTGGCCCGATGGAGGAGTGCCCCGAGTACCGCGCGAGTCGCGCGACGAAACGAACCGGATCACCCGACTCCGGCAAGAGGCCGACCAGCTCGAGGAGGCCGGATGATCCCCGACCGGGGGCGCGGCGGGGAGACGCCCGAGGAGATCCGCACGGAGCTGGAGAGCCTCGTCGACCGGGACGGCCCCCCACAGATCCCGGGCGCACCCCCGTTGGACCGCATCCGGTACCGCCGCGCGCCCGCGTCCTCAGTTGGCTTCCGGGACGATCTCCTCCCGCAGCCGGGCGAAGCAGCCGCTCAGCAGCCGCGAGACGTGCATCTGCGAGATGCCCAGCTGTTCGGCGATGCTGCTCTGGGTCATACCTCCGAAGAAGCGCAGGTAAAGGATGGTCCGCTCGCGCTCCGGCAGAGCCCGCAGACTGGGCGTGACGGCCACCCGGTCGACCACCGTGTCGAAAGCGGGGTCGGCGTCCCCGAGGGCGTCCGCCAGGGCGTAGCCGTCGGTGCCCGGCATCTCGGCCTCCAGTGACAGCGCCGAGAAGCACTCCAGTGCCTCCATCCCGGTGCGTACCTCGTCCTCGGTCAGGTGCGCGTACTCGGCTATCTCGGCGACGGTGGGGGGCCGCCCGGGGGTGGTCTGGGACAGCTCCTTGGCGGCGTGCCGTACCCGGTTGCGCAGGTCCTGCACCCGGCGCGGCACGTGCAGCGTCCACATGTGGTCACGGAAGTGGCGCTTGATCTCTCCGGTGATGGTCGGCACCGCGTACGCCTCGAAGGCGCGGCCGCGGCCCGGATCGTAGTGGTCGACCGCCTTGACGAGCCCGAGGGCCGCCACTTGGTACAGGTCCTCGAGAGCCTCGCCGCGCCCCCGGAAACGGACGGCGATCCGCTCGGCCATGGGCAGCCAGAGCCGGACCAGCTCGTCCCGGAGCGCCCGGCGCTCCGGCCCCTCGGGCAACTCCGCGAGCCGGGCGAAGGACTCGGCGGTGTCGGGGGCGTCGTCATGGGGGTGCTGCTTGGTTCTGACGGTGCTACGCATCACGCGCGCCTCCCTCAGGAGGGTGCCGGGGGATGGACGGACACCGTGGGACGCGCGCTCGGAGCTGGCAGAGAAGACCCGGGACCGGCCCGTTCGGCGGGATTCCACGGACGTGCCTCCTGTCCGAAGCACATCTGTCCACATGCCCGGTATGGGACGACATGAAACAAATAATATGACTTGTAGGGCCTTCTTGGCCTCTGGCCGACTCCGCCGACCGGTGCGCCCCACGCTTGCTGCTCACCGGGGCGGCCGAAGCCCGGCTGGAGGACTGGAGGCGGCGGCGTGCGCGCTCGTCGGCCGCCACCTCGCCCGCCGCGACATGGCCGACCGGGAGGCGCTGCGCGCCGCGCTCCCGGCCCTGCGCGCACTCGCCGTCCAGCTGCACGAGGAGGCCGACAGTCACCACCGACGCCGTCGCCCGCACCCGACTCGCCCATCTCTTCGCCGGGGTCTTCGGCCCGACCCGCCGCGAACGCGCCGAACGCGTCGCCGAGGCCCTGGCCGCCGTCGACCTCACGGACGCCGCCGACCGGGTCGCAGGCACCTGCTCCCGCGGCATGGTCCGCCGCCTCGAACCGGCGCAGGCCCTGGTCAGCGTCCCGAGGCTGCTGATCCTCGACGAGCCGACCATCGGCCTGAACCCGAGCGCCCAAACGAGTGTCCGGGAGCACATCACCGCCGTCCGGGAGCCCACCGGCATGACCGTCCCGGTCACCACCCACTCCATGGACGAGGCCGACCACTACTGCGACCGGGTGGGACTGACGCACCACGGCCGCATCCGCGCCCTCGAACGTGCCGCGGATCCCGCCCGGGATGTGCCGCCGGGACGTGATGTGCGGCACGCCCGCGGACCGCCCCGGTGTGGTCCGGATGCGGATCGTCCCTGCGCACGGCTTGATCAACGATCAAAAGGGTTGAATTCCCTGGCCACAGCGCATTCCGCTCATTTGACAGTGCACTGAGCACACGGATAGGAAGCAGCCCGTAACAAGGCGAGAGGTGGACTGTGTACGAGCCGAACGTGGTCGGGGACTGGCACGAGTACGACGAGCATGCCGGTCTGCGGGTTCGCGTCCACCGCCTGGAGCGGGCGGAGCCGCCCCGCGGGCGTGACGACGCCGCCGAAGGGCTGACGTACTTCTGTCTGCGGGTGACCGTCGAGAACCGCGGGGAGCGCAGCCTCGGCATCCACCTCGAGGACGGTCAGCTCGACGTGCGGATCGGGCCCGACGGGGAGGCCGCGTTCATCGACTGGCGCAACTCGCAGTTCATCGAGGGTTTCGACGTCTACCCGCTGCGCCGGGCCACCGCCGTCCTGTACGCCGCCGGACCGGAGGCCGCGCTCGCCACGGTGGACGTACAGGTCCAGCTGCGTGTCGACGACGAATGGGCCGGGCGCCGGATGTGGGTGGGCGGGGTCGGCCTGCACGAGGGCACCGCCGGAACCGCGGCCGGGACGGGCCGGGAGAGCCTGGCCCGTCAGGTGAGCAACTTCCTGCGGGACCAGGCCGAAGAGGGCACCGCCTGACAAGCCCTAGTGCGGGATGCCGTCGATGATCTCGCGGGCGCCCTGACGCAGCAGTGCGACGGCCACCGAGGTGCCCAGCGTGGCCGGGTCGAGGCGGCCCGCCCACTCGTGGGCGTTCAGCCGGGTCTTGCCGTCGGGGGTGAACACGCAGGCGCGCAGGGAGAGCTCGCCGCTTCGGTCGACGCGGGCGAACCCGGCGATGGGGCTGTTGCAGTGGCCCTGGAGCACGTGCAGGAACATGCGCTCCGCGGTCGCCTCCCGGTGCGTGGCCGGATCGCCGAGCCCGCTGACGGCGTCGATCAGGTCCGCGTCGCCCTCACGGCACTGCAGGGCGAGGATGCCCGCGCCGATCGGCGGCATCATCGTCTCCGGCGACAGCACCTCGCTGATCACGTCCCGCCGACCGATGCGCTCCAGCCCGGACACCGCGAGCAGCAGCGCGTCCGCCTCGCCCGCCGCGAGCTTCTCCAGCCGGCGGTTGGCGTTGCCGCGGAACGGCACGCACACCAGGTGCGGGTGGGTGGCGGCCAGCTGGGCGACCCGGCGCACCGAGGAGGTGCCGATCCGCGTCCCCGCGGGGAGCTCGTCGAGGGTGAGACCACCGGGGTGCACGAGGGCGTCCCGGATGTCGTCCCGCTTCAGGAACGCGGCGAACACCGTGCCCGCGGGCAGCGGCCGGTCCGCCGGGACGTCCTTGACGCAGTGCACCGCGAGATCGGCCTCACCGGCCAGCAGCGCCGCGTCCACCTCCTTGGTGAACGCGCCCTTGCCCTCGACCTTGGACAGATCGCCCATCCACTTGTCGCCGGTCGTCTTCACGGGGACGACCTCGGTGCGCACACCGGGATGCAGGGCGGCCAACTCCGCGCGGACACGCTCCACCTGGGCCAGGGCCATGGGCGAGTCGCGGGAGACGATACGGATGAGCTCCGGAGCGGACATGCGGGACACGATAGTCCCTCCCGCGGGTCACGGTTCGACGGTCAGCGTGAAGCGCACCTTCTCCCTGGCGGCGGCGCCGAGCCGGTCGTCGGGGCGTGGTTGGAGAGCCGTCCCAGCCGCTCCGGGCCCGTCGTGTGGAGTCGTTCGTAGGCCTCGTCTAGCCGTCCGCTCGTGTCGTTCGTGGTCATGCACCGGACGCTACGGTCCCGGCCGCGCACCGGGATCGGGCCCGGGGCCGAACCCGCGCACGGCTCGGGTCCTCCACCCCGGGACCGAATCCCGGCCGTCGGGTCACGCGTACGCGTCGAAGGTGATCCCGGACGGCTTCGCCGAGTTGAGATGGTTGGCGAAGGAGGCGTCCTTGAGGCCGAAGTGGGCGCTGCCGAAGTCGTACGCGCTCAGCTTCTCGCGCACGCCCGCCGGGTAGCCGTTCCAGCCGACCAGCGGCGGGTACTGCCAGGTGCCCTTGTGGTTCTCCGGCGGTTCGTCGTTGGAGTTCGCGAGCCGGAAGCAGTGGGTGCTGATGCCGTCCTTGTGGTACACGATCTTCGCGTGCGTGCCGTCGAAGCGGACACCGGACGCCGCGGTGACGGTGAACGAGCCGTGGTTGGACGTCGAGACGTACCGCACCTGGCCGTTCTGCACCCAGACCATGACGTGCTCCCAGTCGTGGCGGTGCCCGCCGATGCTGGTGCCCGACAGGGCCTGGTCCTTCTCGAAGTACAGGCCGTACAGGTAGGCGCACCAGCCGTTGTTGCACTTGTAGCGCGAGTAGCTGTTGGTGTTGTCCAGGTCGGAGGCGTCGCGGCAGTCGCCGCTGAGCGAACCGGTCGGCTTCAGACCTCCGTTGACCGTGCCGTCGGGGCCGATCGCGGGCGTGGAGTAGCAGCCGTCCGTGTCGTAGTCGAACGCGGGCTGGTACGTCCGCTCGGCGGCATCGGCGTTGGCCGGCAGCGCCTGCGGCGGGGCGGCGAAGGCGACCGTGGGGAAGGCGACGACGAGCGCTGCGGCACCGGCGAGGCCGGTGAGCCATCTGCGGCGGTGCGCCTTGAACTTCGGTGACGACACTGCGTCCTCCTCCGGGCCGCGTGAGCGGCCCAACGGCTGTGGGGGAAAAGGCGGTTCAGCTTCCCGGCTTTTCCCGTCCGCGCCAAGAGGTCGCAGGCGTATCCGTGGTGAAGCGCAGCCCAACACTCGGATCATGACGGCACATCAGGCGGGATTGTCGGGGATGTCGGCCGCCGACTCCTCGGGCGTGAGGTCCGTGCGCAGCCGCAGCCAGGACGGCTGGCGCAGCAGCCCCGCCCGGGTACGGGTGCTGAAGCGGACCTCGCCGACCAGCCGGGGCAGCACCCAGTGCGCGTTCGGCGCCGCCGGCACCGGGTCGAAGGGGCACACGTCGGTCGCGAGCGTCCGCAGCAGCGCCGTGAGTTCCGCGCGTTCCGCCTCGCTCCAGCCGGTGCCCACGCTGCCGACGTACCGCAGGACGGATCCCGCGCGCTGCCCGACCAGGACGGCGCCGGGCAGGCCCGTGAGCCGGCCCTTGCCGGGCAGCCAGCCGCCGACCAGGACGTCCGCCGTGAGCATGTTGCGGATCTTGATCCAGGCCCGGGAGCGCACGCCGGGCTCGTACACCGAGTCCAGCCGCTTGCACATCAGCCCCTCCAGGCCGTGCGCGCGGGTCGCCTCGAGCGCCTCACGCCCGTGCCCGACGATCGCGCCCGGAGTCGACCAGGACGGGCCCTCCAAACCGAGCGCCTCCAGCCGGGCCCGCCGCCGCAGGTAGGGGAGCCGGACGAGGGAGCGGCCGGCCAGATGCATCACGTCGAACAGCACCAGGTGGACGGGCGCCGCCGCCGCGAGCCGCGCCGCCTTGGCCGGCGCCTGCACCAGCCCCATCCGGGACTGCAGCAACTGGAAGTCGGCCCGGCCCTGTTCGTCCAGCGCGAGCACCTCCCCGTCCAGCACGGCGGCCGTGCGCCCGAGCGCGCCGCCCAGCGAGCGCAGTTCGGGGTAGGCGGCGGTGATCTCCTCCCCCGAGCGGGCGCGCAGCACGACACTCCCGTCACCGGCGAGGTAGACCACCACCCGTTGCCCGTCCTGCTTGGTCTCGTAGGCCCAACGCGCGTCCTGCGCCGCGGGCGGGAGGGTGCCGGGGGTGGCGAGCATGGGGGGGATCAGCGGCAGGGTCACGGGTGAGGTGTCGACCGGACGGCCCCACGCCACGCGCGCGGTCCGGGCGTTTCCCCTGAACGGAGGGGAGGGGGAGGGGAGGCGAGGAGTGTGGGGGGTGGCGGATGCGGGTCTTGGGAGGGGACGACGCGATGGGCGGGGCGGGCGGTTCCTGCGGCGGGCCGTCCGTACCGGGGGTGACGCCCCGTGCCCCGGTGGGGCCGCAGCCGCCGGGGCGGCCGATGCCCGCCTCGGGTGGGGGAGTGGTACTGCGTCAGCTCGCCACCCTCTTCCACCGCATGGTCGACGACTTCCTCTCCCACGCCGGCGACGAGGACACCGACCGGGCCGCCGGAGCCCCCTCGGACGGAGCCTGACCTCAGGTCCGCTCGGGCGCGCCGCCCGCGGGAGCCGGTTCGCGCAGCCCTCGCAGCAGAAGCCAGGCCACCACGGGCGGTACGACGAGAGGGAGCAGTCCGACCTGCAGGGACGTCGCGTCCGCGAGCGCGCCGACGGCCGGGGCCGCGATCCCCCCGACGCTCACCGTCAGCCCCAGGGTGACCCCGCTCGCGGTGCCCATGCGCCGGGGCAGACAGTCCTGGCCCAACGTCACGTGCAGGGAGAACGGCACGTACAGCCCAGCCGAGGCCAACGCCACGAACAGGTACAGCGCCGGGCCCGGCACGCACACCACACCGGCCACCGCGACCACCGTCACCAGGTACGACCGGCGCACGACCGCCAGCCGCCCGTACCGCCCGGCCAGCCGGCTGCCGGCCAGCGTCCCCACCGCGCCGCCCGCGTAGAGCACGCACAGCGCGGCCGTGCCTGCCGCGGGCCCGCCGCCGACGCGCTCACGGACGTACAGCGCGACGAACGCGCTCAGGCCCACGAAGACGATCGAGCGGCACACCACCGCCCCCGACAGACGCAGGAACGACACCCAGTCGTCGGCGCCCGCCCCCTCGGCCGCCGCACCGTCCACGGCATGCGGGCCCGCCCGGCGCACCGCGGCCGCGCACAGTGCCGCCCCCGCCACCGCGGGCACCACCAGCAGCGGAGTGGACCGCAGGCCGCCCGCCCCGACCACCGCCGAGACCACCAGCGGCGCCAGCGCGAACCCCACGTTCCCGCCGAGCGCGAACCAGCCCATCGCCGTGTGCCGGCCGCCCGCCACGGCACGCGCCGCCCGCGCGGCCTCCGGGTGGTAGGCGGCGACTCCGACCCCGGAGACGGCCACCGCCACCAGCGTGAGCGCGTACGAGCCGCCCACCCCCGCGGCGGCCACGCCCGCCCCCGCCGCCAGGGCCGCGAGCGGCAGCAGCCACGGCAGCGCCCACCGGTCGGTGACCACACCGAACAGCGGCTGCGCCACCGACGACAGCAGGGAGGCCGCCAGGACGATGCCGGAGGCGGCGGCGTAGGAGTAGGCGCGCTCGGCGACGAAGAAGGGGACCAGCGCGGCCACGGCCCCCTGGTACACGTCCACGCACGCATGGCCCAGGGACATCAGGACGACGGATCGTTTCTCGGACACCCGGCGATCGTCGCGGCGACGGAGTCTGTCGCGCTTCCGATAATCTGCCGCCTTGTGTCGCACACCCGCCACCCGTCGCAGGTCCGCCACACCCCGGAGGCGCCCACCCGCACCCAGGTCCTCGCCGCCGGGCAGCGCATCGACGCCCACCGGCACGACGACCACCAGATCGTGTACGCGGGTTCCGGCGTCCTGGCCGTCACCACCGACGCCGGCACGTGGTTCGCGCCCGGCACCCGCGCCCTGTGGGTGCCCGCCGGAACGGTGCACGCCCACCGCGCGTACGGCCACCTCGACCTGCACCTCGTCGGACTGCCCGCCGACGACAACCCGCCCGGTCTGGACGCCCCCACCACCCTCGCGGTCAGACCCCTCCTGCGCGAGCTGATCCTCGCCTACACCCGCACCCCCGGGGACACGAGCCCCGAACGCGCACGCCTCCTCGCCGTCCTGCGCGACCAGTTGCGCGCCTCACCGCAGCAGCCGATGCGGCTGCCCACCCCCGCCGACCCCCGCCTGGCCGCGGTGTGCGCCCTCGTCCACGCCGACCCGGCCGACCGGCGCACCCTCGCCGCGCTGGGCGCCGAGACCGGAGCCGGCGAACGCACCCTCAGCCGCCTCTTCCGGCGCGAGTTCGGCATGACCTTCCCCCAGTGGCGCACCCAGTCCCGCCTCTACCACGCCCTGCGCCTGCTGGCCGACGGCACACCGGTCACGACGGTCGCCCATCGCTGCGGCTGGTCCTCCGCGAGCGCGTTCATCGACGTGTTCCGCCGCTCCTTCGGATACACGCCGGGCGCACACCTGCGCCGTGGCCGGGACGACGGGCCAGGCCTCTCCGGCCCGCCCGCACCCTGAGGCGTCACCGCCCGTAACGGTACGGCGAGTTGGCAGCCCCGGCCGCGGGAGCACTCCCTACCCTCCAGTAGGATCGCGCGTCAGGCCGTCAGAGGAGGAACCGTGCCCCGGTCTGAACGCTCACCCCTGCTGCTCGCCGGCCTGCTGGCCGGTATGGGTGTCGCCCACTTCGCCGCGCCGCGCACCTTCGACGCGATCATCCCCCGCGCCCTGCCGGGCTCACCCCGGACCTGGACGTACGCCAGTGGCGTCGCCGAGCTGGCGCTGGCGGCGGGCGTGGCGCTGCCGCGGACCCGGAAGGCGGCCGCCCTCGCCACGGGCGCGTTCTTCGTCGGCGTCTTCCCCGCCAACGTCCAGATGGCGCTGGACTGGCGGCACCGGCCCGCCCCGCTCAAGGCCGCCGCGTTCGGCCGGCTGCCGCTGCAGGTCCCCCTCGTGCTGTGGGCCCGCAGCGTCGCCGGGGCCGCCCGGCGCGGCGGGATCGCCGAGGACACGGAGGGACGCTCATGAGCAAGGCGCCGCGGACCGGTGACGTGGTCGAGGACTTCGCGCTGCCGGACGAGACCGGGACGACACGCCGCCTCACCGAACTGCTCTCCGACGGCCCGGTGGTGCTCTTCTTCTACCCCGCCGCCCTCACCGCCGGCTGCACCGCGGAGGCCTGCCACTTCCGCGACCTGGCCGCGGAGTTCGCCGCCGTGGGCGCGCGCCCCGTCGGCATCAGCGGCGACCCCGTCGACCGGCAGCGGGAGTTCGCCGGACGGCACACCCTCGGCATGCCGCTGCTGTCCGACCCCGACGGCGCGGTCCGGGAACGGTTCGGCGTGAAGCGGGGCTTCTCCCTCGCCCCCACCAAGCGGGTCACCTTCGTCATCGGTCAGGACCGCACCGTCCTGGAGGTCGTCCGCAGCGAACTGCGCATGAACACCCACGCCGACCGGGCCCTGGAAGTGCTGCGCGCCCACCGCTCCTGACAGCCGTCCCAGGGCCGCCGGCCCCCGTCCCGCCGCGGTCGATGCGGCGGGACGAAGGCTGTGGGCGCGCGGGTGAGCGCGGTGACGGGCATGGTGACGGGCTGGGGGGAGGGTGCCCGCACCGACGACGGGTCACCCGGGCGAGGAGGCCGTCGTGCGTCAGGCGCGCGCTGTTTCGGGCGGGGACGAAACCGGCTCCAGGCGGACGCAGCAGTGGCCGGGACTCGGGGCCAGGCACGCCAGGAGGCTGTCTTCGTCGAACCCTGCGAGGACGCCGCGGAGCAGGTGCAGGTTCATGCCGCAGACGGTCTGCGTGTGCTCGCGGGCGAGCGCGTGGAAGGGGCAGTTGCCCAGCACGATCGCGTCATCCTCGAGTCGGGGCTCGAAACCGTGGTGCTCCAGAAGCCCGAACACGTCCGTGCCGCCCTGCCCGGCGAGCTGGACGCCGAGAGCGTGGGCCTTTCTGTGCAGGACGGCGCGCACCGGTTCACCGGTGGCTTCCGATTCCTCCATGGCCTGGGCGAGGAGCCGCCCGGCCAGCTCGTAGTGCCGTTCGGGCAGGTTGACGGTGACCTGTCGGGCGGAGCGCTTGTAGAGCTTGGCGGGCCTGCCGGCTCCCGGACCGGTGCGGCCGCTGCGCCGTTCGTAGACGACGTCCAGGAGTGCTTCGTCGGCGAGACGGTCCAGGTGGAAGGCCGCGGTCTGGCGCGCCAGCCCGAGCGCATGGGCCGCTTCGTCGCGGCTGACCGGTGCCGGCCGGCGCACCACGTGGTCGTACAGCCTCCTGCGGGTCGGCTCGTCCAGGGCGGCGACGGCGGAGACGTCGGGGTGGGGTGCTTCTTCCGGGTGATCCACGAACACCAGTGTAAAACACACGGCCATTGACTAAAGAAGGTTCGCGCGCTTCTATCGTTAGTGAAAGTTGTCGATAGAAGGAGCGCGTCATGTCCTCCGCAACCACAAACAGCACGTCAGCCACCCCCGGGCGGACCGCGCTCAAGGACCCCGGCTACCAGGCGTTCGTCATCCTGCGCACCGGGTTCACCGTGGCGCCGATCCTGTTCGGGCTGGACAAGTTCGCCAACCTGCTCGTGGACTGGCCCGTCTACCTCGCGCCGTGGATCGACGACGTCGTGCCCGGCAACGCCCAGGCGGCCATGTACGCCGTCGGTGTCATCGAGATCGTCGCGGGCCTCGCCGTCGCCCTCACCCCGCGTTTCGGGGCCTGGCTGGTGGCCGGATGGCTCGCCGGCATCATCGTCGACCTGCTGACCATCCCCGGCCACTACGACATCGCGCTGCGTGACTTCGGACTGCTGCTCGGTGCGGTCGCCCTCGCCCGGCTCGCCCAGCGCTACCACGGCAAGCGGCAGCCGCGCTGACAGCGGTGGGCACCGGCGGCGACAGAGCGGGCGAGCACCAGTGGCTCACCCGCTCGCCCGCCCCCGGTCCACTCGGCAGGCGGCTCCGGCGAGGGCGTCTCGTACGACGAGTCGAGCGGACCCGTCACCGTCGCCCACGTCCCGCCGCTCACTCCCCGGCGGCCACCTGGGCGAGCGTCCGCCCACTGGTCACCGAACGCGCCCGGCGCGGGTCCGGAGCGCCGTGCCCCCGTCCGCCGCCCGACTTCACCAGCAGCCACGCCTCCTCGCCCCGGAACCGGGTGAGCGCGTACGTACCGCGCAGCTTCGTCCCGTGCAGCCGGAACGAGACGTGCCCCCGCTCCAGCGCCTCCCCGAAGTCGACCGGCCTCCCCTTGGCGTCGTGACTCAACGGCTCGTACGTCCCGCGGTCCCACACGATGACGGTCCCGCCCCCGTACTCCCCCTGAGGGACGACCCCCTCGAACTCCTCGTACTCCAGCGGGTGGTCCTCCGTCGGCACGGCCAGCCGCTTGTCCGCGGGCCGGGCCGAGGGGCCCTTCGGGACCGACCACGACTTGAGCACGTCGCCCACCTGCAGTCGGAAGTCGAAGTGCAACGTGCTCGCGTCATGGACCTGCACGACGAACCGGGGCTCGTCCCCGGCCGCCGCCGGCCGCCCCTGCGGTTCACCGGTGTGCCGGAAGTCCCGCTTCCGGCGGTACTCGCTCAGCCGCTCCCGCTCACCCACCGGTGTCTCCTTCCCGAGAGCCCTCGGGTACCCGACCAGGTGGCGCGCCCAACGCGGCCGATGCCGCCGATGCAGCCGACGCGGCCGACGTCCCGGCGGACGGTCACGCGGGCACCGGCCGCCGACGCGCCCCCGCCGCCTCAGAACTCCTCGTGCACCTCCGGATCCCCGCCCAGCCGCCGCCGCTCGCGGTCCCCGATCGCCGTCATCTCCTCCGGCCCCAGCTCAAAACCGAACACGTCGAGGTTCGCCCGCTGCCGCTCGGGATCGGACGACTTCGGGATCGGGACCGCGCCGAGCTGGACGTGCCAGCGCAGGACGGCCTGGGCCGGGGTCACCCCGTGGGCCTCCGCGACCGTGACCAGGGCCGGGTCCCGCAGGAGGGACGAGCCGCGGCCCAGCGGGCTCCAGCTCTCCGTGACGATGCCCTTGGCCTCGTGGTAGGCGCGCAGTTCGTCCTGGGGCAGGAGCGGGTGCAGTTCGATCTGGTTGACGGACGGCAGGACGCCGGTCTCCTTCTCCAGCCGGTCGATGTGCTCGGCGGTGAAGTTGGAGACGCCGATCGAGCGGATCAGGCCGTCCTCGCGCAGCTTGATCATGGCTCGCCAGGAGTCGACGTACCTGCCGACGCGGGGGAGGGGCCAGTGGATCAGGTACAGGTCGACGTACTCGAGGCCGAGGCGGCGGCGGGACTCCTCGAAGGAGGCGAGGGTCTTCTCGTAGCCATGGTGGCGGCCCGGCAGCTTCGTGGTGACGACGATCTCCTCGCGGGGGACACCGGCACGGGCCACCCCGCGGCCGACGCCGGTCTCGTTGTGGTAGTTCGTCGCCGTGTCGATCAGGCGGTAGCCCAGGCCCAGCGCCCCGGCCACCGCCTCCTCCGCCTGGGCGTCGTCCATCGGCCAGGTCCCCAGGCCGGCGGCCGGGAGCCGTGTGCCGTCGTTGAGTGTGCGCACCGGGATGTCGATCACTTTCGGGCCTTCCCCTCGCCTGTGTCGTCCCCCCAGGCTCACGGATAGGGTGAGGTTGATCAACCGGGCGGGTGGGGAATGAAGGCAGCGGACGGAATGGACAGCGCCGAGGGCAGGGGAACGGCGTCGGGCGCGCGTCCCACCTCACGGGACGTCGCCCGCCTTGCCGGTGTGTCGCACACCGCGGTCTCCTTCGTCTTCAACGGCCGTGCCGAGGGCAACCTCTCGCCCGCCACCCAGGAACGCATCCGCGAGGCCGCCGCCCGCCTCGGCTACCGCCCCGACCCCGTCGCCCGCGGTCTGCGCCGCCGCCGCACGGCCGTCATCGGGCTGGTCACCGACGAGATCGCGTCGTCGCCGTTCGCCGGCAGGCTGCTGCGCGGCGCCATGGAGACCGCCTGGAGCAGCGACCACCTCGTCCTGACCGTCGACTCCGGGGGAGACCCCGCGAAGGAGGACGCGGCGGTCGCCGAACTCCTCGACCGCCGCGTGGACGGCATCATCTACGCCGCCATGTCGCTGCGCCGCGTCCGCGTTCCCGAAGGGCTGCACCGCACCCATTCCGTGCTCGCCAACTGCCTGCCGGAGGACGGGTCCCTGCCCGCCGTCGTCCCCGCCGAGCGCGCCGGGGGCCGTACGGCGGCCCGGCTGCTGCTGGAGGAGGGGCACCGCAGGGTGGCCGTGGTGGGCGGGCAGGACGACATCGCCTCCGTCGACCGCCTGCGCGGCTTCCGCGACGCGCTGCGCGCCGAGGGGATCACGGTCCCCAGGGAGTGGGTCGTCCGCAGCGGCGGCGAGATCGCCGGCGGGTACGAGGGCGCGATGCGCGTCCTGGACGGCGTCCCCGCCGACCGGCGCCCCACCGGGATCTTCAGCTACAACGACCGGGTCGCGGCGGGCGTGCTGCACGCCGCGACCCGGCTCGGCGTCGCCGTCCCCGGCGAACTGTCGGTGGTCGGCTACGACGACCAGGAACACATGGCCGAGTTCCTCACCCCGCCGCTCACCACCGTCGCGTTGCCGCACCGGGCGATGGGCGACGCCGCCGCGCGCCTCCTCCTCGACGCCATCGACACCGGCAGGACGCCGCCCGCGACGGTGCAGCGCCTGGCCTGTCCGGTGATCAGCCGTGCGTCGGTGGGACCAGCTCCCAGCCGGTGACCGTGGCCCCGGAGCCCGTCACGAGGAGCTCGGGCACGTCGTCCGGTCGCCGGTAGACCCGCTCGGTGACCATCGCCCGCGTGCCGGCGAAGAGCTCGAGGAGCGAGCCGTCGACCAGGATCCGCACCTGGTCGGCCGGCGCCCGCACGACGATCGGCGCCGACCCCTCGGGCCCTGTCCTGGGCCAGTCACCCCGGTCGAGCGTCACGGTGCCCTCCTCCGGGTCCAGCACGACCGTCAGCTCCGCGCCCGAGGCCGACCGGAGCAGCCGCACCGTGGTGCGGCCCGACGCGGTGACGGTCAGGTCGTACGCCTCCGGCAGCCGGCCACCCCGGCCCGGTGCGACGACGAACGGCTCGGCCGCACGCAGCAGTTCGAGCTCCGGCGCCGGTACGACCCGCAGGGTGCCGTCCGGGTGCGCGTCCACGACCCTCGGTCCGGTCAGGACCCCGGCCCAGCCCACACGCTCGACCTCCTCCCGGTCGCGGGCCTCCCACGACCAGCCCCACATCAACGCCCGGTCCGGCTCCTGGAGCACGGCGGGGGCGTAGAAGTCACGGCCGTGGTCGAGCCGCCCGCCGGCGCGCGGGGCGAAACACAACTTGCTTGTTTCAGAGGAGGTCAGGCGCCCCGTCAGATAGCCGGTGTGGCAGGGGTTCCCGTCCCAGAGCGACAACACCAGCACCCAGTCGCCGCCCGCCGTCGCGTACAGCTGCGGGCACTCCCAGCCCACCGCCTTGTCGCCGAAGGCATCCGCCGCCACCGGGTCGGCGCCGTCGAGGAACACCCCGGCGAACCGCCAGTCGGTCAGGTCGTCGCAGTCGTACAGCAGGACCGACGGCCTTCCGTCGGCGTGCCCCGCGCCGACCAGTGCCCATCTGCGCCCACCGCTCCTGAACACGAACGGGTCGCGGAACATGACCACGTCCAGGCCGGCGGGCGGGCCGGTCACGACCGGCGCCGGAAGCTGCGTCCACTCGGTGAGCGTCTCGTCCTCCGGGACGAGCGCCCGCGCCAGGCAGATCGTGCCGAGGCCGGTGTGGTGGCGGTCGACGCCCGTGTACACCGCGGTCGGTACGCCGTCGTCGTCGACCACGCACCCCGACCAGCAGCCCGCCTCGTCCGGGCCGCCGGGCGTCGGGGTGAGCGCGATCGGATGGTGCTCCCACTCGACGAGGTCGGCGCTGGAGGCGTGGCCCCAGTGGACGTTCGTGTGCACCGGGGCGGCGGGGTTGTGCTGGTAGAAGAGGTGGTACCGGTCCCGCCAGCGGAAGGGCCCGTTGGGGTCGTTGATCCAGTGGGCGGGCGGACGGACCCGGAAGCGCGGGGCGCCGAAGTCCGGGGACTGAGCGGTGAGGCTCAACGGTTGACTCCTGCGGACGTGATGCCCTCACGCAGAGGGCGCTGACCGACGACGAACACGGCGACGGCGGGGATCATGGAGAGGACGACTCCGGCGAGCACCACCGAGATGGAGCCGGTGCCCAGGTTGCCCTGGAGGGAGACCAGACCCAGCGGCAGCGTGTAGTTCTGGCCGGACGTCTCGAGGATCAGCGGGCGGAAGAACTCGTTCCAGTGGTAGTTGAAGGCCAGCACACCGACGATCGCCAGGCCCGGCGCGGCCAGCGGGGCGTACACGGACCGGAAGATCCGCCAGGGCCCGCAGCCGTCCAGCATCGCCGCCTCGCCCAGGTCCCTGGGCATGCCCAGGAAGTACTGGCGCATCAGGAAGGTCCCGAAGGCGGTCGGGAACGCAGGGACGATCAGACCGAGCAGGGTGTCGGTCAGACCCATCGACTTCAGCACCAGGAACACCGGCACGACGGTGACCTGCAACGGCACCATCATGGTCGCCAGGACCAGCCCGAACAGCGGCTTCTTGAACCGGAACTCGAGGCGTGCGAAGGCGTACCCGGCGAGACCGGCCGTGACCATCTGGCCCACCGCGATCAACGCGGTCACCAGCGTGGAGTTGAGGGCGAGCAGCCATACGTCGATCTGGTCGAAGACCCCGCGGTACGCCTCCACGGACGGGTCCGTCGGGATGATCCTCGGGGGCAGGTCGAATGCCTCGGCCGGCGTGCGCAGCGAGGTGGAGACGGTCCAGACGACCGGGCCCAGGGTGAGCAGCGCGCACACGGTCAGCCCGGCGATCCGGGCCCACGGTCCGAGCGCGTGCCGGGTACGGCTCGTGGACAGGGTTGCTTGGCTCATGGAACTCACCGGCTCACTGGTAGTGGACGAAACGCCGGCTGAGCCGGAACTGGAGGGCGGTGACCGCCATGATCAGCACGAACAGCAGCACACCCACCGCGGAGGCCTCACCGAACCGGAGCTGCTCGAAGGCGCTCTCGTAGATGACCATCACGACGGTCCGGGTGGCGTCGCCGGGCCCGCCGTCGGTGAGGACGTACGGCTGCTCGAAGACCTGGAGGGCGTTGATGATGCCCACGACCGACGCGACCAGCAGCGTGGGCGACAGCAGCGGCAGGGTGATGCTCAGGTGCTTGCGCGGTCCGGTGGCGCCGTCGAGCGCGGCGGCCTCGTGGACCTCCTTGGGGATGTTGTTCAGGCCCCCGACGAACAGCAGGAACGAAAACCCGAACTGCTGCCAGACATAGACCAGGACCACCGTGGCCATCGCCGCGTTCTCGGACGTCAGCCAGGGCACCGAAGCGACGCCGACGAGTCCGAGCAGCCAGTTCACGACTCCGAAGTCCTGGTTGAACAGGTACTTCATCACCACCGAGACGGATGCCGCGGACAGCACCAGCGGGAAGAAGAACGCCGACCGGAACACCGAGCGCAGCCACACCGGCATCCGCCCGTTCACCGCCAGGGCCAGCACTAGGGCGACCAGCAGTTGCAGCGCGACCGCGAACACCATGAAGACCAGCGTGTTGCGGAAGGAGACCAGCACCGTCGCATCGGTGAAGACCTCACGGTAGTTGGCGGCCCCGGCGAAGCGGGGGTCGTCGATGACGTTCCAGTGGAACAGACTGAGAGCCACCGAGCCGATGATCGGGACGACCGTGAAGACGGCGATGCCGACGATCGTGGGCGCCAGGAACAGCGTGGCCAGCAGCCGGGTGCCACGGTCCCGGGCCGAGAGCCGGGGCGCGGGGGCCGGTGGCGCGGCCGGCCGCTGCGGCCGGACGGGTATGTGGGTGTTCGTCATACGTCACGCTCCATGGCCTTCTCCAGGTCGCCCTGCATCCGGCGCAGCGCGGGGGCCACCGCGCGCCGGGAGGCCAGCGCGGTACCGGTGTGCTTGAGCAGCACCTGCTCGACCTCGGCGACCTGCGGCGGCGCCGGGATCGGCCCGGTGTCGGGGAACTTGTCGAGGGTGTCGTAGAAGACCTGCCAGTGGTCCGGGCCGGTCTCCCGATAGCGGTCGGCGGTCAGCATCGAGCGGCGCGCGGGGGTGGTCTGGTTGGTCCTGAACAGTCGCGTCAGGGTGTCCCGGCGGGCGGCGTACTTGATGAACTCCCAGGCCTCCTCCTGCCGCTTCGACGTGCGCAGCAGCGCGTAACCGGCGGCGCCGAACTGCATGCGCTGGGTGTGCCGGCACGGGAAGTACTGCACGTCGAAGCCGTCGGCGCGCATGCCCGCCAGGTGCAGGCCGCCCGCCCAGAAGCCGCCCGCGGGCGTGACCCCGACCCGGCCGGTGGAGAACACGCCGATCAGGTTCTGCCCGTTGCCGCCCTCGGGGCGCGTGCACAGCCCTTCCTGGACGAGGGAGGCGAGATAGTCGTAGGCCTCCTCCACGCGCGCGTCGGTGGCCTGCGGGGTCGTCCACCGGAAGCCGCCGCCGCGCCCCTGCCGCTCGGCGGCCGGATAGAAGGTGTCCCACAGCCAGGCGCCGCCCGGCGCCTTGGACTCGGCGAGCAGGTTGGTGTCGTTGGCGAACAGCCAGGGCACCACGCCGCCCCACAGCCGGTTGGTCCAGAAGTACGGCGTGAACCGGGCGCCGCTGGAGTTCTTCATGTCCCGCAGCAGCGCGGTGAAGTCGTCGCGCGTCCAGTCGGGCGCAGGGAAGTCCGCGCCCGCCCGCCGCAGCACCTCGTTGTTGAGGTACATGTCGGCCGCGTTGAACTCGACCGGGAGCTGGTAGAGGCTCCCCTCGTACATCATCGACTCCACCAGGGAGGGGTGGACGTCGGCGAAGTACTCGCGCAGTTCGGCCGCGTCCCGCTTCACCCAGGCGTCCAGTGCGACCCCGAGGCGCCGCGCGAACAGCTGGACGCCCTCGGTGGCGACGTAGACCAGGTCGGGCGCGGTGCCCGCCGCGATCTGGGTGAGGATCTTCGCGAAGAAGTCCGACCAGTCGACGGCCTGCACGGCGTTGATCCGGAGCTTGATGTCGGGGTGCAGCTCACGGAAGCCCTCGGTGAGCGTGCGGACCGCTTCCGGGCCGTACGCCGGTCCGAGGGTGGCCACGACGAGGGAGCCGTCGTCGCGGCCGGGGATGTCGGCTCCGGTGAGCCGGTCCCAGCTCGCGGCGGTGCCGGTCAGCGCCGCGGCGCCGGCACCGTAGGCGCCGTACCGCAGCAGCGCGCGGCGGGAGAGGTGCGAGTCGGTCATCAGCATGCCTAACTCGTGTTAGTTCAGGGCGACGCCCCAGATGATGGGAACCGGGTCCCGGCCGTGTCAAGGGTCGTGCATCCCTTCACCTTTAACGAGTTAGGTGTACGGTGCCGCAGCGGGCCGTGAACCGCGCGCAGGACGGCGCCGGGACCGCCCCGCGGGCCGCCGCGGTCCCAGGCGCTGAATCCCGAGGCCCTGTCGCCGCGGAGCCGATTCGCTGTCACGATCTTCCAGGAGCCGTACCCGACGACGAGCGGAGCGCGTATGACGACGGACAGCCGGACCACGGACCTCGACGGGCGGGTCGAGCGGACCGCGCGGGAGGCCGGCATCGAGGTGAACCCGGTCGCCGGGCACATCGGCGCCGAGATCACGGGCGTCGACCTGGCCGGGAGCCTCGACGAAGCCCAGGTCTCCGCGATCAGGGCGGCGGTCCTGCGCTGGAAGGTGGTGTTCTTCCGCGGGCAGCGCCTCGACCATGCCGGACACGTGGCGTTCGCCCGGCGGTTCGGCGAGCCGGTCGTCCTGCGCAAGCGCGGCGGTGCCTCCCCGGCCGACGTGCCCGAGATCGAGACCACCGCCGACCGGCTGGAGCTCGGCGGCCGGTTCGGCATGGAACACGACGAGTGGCTCCGCCGCCGCCGGCACACCCTGCAGCGCGGCTGGCACTGCGACCACGGCGCCCGTATCGACCCGCCGGCCGCCACCGTCCTGCGCGCCGAGACGGTACCGCCCTACGGCGGCGACACCACCTGGTCCAACCTGGCGGCCGCGTACGCCGGCCTGTCCGCCCCCGTACGGCGGTTCGTGGACGGTCTGCGCGCCGAGCACCGCCTGGGCGTCGGCTACCAGTCCCGCCCCGGTGACGACGCCTACGTGCGCCATCTCCTCGACCACCAGGTCGCCTCCGTGCACCCGCTGGTGCGGGTCCACCCGGAGACGGGGGAGCGGGTGCTGTACGTCAACGGCTACTACGTCGAGCAGATCGTCGGCCTCTCCCGCGCGGAGAGCGCGGCGGTCCTCGACATGCTCCTCGACCAGGCCACCCGGACCGAGTACACCGTCCGCTTCCGCTGGGAGCCGGGCAGCGTCGCCTTCTGGGACAACCGGGCCACGATCCACCTCGCCCCCGGCGACAACGCCCACCTCGGCTTCCCCCGCACCATGCACCGGGTGATGCTCGCGGGCGACGTGCCGGTGGGCGTGGACGGCAAGCCGTCCGAGCCGGTGACCGGGACCGAGCCAGGGCGCTGGTGAGGCGGCCGCCCGGGCGGCACCGGCAATGAGGCGGGCGCCGCACGGATGACGGGCGGCCGCCCCCCCCCACGGGAGCACGACGGACGCACGGGGCAGGAACACGACCGACGCACGTGCGCCGTGGACCACGTGCGCCGGTCACGGGCGTTCGTCCGCGCGACCACGGCCTCGGTCGGTTCGCCGCGCTGGGCTCCCGCGGGGTCCGGCGGCCCGTGTCCCGCCTTCCTCCGGTCGCGGGGCGCCGGTGCTCAGACCAGGGGGATGGTGACCTCGTCCTCGACGGGCGGGTCCAGCTCCTGCGCGCGGTTGCCGGTGGCCGCGTAGCAGCGCAGCCGGACGGCCTCCGGGCTCACGTCCAGGCGCAGGAAGCACTTGAAGAACGGCGGACTGTACGTCGCCGAGCTCGGCGAGAACAGCGACGTGTAGATCTTGCGCACGGGCAGACGGAACCGCGCGCTGCGGTCGGGCCGGCGGCCGGCCCCCAGCAGACTGGCGACCAGCCGGATCCGCCGGGTGAGCCGGACCTCCCCGCCCGGCGTCCGGGTCGGCGGGATGCCCAGGCGCTCGGCGATCACGGCCGTCGCCTCGGCCTCGGTGAGCGTGAAGAAGCGGCGCATCCGCAGCCGGCGGCCGTACAGCCGGCTGTAGAAGGCGAGGGAGTCGCCGCGCAGCGGGTAGCAGCGGAAGTCCGCCTCGGTCACGCCGGCGACGTCGACGCGCGCGATGGTGTGCGTGGCGTGCATGAACGCGCCGCCGCCGCCCGCGACGACGTACTGCAGGGTGCGGCCGTCGGACAGACGCACCGGATACCGCTGGTAGTTGTGGATGTCGCCGCCGATCGCCGCGACGTAGTGGTGCTCCGGGTCGCGCACGATCTCGTCGACCGTGCCGCCGCCCTCGATGGCACACGGGTGGTGCTCGCCGTCCACGTACAGCGGGGAGCCGGTGATCAGGATCTTCGGGCGCGGCCCCTGCGACACCTCGCGCAGCCACGCGCCCTGTTCGGCGTCCAGCGTGCCCAGCAGGCCGGTGTCGATGCCTATGATCCGCACGGGCCCGGAGTCGATCGCCCAGTAAGGGCCCGGCTGCACGGCCTGTTGTGCCGGCGCCGCCCGCAACGCCCGTGCCTCGTCGAGGCGTCGGCCGTCCGCCGGGCGGGGGCGGTGCCACAGCAGCGAGCGCAGCCAGGCGCGGGTCAGCGGGCGCGGGGCGGGCTCGGCGGGCAGCGGCGGGGCGTCGTCGCAGAAGACGCGCATGAACCCGCCGAGGTCCTCGTACCAGTCGTGGTTGCCGGGTATCGCGTAGATCGGCCCCTGGTAGTCCCGGTACGGCCGGAAGAACTTGCCGTCGTAGTCGTCCGCGCTGCCGACGGGATAGATCACGTCACTGGCCAGGACGGCGAACCGGGTGTCCTGACCCACCTTCAGAAAGCCCGGCACGACGGCGTACTGGGGATCGTCGCCCTCACCGGTGTCACCGATGACCAGGAAGGAGAAGCGGTCCGGGTCCGTGCGCCGGACGACCTTGTCGGCGGGTGCCCCGGCCGCCTCCCGCTGCGCCACCCAGCGGGCGCGCGTATGGCCGGTGGGATCCCCGAACCACGACGCCAGCACACCGTTGCGCGCCGCCCACAGCATCCTCGGGTCGAGCCAGGAGATCTTCTTGCCGTCGCCCGGCATGAGCTGCTGGTACACACCTCGGCCGGCGTCGCCCCAGCCGGCGCCTTCGGCGGTATCGCGTGAGGAGTCAGACACCGGTGAACCGTAGCAATGATCCGGAGAGCCGTTGCGGGTGCCCTCGGACCGGCGACGACCCTCCGAGCCGCCGAGGAGGACGCCGCCTTGGCGGCCGGCCGGCCGTCCATCGAGGGTCGACGTCCCGCGGGCGGGCTCCCACCGCGAGCGGGACGTCGACGTTTCTCAGTTCAGCGGGTCGAGCGTCAGGTACGCCTGCCGCGGAGCGCCGTCGTGCACGAGCGACTCGTGGTGGCCGACGTCGTCGAAGGCGAACGCGTAGGCCTTGCCGTCGGCCATCTGCGCGTGGATCTTACGGGCGTAGTGGTTGGTCACCACGTCCTGGTAGAAGTTGGCCGAGGTGGTGTCCGGCTGGTTGGGGTTCACCAGGAGCGTCGACCGGTTGAAGCCCGCGCACAGGGTGCGGGATATCGGCCCGCGCACCGCGTCGTTGGGCGCGTCCAGCAGCCGGTGGCAGCCGAAGACGCTGTCGGCGTCCGGCTTCTGGAAGCTGGTGACGACCGCGCCGGCGCCGTTGGTGAAGTTCATGACGCCGCCCGAGACCCGGCCGTAGTACTTGGTGCCCGGCTGGTGGGCGAACGGGGTCACCGTCAGGGTCGTCGTGGCGTACTTCTGCCAGACGCGGTTGATGTAGTCGTCCATCACCGACCTCGGCAGGGCCCCGGTCTCCACGCCGTAGAGCGGGGAGAGTGCCCTGAGGACGGTGCCGTCGGGGCGGGTCTGGATCAGGTTGGCCCAGCCGCCGGGCTGTCCGCGCAGGGCGTTGAAGAAGCCGTTGTAGCCGCCCGGCTTCAGGCGCCCGGTGCTGATGGTGCTCCCGTCGGAGCGCTGGACGCCGACCGCGTACGGCGCCGAGAACATGTCGACCTGCGTGCTGTTGAGCCAGAGCCCGGAGTTGTTGAGCGTGTACTCCGACCAGTTGAAGAGGATGTTGCGGTTCGGGTCGCTCGGGTTCTGCACGGCCGGCTGCACCAGCCCGCCGGTGGTCAGCCGGAACACCAGCTTCTGCCCGTACGAGAAGTAGATGCGGCCGGAGAACTTGGGGATGCGGATGGTCGTGGACTGGCCGGCGGCCGGTCCCGGGATCGAGGCGTCGGGCGCCGGCGTCGGCGGGTTGCCGCCCGCGGGCCACGCGTGGAACGTGCCGTTCGCGTCCGCCCAGCCCTGCTGACCGGTTGTCAGGAGGGTGCCGAGGTTGTAGACGTACAGGGGCTCGCCGCGGCCCGAGTTGTTGGTGATCTTCAGTGGGATGGTGTCGGGGACCGCGGCCTGGGCCGGGGGTCCAAGGGTGAGCAGCGTGCCGACCAGAGCCGCGGCTCCCGCCGCTGCCGCCAGTCGGGACCTGAGTGTGCGGAGCACTCTCCACCTCCGTGCTGGTAGGCCTGTGGGGTTGGTCCGTACCTTGTTGAGAGCGCTCTCAAAGTGGCATCGAGGTGTGGGCATGTCAATAACTGTGGCAAGGAAAACGCCCGCGGCGGGCTCGCCGCGGGCGCCCCGGGTCGCTGTCAGAAGGTGCGCTTCAGCAGATCCAGCAGCGCCGCCCAGTGCCGCTCCGCGGCTCCCTCGTGGTACGCGGCGGTGTCGGCCTGGGTGAAGCCGTGGTGGGCGCCCTCGTAGACCTCGCAGCGGTGGCGGACGCCGGCCGCGGTCAGCGCCTCCTCCAGGCGCTCGATCTGCTGGGGCGGCAGGGACGGGTCGTCGTCCGCGTGGCCGAAGTACAGCTCGGCCCTGATGCGGTCGGCCACCAGGTGCGGGCTGTCCGGCGCGTCCGTCGCGAGCTGCCCGCCGTGGAAGCCGCCCACCGCCGCGACCCGGTCCGGGTGGGCGCCCGCGGTCAGCAGGGCGAGCCGGGCTCCCATGCAGTAACCGGTGATCGCGACCGGGCCGTCCGCGACGAGCGGACTCTCGTCCAGCCGGCGCAGAAAGGCCCCGGCGTCCCGCATGGCCAGGTCGTCGGTCAGGGACCGCATGACCGGGCGCAGCTTCTCGAAGATGCGCGGGCGCGCGGAGGGATCGATGAACTCCGGCAGCTCCACGACCGGCGCGCGCCCGTGACGGTAGAACACGTTGGGCACCAGCACCGTGTAGCCGGCCCCGGCGAGCCGGTCGGCCATCGCCCGCAGATGCGGACGCAACCCGAAGGCGTCCTGGTACAGCAGCACACCGGGACGGGGTGACCCGTCGCCGGGACGAGCGAGATAGGCGTCCGCGACACCGTCCTCGGTGGGGACGTCCACGGCGGTTCCCTGTACGGACGTCATGGGGGTGCCTCTCTGCGGTTCACGGGGCGAGCAGCGGGGCCCGCCCGGCGGGGCCGGGCCGGCCGCGGCCATCGTTGCATGCACCATCCAACCGGCCGGGAGGCGCCCCGCCCCGCGAAACCGTCCCTTTACCCGAGGCCCCGTCCTTCTACGCGAGGCGACCGTCCCTCTACTCGAAGCGGGAGGGGTCGCCCGCCCCGTGCCGCACGATCTCCGCCTCGCCGCCCGAGAAGTCGACGACCGTCGTCGGCTCGGTCCCGCAGTCCCCGGAGTCGAGCACCCCGTCCACCGCGTGGTCGAGCCGGTCCTTGATCTCCCAGCCCTGGGTCATCGGCTCCTCCTCGCCGGGCAGCAACAGGGTGCTGGACAGCAGCGGTTCACCGAGTTCGGCGAGCAGGGCCTGGGTGACGACGTGGTCCGGGATGCGCACGCCCACCGTCTTCTTCTTCGGGTGCTGGAGCATGCGCGGCACCTCCCTCGTCGCCGGGAGGATGAAGGTGTAGCTGCCGGGCGTCGACGCCTTGATCGCGCGGAACACGTCGTTGTCCACCCGCACGAACTGCCCGAGCTGCGCGAAGTCCTGGCAGACGAGGGTGAAGTGGTGCCGGGAATCCAGCTCCCGGATGGACCGGATCCGGTCGACGCCGTCCCGGCTGCCGATCCGGCAGCCCAGCGCGTAGCAGGAGTCCGTCGGGTATGCGATGAGTGCGTCGTCCCGGATGGCGGCCGCGACCTGGGCGATGGTGCGCGGCTGGGGGTTCTCGGGGTGCACGTCGTAGTACTTCGCCATCCGCCGAGCTTATGCCGTGGCGCGGGGGCGCGCGGCACAGGCCCGTAGGCCGGCCGTGCGGAAGGAGCGATGGGGCGGGGCCGGTGGCGCGACGGGGGAGGGGCCGGCGGGGCGGCGGCGCGAGATTGGTGGCGCGGGGTTGGTGGCGCGGCGGGCGCGACGGGGTGAGGTCGGCGACGCGGCGGGTCGGGGTCTGCGGCGCGGGGTTGGTGGCGCGGCGGGCGCGAGGGGGCGGGGGTCGGCGGCGCGCCGGGCGCGAGGGGGCGGGGAGGTTGGCGACGCGGCATATGTGGGGGAGCGGGGCCGGGCGGCGCGGCAGCCGACGGGGCGGGGCCGGCGGCGGGGCAGCCGAACGGGGCGAGGTCGACGGCGTGGTGGGCGCGAGGGGGCGGGGAGGTTGGCGACGCGGCAGGTGTGAAAGAGCAGGCCGGTGGCGGGGCGAGGGTCGGCGAGGCGGTGGGGCGAGGGGGCGGGGAGTTCGGCGACGCGGCAGGCCCGACGGGGCGGGGTCGGTGGCGGGGCAGGCCCGGCGGGGCGAGGGTCGGCGAGGCGGTGGGGGCGAGGGGGCGGGGGGTTTGGCGACGCGGCAGGCCCGGCGGGGCGAGGGCGGTGTCGCGGCAGGCCCGACGGGGAGGGCGGCGGCGCGGCGGGTGCGGTCAGGGTTCCTCCGGCTCGGCGGGGTTCGTGCCCCCGGTTTCCCCCAGGAGGTGCGCCCAACTGTCGGCGAGCAGTCCCAGGGCCGTCACGGGGTCCGTCTCCCACCCGTGACGCATCCAGCGTCGCGAGAGCTGGTCGAGCTGGGTCAGTGCCAGGAAGCCGCGCAGGCGCCGGGAGGCCGGGTCGAAACGCCCGGCCTGCTCCAGGCCGGTCACGATGTCGGCCACGACCGCGTCGAACCAGTGGTCGACCAGGTCGCGCAGCTCCGGCTCCACCACGGCCGCCTCGTGCGCGGCCAGGACGTACGGGCGCAGCCGGGGCCACTGGCGTGAGCTGTCCCGCAGCCAGGCCTCGAAGCCTTCCCGGCGGCCCTCGCGCACCACCGCCGCGAGATCCCGTGCTCCGGCGCCCGCCGACTCCGTGCCGTGCTCCAGCAGCGCGTCGGCCTCGGCGACCAGCGCTTTCATCAACGCCGCCCGTGACGGGAAGTAGGCGTAGAACGTGACCCGTGTGGTGCCCGCGGCCTTGGCGATGTCGTCGACCGTCGTCCCCGCGTAACCCCGTGCCTCGAACAGCCCCACTGCCGTCGACAGCAGCAGCCGGCGGGTCATCTCCTTCTGTGCGGCGCGTAGGTTGGCCACGGCAGGCGCTCTTCCGGTCGACTGCGAAGGGGCCGCTGACCTGCGAGGTCGCGTCCCGGCTGGACGCCCACATCGTACGGTACGGGGCTCTTGGGACAGCCGGTCACGAACGGTGTGGGCTCGCTCACCTCCTTTGACATAGGTATGTCTCCATACCTATGCTGCAGGTCATGTCCGACACCAGCGCGCCCTCCCGGGACGCCGACCGCGTGGCCTCCGCGCTCGCGGTCTGCCTCCCCGCGCTGCACCGGGCCCTGGACCGCCGGGTCGCGTCGGCCTACCCCCACCCCAAGCCGCCCGAGGGACAGCTCCTGCTGCTGAGGTTCGTCGCGCAGCAGGAGGGCACCACCGTCCGCGAGGCCGCCGAGGCCCTGCTGATGAAGCCCAACAACGTCAGCGCCCTCGTCTCCCAGCTCACCGAACGGGGGGAGCTGGAGCGCCGCCAGGACAGCACCGACAAGCGCGTCGCCCACCTGTACCTGACGGCCACCGCGCGCCGGCGTCTCGGCGAGGTCCGCGACCTCGAGACCGCCTTCCTCAACGAGGCGCTGCTCTCCCTCACCGACGGCGAGATGGACGCCCTCGGCTCCGCGCTGGGCGCGCTCACGTCGCTCTCGCGTCACCTGCACGCCGCCGCGCACTGACGACCAGGCACCGGCGCGCTCACGTCCACCGGCCGTGCGCCACGAGGGGCCGTTCGTCCCGTGCGCCGCCGTTTCTCCCCCTCTTCTCCCGCCTCGCCGAACCGCTTTCCCGACCCCGTGTGTCGGACCGGTCCGTCGAGTCGTTCACACAGACAAGGTTTCTCCATGCCGTCCACGACCGTGGATCACTCCGGCGTGCCCGCGCACAGCGCGGAGCAGGCCCCGGCCCCCGGCCGTTTCCGTACGAACCCCTGGCTCACCCTCTGCGCGGTCGCCTTCGGCCTGTTCATGGTGCAGCTCGACGCGTCCGTCGTCGCCATCGCCAACCCGGAGATCGGGCGCGACCTGAACGCCTCCACCGCCGACCTGCAGTGGGTGACCAACTCCTATCTGCTCGCCCTCGCCGCCACCCTGATCCTGGGCGGCAAGCTCGGCGACCGCTTCGGCCGGCGCACCTTCTACCTGGCCGGCGTCGCCGGCTTCGCGTTCTCCTCGGTCGCCATCGGCCTGTCGGGCTCCGTCACCGGCGTGATCGTCTTCAGGGCCCTGCAGGGCGTCTTCGGCGGGCTGCTGATGCCCAACACCCTGGGCCTGCTGCGCGCGGTCTTCCCGCCGAAGAGGTTCGGCATGGCGGTCGGCATCTGGGCCATGGTCTCCGCCGTCTCCACCGCGCTCGGCCCGATCGTCGGCGGTCTGCTCGTCGAGCACGTCACCTGGGAGTCGGTGTTCTACATCAACCTCCCCATCGGTGTCGTCGCGTTCGCCTTCAGCGCCGTCGTCCTCCCGCAGTCGAGGAACTCCACCGGACACCACCGCTTCGACGTCCCCGGCGTCGTCCTGCTCGCGGCCGGTCTGCTCAGCCTCGTCTTCGGCGTCGTGAAGGGCGAGACGTGGGGCTGGACCTCGGGCGGCACCTGGGCCGCCCTCCTGGCCGGCCTCGCCGTCCTCGCCGTCTTCGGCTGGTACGAGTCCCGCGTCGAGCACCCGCTGCTGCCGATGCGCCTGTTCCGCAGCCGTACGCTGACCGTCGGCGCGCTGGTCACCGCGCTCAACTTCTTCGTGATGCTCGGCGCGATCTTCTTCATCATGCTCTACCTGCAGAACGTGCGCGGTTACTCGCCCGTCGAGGCCGGCGTCCGCACCCTCCCGCTCAGCCTCGCCTCGCTCGTCGCCTCGCCGCTCGGCGCGGCCCTCACCGGCCGGTTCGGCGCGCGCCTCTGCATGCCGCTGGGCATGGTCCTGCAGGGCGCGGCCTGCTTCGGCATGCTCACCTGGTCCACCGACTCCTCCTACGCCACCATGTGGCCGCCGTTCGTCGCGCTCGGCCTGGGCGTCGGCATGGTGCTGGCGGCCTCCTCCGACGCCATCGTCGGCAACGCCCCGGTCAGGGACGGCGGCGTGGCCGGCGGACTGCAGGCCACCACGCTGCAGATCGGCGGCGCCCTCGGTACCTCCGTCCTGGTCTCCGTGATCAGTGCCGAGGTCGGCTCCACCCTCGGCGACGAACTCGTCCGCGCGGGTGTCCCGGCTGCCGCGGCGGCCGGGCTCCGGAAGGCCGAGGACGCGGTCGCCATGGGCGTCGCGCCCGTCTCCGGCAGCATGCCCGGGCCGCTGAGGGCGGCCGTCGTGGAGGGCAGCGGCCAGGCCTTCATGAACGGCCTGCACGCGGCCGCCGTGGTGACCGGCCTGCTGTGCGTCGCGGGGGCCGTCCTCGCCGCCGTCGGCATCCGCAGGACCACCCCGACCGACTGACTCCGCCGCTCCGCCCGCCCCCGCGGGCGGAGCACGGACGCCCAGCGGGCGGAGCACAGACGCCCCCGCCGCCCGCGTGAGGTAACGTCCCCGACCGATATGACTGGTTCGGCCCGACCGGGGCCGCGAGGGACGAGGAGAGCGACGACATGGCCGGCCGGGACGACGAGAACCGTCACACACGGGTGACGGACGGCGCCGAGCCGTCGTGGGCGCAGGAACTCCTCGACCACCTGCGCCCCACCGGACGCGACATCCGCAAGGTCGTCCAGTGGCTCGGCGCCACCGTCGACGCCACCGTCTCCCTGCGCGACGGAACCGGCGCCCCGCTCGCCGGAGCGTCCACCCCCCTCGAAGAGGACCTGGCGGCCGACATCGTCACCGGACGCATCGCCTCGGCCGCCTGGGAGGGCGGCGGCCGCCACGTGCGGCTGCTCCGCGTCGAACTCCCGCCGCCCGCCGGGGCCGGGGTCCTCACCGTCTCCCGCACGGCCCCCTTCGACCGGCGCGCCTCCGAGGTCGTCACCCACACCGCGGCCGCCCTCGAACTCCTGCTGCGCGCCGAGCGCACCACCGCCACCGGGGACCGCCTCGCCCGCGCCACCTCCGACCTGCGCCTGGCCATCCTCCAACTGCTCATGGTCGAGGACACCATCGCCGCCCGCCGGGTCGCCGCCGGCCTGTGGCCCGGCCTCCTCGACACCGACACCGCCTGCGTGTACGTCGCCGAGAGCACCCCCGAGGACCGCGACCGCCTCGCCGAGGCCTGCCTGACCGCCACCCGCGACCACGCCCTGGTCGTCCGCTGCCCCGCCATGGACGCCCACGTCATCGTCGTCACCCCGCACGACACCGCCGGCAGGGAACTGCGCGGCCTGTGCGACCGGCAGCCCGACACCTTCCTCGGCGGCAGCGCCCCGCAGAGCCTCGCCCACACCGCCACCGCCTACGGGCAGGCCGTGAGCGCCCTCGCCGTCGCCCGCTTCCGCCCCGACAAGACGGCCGTCTACGCCGAACGCACCCACCCCGAACGCCTGATGGACCCCGCCGTCCTGCGGGCCTGGACGACCCGTCTGCTGCGCCCCCTCGACACGCTCCCGCACCACACCCGCGCCGAACTCCTCGCCACCACGCGGCTCGGCCTGGAGTTCACGGCCGTCGCCGCGGCCAAGGTCCTCGGCGTCAGCCGCAACACCGTGCGCGCCCGCATGGAACGCGTCGAGACCCTCCTCGGCACGGACTTCTCCGACCTCACCGTCCGCGCCACCGTCCACCTCGCACTCAACGCCCAGGTCGGCATCGCCGAGTGCTACCCCGGCGCCGCCACGGCCCCCGACCGCCTCGACGACGTGCTCGACGGTCCCGCGCTGCGCGCCTGGGCACACGACCTGCTCGCCCGTCTGGACCTCGGCAGCCGCGACCTGCGCCGTACCCTGCGCACCTGGATCGCCGCCGGCGGCAACTCCGAACGCGCCGCCCACCTGCTCGGCGTGCACGCCCAGACCGTGCGCGAACACGTCCGCAGCGCCGAGCCCGTCCTCGAACGCCAGCTCCTCGCCGCGGGCAGTGACCTCTACGAGGTCGTCCTCGCCCATCTGACGACCGGTGACCTCCGACGACCTGATCTCCCCGTGACGGAATCGGGCCTTCCGGACTCACCTGTGCACAGGTGAGTCCTCCGGCCCCGTGAGCGGGCACCGGCACGATTCCCAAGCCGTGCGCCCGGCACGTAGGTTCGACGCATCGCGGGGGCACGACCGGAACGGGGGACCGGTCGGGCTCCCGCGGCCGTTCAGGCCCGCGTCCGGACCGGTATCTCCCGCCAGCCGAAGGCGATGAACGACGGCACCTGCCGCAACTCCTCCGCGGCCGTGTCCAGCCGCAGGTCCGGGAACCGGCCGAACAGGGCGGGCAGCGCCGTCAGCGCCTCCATCCGCGCCAGCGGAGCCCCGATGCACCGGTGCACACCGATCCCGAACGCCAGATGGTCGTCCGCCCCGCGGGCCGCGTCGAACACGTCCGCGTCCGGCCCGTAGTGCGCCGGATCCAGACCCGCCGCCGCGTACGTCGTGATGATGGCGTCCCCCGCCGGGATCGTCACGTCGCCCACCGTCAGGTCCCCGACCGCGAACCGCAGCGGCAGGGAGGCGATCGACGGGTGCACCCGCAGCGTCTCGTCCACCACCGCCTCCCAGCCGATCTCCCCGCGCCGCACGGCCGCCAGCTGCTCCGGCCGGTCCAGCAGGGCCACCACCGCGTTCCCGATGAGGTTGACGGTCGTCTCGAACCCGGCGCCGATCACCAGCAGCAGCGTGTACAGCAGCTCCTCGCCGCTGAGCCGGTCACCGTCCTCGTCACGCACCCGGATCAGCTCGGTCGTCATGTCGTCGCCCGGGCGCTCCACCTTGTGCGCGATGAGCCCGCCCAGCACCGTGCCGATCTGCTCCTGCACGAACGCGGCGTGCTCTGGGCTCGGGTCGGAGGTGTCCATGATCGCCGCGATCAGCCGGGCGGTGGCGCCCCGCAACTCCTCCGGCACTCCGAACAGTTCGCAGATGATCCGCATCGGCAGCGGATGCGCGAACCCCGCCTTCAGGTCCACCACACCGCCGTCCGCACCCGCGGCGTCGAGCGCGTCCAGCAGCTCCGCCGTGATCGCCTCCACCCGCTCCCGCAGCGCCTCGGTGCGCCGGTGGGTGAAGCTCGGCGCCACCAGCTTGCGCAGCCGCGCGTGGTCGGCGCCGTACGTGGAGAGCATGTTGACCACGCCGACCCAGCCCAGGATCCAGCCCCAGGAGGGGTGCTCGCCGATCTCGGGCCACAACCGCCAGTGCCGGCGCGGGTCCTTGCTGACCCGCGGGTCGAGGATCAGCTCCTTGAGGGTGTCGTAGCCGGTGGGCGCCCACGCCGGGATGCCCCCGGGTAACGCCACGGGCACGATCGGGCCGAGGGCGCGCAGCCGGGCGCTCTCGGCCGGGATGTCGGATCCGAACGGGTCGAGGACGAAGCGGTCGATGCGGTCGGTCACGGTCACGGCTTGACTCCTGGCTGGTCGGGGGAGCGGGGGCTGAAACGGACGGGCAGAGCGGTCAGCGAGCGGTGGAACGGGCCCGGCCGCCAGGTCAGCCGCTCGCGGGGCAGGACCGGTTCCAGGTCCGGCAGCCACTGGGTGAGCCGCTCGATCGCCTCGGTGACCAGCAGCAGCGTGTGCTGCTTGACCGGGCACGCGTGCGGGCCCGCGCCCCACGACAGATGCGAGGCGTCGTTCGGGTGCCGCACCTCGGGGGCCTCCCGCCCGGCGTCGGGCGCGCCGTGCGGGCCACGGGGGACGCCGAGCGCCCCGTAGGACACCACCACGGGCACCCTGTCCCGCAGCCACACTCCGTGGAAGGCCACCGGCCTGCGGGCGTAGTAGATGCCGTAGTTGGCCAGCGGCGTCTCGTGGTGCAGCACCTCCACCACCGCGTCCATGACCGGGCGGGCCCCGCTGGTCAGGGTGGAGTAGTAGGCCGGGTTGCCCAGAACCCGGGACAGGGTGTTGGACAGCAGGTTCGCGGTCGGCTCGTACCCGGCGCCCAGGGTGAGGAACACCTGCCAGGTGACCTCCTCGCGGGTCAGCCCGGCCGGATGGTCGAGGAGCCGGCTGGGCAGGTCCTCGCCGGGCCGCTCGACCTTGGCCGCGATCAGCTCCAGGACGTACTGGGCGTACTGCGCCTCGCCTTCCGCGGCCTGGACGCCGCCCTCCATCATCTTGCCCAGGCCCTCGTTGAGCCGGTCCCCCTGACGGTCCGGCAGCCCGAACAGGTCGTTGAGGACCAGCGCCATCAGCGGCCGGGAGAAGTCGCCGACCAGGTCGGCCTCGCCGCGCGGCCCGATCCGGCCCGCCAGCAGCCGCACCGCCCGGTGCACACGCGCCCGCAGGTCGTGGGGCTCCACCAGGCCGAACACGTCGATCAGGGTGGCGCGGTAGCGGACGTGGGCGGCCCCGTCGGCGAACAGGGCGTTGGGCCGCCACCGCATCATGCCGAGCACCGGCGAGTCGGCGGGGACCGTCTCCTCCCAAGCGCGCGGGTCGTGCGAGAACGTCTCCGTGTCGTGCAGCACGTCCAGCGCGGCCCGCCGGTCCGTGACCACGTACGCCGGCACCCCGGGCGCCAACTCGGCCCATCCGATGGGGCCCTGGGCGCGCAGGGCCGCGTAGTAGCGGTGCGGGTCGGGCGCGAAGCCGTCCTCCCACAGCCGCACGGGCGCCGACCGCGTGAAGTCTTCCTGGTCCGCGGGATAGGTCGTCACCGGGCCTCCACGGCGTCACCGTCGATCAGATGGTCGACCAGCGCGAGCAGCGCGTCGATCGAGGAGTCCGCGTCCCGCGCGTCACACGTCACCATGGGCGTGCCCGGCTCCAGGTCCAGGGCGCGCCGCAACCGCTCCTCGCCGTGGTGGCGCGGCGCGTCCGGGAAGGCGTTGAGGGCGACCGCGTACGGCAGCCCGCTCTCCTCCACCAGACCCAGTACGTCGAACGACGCGTCCAGCCGGCGGCTGTCGACCAGGACGAGCGCACCGAGCGCCCCGTAGGCGATGTCGTCCCACAGGGACCGGAACCGTTCCTGGCCGGGCGTGCCGAACAGGTACAGGACCACCCCGCCGGGCAGGCTGATCCGGCCGAAGTCGATCGCGACGGTCGTCGTCTCCTTCTCCCGCACCCCGGCCAGGTCGTCCACCCGGGCGGACGCCTCGCTGAGGTGCTCCTCGGTGTGCAGCGGCCGGATCTCCGACACGGAGTCGATCAGGGTCGTCTTGCCCACCCCGAACGGCCCGGCGACCAGGATCTTCACCAGGTCGCGCGCGGTGTCGGGCAGGTGGATCGCGTCGGGTGCGCCGACGCTAGGCGTGCTTGAGGGCGCGGAGGCCATCGGCCACTCTCTTCAGCAGGTCGGGGTCGAACCGTTCGGCGGGCGGGATCGGCGCGCGGGTGAGGACCAGGTCCCGGTCGGCGAGGCGGGCCGCCAGGACGCGCACCGCGGAGACCGGCAGCCGGAGCAGCGCCGCCGCCTCCACCACCGTGAGGGAGCCGCCCTCCAGGGCGTCCAGCAGGGCGAGTTCGGCGGCGGGCAGCCCGGGCGGCGCGGGTGCGTCACTGCGGGTGAGCACCGACAGCCGCTCCAGGTGCGGACGGCTGGGCCGGGCCGCCCCACCGGTGGACAGGTACGCGGGAACGAGGGGGCGGCCGACGGGGCGGCCGCTCATGCGGGAGCGGTGTCGTCGGCTCCTCGGGGCGCGGCCGCCATGGCCTTCTCGCCGAGCCGCGCCACCTGGGAGTGCACCCGGTGCGCCAGCAGGTCCAGGCGCACCTCGCCGTCCCCGTAGGCGGCCACACAGGTGCCGTGGTCCGTCGGCACGATCAGCACGTAGCCGTGGTCCGACTCGATGACGACCTGGCGCACCTCCGCCCGGTCCCGGTCGGCGAACGCGGCCGCCGCGGTCCGGCAGGCACCCTGCACGGTGCTGGTGATGGCGGCCACCCGCTCGGCCGACGGCTGCGACAGCGCGTCGGTGTACCCCGTCACGAGCCCGTCCCGGGTCAGCATGACGGCGGCCACCACATGCGGCACCTGCAGGATCGGTTCCAGCACCCATGCCGTGTCGCCTGTGTTGCGGCTGGTCATCGGGCCGCTCCCCCTTCGTCGGTGTGGTCGGTGTCGTGGGCCGCCGGCGAGGGACCCTCGCCTGCGGTTCCGGCGCCGGAGCGGGCCGCCGCGGTGCCGGACTGCAGCGCGCCCAGCGCGGCCGCGGCCTCCTCCGGGCTCCGCGCCGGCGGGCGCGGCGCGGAGCGCTCCGGCGCGGCGGCGGCCCGGGTGCGGCGGCGGCGCTGCGGCAGCCCGTCGGCGTCACGGGGCGTGTGGTGCCGTGGGGTGTCCGGGGCCGTCTCCTCCGTGCCGTAGGCTTGGGAGGCGGCCGGTGCTGCCGGTGCCGCCGGTGGGGCTGGGGAGGCTGGTGCTGTCGTGGAGGCCGTGGATGTTCTGCGGGTCGTGCGCGGGGCGCTGGGCGCCGGTGGCCGGTCCGCCGGGTCCAGGTGGCTGAGGAGGTGGCTGTCGACCCGCAGGACCGCCCGCACACCGCCGTAGGGGGAGGCCGAGGAGACGTCGACGCCCAGGTCGAACTGCCGGGTGAGCCGGCCGATCGCGGCCAGTCCCATGCGGGGCGGGTCGCCGAGGTCGGTCAGCAGGATGGGGGCGGTGCCGGCCACCAGGCGCTGGGCGCGGTCGCGTTCGTCCTGGGTCATGCCGAGGCCGGCGTCGTCGATGGTCACGCACACGCCGTGGTGGACGTGCTCCAGGCTCACCACGACGTCGGTGTCCGGTGCGGAGTGCCGCAGCGCGTTGTCCAGGAGTTCGGCGACGATGATGGCGACGGGCTCCACGGCGTGCGAGACCAGGGCCGTGCCGGGCTCCAGATGGTTGTGGACCTGGACGCGGTGGTAGCCCGCGAGCCGTGCCTGACCGCCTGTGACCGCGTCGACCAGGTGGGACTCCTCGCGCGCCAGTCCCACCCAGGCCCCGCAGACCACCGCGGCGACCTGGGCGCGGCGCAGCGACTGCTCGTTCTCGTGGTCGAGCTGGAAGAGGGTCTGCGTCAACTCCGGGTCGTCGTAGCGCTGTTGCAGACCGCGCAGGGCGTCCTGGAGCCGGTAGAGGGCGGCCTGGATCTCGCGGGTGGCGCCGCGCATCCCGGCCTGCGCGGCGGCGTCGACCCGGGTGCGCTGCTCGGCCACCTCGGACCGCACCGCCAGGAGCACGTTCTCCAGGGCGATGCCCAGTGGCGTTCCGAAGGTCAGCGGCTGGAGCGGGCCGGGCACGGCCAGGTGGGGATGGGCGACCTGGCGGGCGGCGGCGGGCACCCGGCGGGCCGCGAGATGGTCGACCTCCGCCGTGAACGCCCTCGACGAGCCCTCCAGTTGGGTGCGCAGCGCGGTGATCTCCGCACGCTGCCGGGTCTGTTGCCGTCGTAACCGCAGCAGCCCGCCGCCGAGGGCGAGCGCGGACAGTGTTCCGGCGGCGAGGCCACCGGCCACCAGGTCCGGTAATTCGATCATCGATTCGGTTCCAGAAGGGGTCGGCGTTCGATGGCGCGAGGACAGGGGTGGGTCCGGGTCCGCGGACCGGACGCCCGCAGCACAGTACACACCGTCATCGGTCGATCTCGCACGGTCGAGTGAGACTTCGCTCCGAAAGTGCTCGATATCTCTTCGCTTCTGCGCCGACTGTCTGAATTGCCGCCCGAGGTAAGGGAGTTGAGCGGTGCCGAAAACCGGTCGGCGTGAAGGTGATCACAGGGTCGACGGGCGGACCGGAGGCTGCTGTGCCCCGGCCCGTGACGGACTACCCGCCGCCCTGCGGGGCCAGGACGGCGAGCGTGCCGTTCGCCTGACGTAACGCCAGTTCCAGCCGTCCGGGCGCGTGCAGCGCACCGGTCCCGTCCGGCGGCACCAGCCACTCCAGGAACCGGGCCGGACGGTACGGCGGGGGCACGGCCACCCAGGATCCGCGGCCCGCGTGCCGCAGCCCGGCGCCGATCCACCGGCTGCCCCGTTCGGGCGGCAGGAAGAAGCCCACCCGGTGGGCCGCGGTGTCCACCAGTGTCGGCCCCGGCACGGGCAGCGACGGCTGCCACAGCAGGTCCAGGGTGAGCAGGCCCAGACGGTCCGGCACGCTCAGCACGTCCCAGTACCGCCCCGCCTCCAGCAGCACGATCCCGCTGCCCTGGTCCCAGTTCCGCTTGCAGACCCGTGGGTCCTTCGCGGCGGCGGCGAGCCACTCCACGCCCCGCCCCCACATCACATCGCTCATCAAGGCTCCGTAGGTGATCCGCCCATACCCCGCGCGCGGACACGTGGGATGCCGGGCACGGGCCGACGCCGGCCGCACGCCGACTCGGCAGATGCATGCTGGTAGATATTTCTATGTGGCGGAAGGGGTGGCGGACCCTGGCGTTTCGGTGTGGTTCGTTCGAGTCCCGCGCCCCCGTTCGGGCGGCGGGCGCGCGCGGCCGGTGTGCCCCCGGGCGCGGTGGGTACCCGGCGACCGAGCCACCAACGTCGAAGATCACGCTGGGAGGAGGCCCGCATGGCCACTGGCACGGAAACCGGCGACGTGACCGGTACCCGGGACAAGGACTACAACCTCATCTGGTACGTCGAGGCGTGTCTGAACAACGCGCTGCGGCTGGAGACCTACATCCAGGACGCCGAACGCGCCAAGGACACCGAGGTCGCGGATCTGTTCCGCAAGGCTCAGGCGGACAGCCGCAAGGGCGCCGAACTGGGCAAGGACCTGCTGCGCGCGCGTCTGAGCGGCGGCTGACACGCGCCTGTCCCGGAGGGCCCGGACACCGTGGGACGGTCCCGGTGTCCGGGCCCCGCCGTCGGCGGGACCGCTCTGCGGTTCAGTGGTCGTTCTCCAGGTGGAGCTTCAGCAGGTCCACCCCGTAGTCGCCGCCGTTGGGCGTGCGGACGACGGTGTGGATGTGCTGCTGCGTCGGCGTTCCGCCCGGGCCGCCCATGCCGCCGCCGTTCTCCGTGCCGTAGGCGAGCGGGGCCTGAGCGTCGTACTCGATGAGCACGACCGGGCTGTGCACCCGGTAGTAGAAGGCGGAGTCGTCGTCGGTCTCGCCGAGCCAGGAGAAGTACGTGTCGTCGAGGTGCTCCTCCACCTCCTTCAGCTTCACCGCGGCGTGCCCCTCGGCCATGTAACCGACGTACACGCCGACCAGTTCGAGGAGTTTCGCGCGCTGGGCGTCCGTGAGGCCGGATCCGGGCAGTCCCTGGTAGGCGAGCCGGAGGTTGTCCTTTCCGGCCCCGGCCTTGAAGTTGTCGCCCGCCTTCTGCTCGGTCGTGGAGACGGCCTTGCCGCGCTGCTCGTCGGTCAGGGCGCGGATCAGGGCCAGGCCGGCCGCGGTCTCCTTCCGGAACAGGGTGATCTTCTCGCCCTGGTAGGTGGCCGAGGTCGGTTCGGAGCCCATGAAGGTCGGCGTCATCACGACCTGGTCGCCCAGGACGAAGTAGTTGATGGCGACGTGGTGGCCCTCGTACTGGAAGCCCCAGGGCTGACTCGTCGACGGCGTGCCCATCACGGTGAAGAAGTAGTGTCCCTCGGTGAGGGTCTCCTTGCCGCCGCCGCTGTAGTCGCCCAGGAACGCGTTGAGCTTCATGATGTTGCGGGTCTGGGTGAGACCGTCCGCCGACAGGGCCGCCCCCAGCAGCGCGTACCCGAGGTCGCGCTGCTTCTCGCTCAGGTCGCCCATGCGGACGCCCTCGCGCTCGTACCCGTCGACGTTGCTCCAGGCCAGCCATTCGTCGGCCTGCACGTCGAACAGGGTGGCCCGCCGCTGCGTCGCCGACAGGCCGTCGAGGAAGGCCTGCGCGGCCTTGACCACCGCGTCCGTGGAGACGCCGGTGGAGTGGACCGAGTACAGGTCCTCGACGACCTTGCCGTCGGTGGTGACGCCCACGAAGTCGGCGTACTTCACCTCGCTCGCGCCCGGCCCCATGCCGCCGGGACCGCCCGACGGCATGCCGCTCGGAGCGCCCGAGGCGGAGGCCGCGTTACCGGAGGAGTCCGAGGAGCAGCCGGTCATCGTCGCCACCGCGGCGACACCGCCGGCGAGCAGCGCCTTGTTCAGGAACCAGCGCCTGGTGCGCTCGGCTCCGGGAGTACGTGGTCTGTGTCCGTGCATGGCCCCACGCTCCACGACGGACCTGAAGCGGAGCTGTGAGCGCGGCGGCGCCCGGGCGGCCGGTGCGCGCCACGCCGTACGGGTGCGAAAGCGCCGCTTGCGGCAGGACCGGTGAGCGGGCAGGGTTCGGTGCCGTGGCCACCTTGCTCATCGTCCATCACACGCCCTCGCCGAACTGCCAGGCGATGTTCGAAGCCGTCGTCTCCGGCGCGACGCACCCCGAGATCGAAGGGGTCCGCGTGGTCCGCCGGGCCGCCCTCGCCGCCACGGCCTCCGACGTCCTGGCCGCCGACGGCTACCTGCTGGGCACACCTGCCAACCTCGGCTACATGTCCGGCGCCCTCAAGCACTTCTTCGACCAGGTCTACTACCCCTGCCTCGACACCACCCGCGGCCGCCCCTTCGGCTACTACGTGCACGGCGGCAACGACGTCACCGGCGCGGTCCGCGGCATCGAGGCCATCACCACGGGCCTGGGCTGGCGGCGCGCCGCCGAACCCGTGCGCGTCACCGGTGAACCCGGCAAGGCGGACCTGGAGGCCTGCTGGGAGCTGGGCGCGACGACCGCCGCGGGACTGATGGACTGACCGGTGCCACGCCCGCCCGCACCGCCTCGCGGCTCAGTCCCACAGCGGGTAGCTCTCGACCTTCTCGAACTGTTCCGGCCGCTCCGCCGGGTACTCCAGGCTGATCCGGCCGTAGCGCTGCACCTGCGGGTCCTTCTCCCAGGCCTGCGGCTCGTCGAGCCGTACGACGACCTGGTACGAGCGGAAGGTGCCCACGGCGCAGTACGGCTTGCAGTCGTTGACGAGGTTGATCCCGGTCGCCCTCGCCGAGTCCGCGCGCCAGTGGTCCCACTTCAGCGAGGTGAGACGGCTGTTGCCGTCACCGCAGGCCAGGATGAACTCGTCGGGCCGCACCTCCGGGCGCCAGAAGCAGTCGACCAGGACGGGAGCCGCCGACTGCCGCGCGGCGGTCCGCTCCGTCCCCGGCGGTGACGCCGGCGGCGCGGCCGAGGCCGTACCGATCGCCGCGGTGAGTCCCAGTGCGGCACAGAGCAGGGCCGCCGTCCTCGTGGTGTGTCCGCGCATGTCAGCTCCCGCCCGCCTGTCTGCGACCTCGGTGCTGTACCGACGCTACGACGGCACGCGGAGGACGACCACTCGAACGGGTCAGAGCCGTGCGCCTCCCGCGCCGCTCAACCCCGACAGTCTCGGGTGCGTCGGCCCGGTGGCGGACGCCTGGGCGATCGACCGGGAACCGGGACAGGCACGCCGGCCGCGGTCGGGCTCGCTGGACCGGGGGCGGCCGGCCGGCTGTGCGGTCACGGGCTCGACGACCCACCCACGGAGCCCTCGAAGCCCGGGACGGGCGGTGGTCCGGCTCGGACGGACGGCCCGCCGCCGTCAGAGGCGGCGCGGCGCGGGACGCCCGACGGCGGCGATCTCCGCCAGCGGCGTCCCGCGCGCCCACAACCGGAGACGGGCCCCGTCGATCAGGTGGGTGCGCCCCTGGCGCGCGGCCCAGACCTCGTCCCGGTGCGTGAACGAGCCGCGGTGGACGACGAGCCGCGTCCGGGGCCCGGACCGCGCCCGTGATCGGCAGGAGCAGGCCGCCTCCTCGTCCGGCAACGGCTCGGCCACCGGCCGGAACGCCACGTCGAGCAGCCGCCCCCGCCCGTCCCGCGCGGCCAGGTGGGGAACGCTGTGCACGCGAGGCGGAGTCACCCGCCACCCGTCCCGCCGCAGCATGCGGGCCACGGCGAGCACCAGCCCGGGCATGTCCAGCTCCGCCAGCTCCTCGGCGCTGTAGTAGCCCCGGCGCCGCCGGGTCGGCCGCCGGGTGCGACGGCGCACGACGACGCCGGCGACGGCCACCGCCGCGAGGGCGACCCCGGGAACCCACACGCCGACGGCGCGTCCCGCCGCCGCGAGGCCCGCGGTCGCACCGCACACGAGGACGACCAGGACGGCCAGACCGGGCAGTACCTCGCGCAGCCCGGGCCCGTCGCGGCCGGCGGCCCGAAGCTCGCGCACGACCCGGCGGCGCCGGGCGCGCGGCGACTCGCCCTCCGACCCGCGCACCGGCTCGCCCGCCGGCGTCCGCTGCCCCGCGCGTTCGCGTCCCCCCAGGGCCGGCACCCCCCACCCCGTACAGCACGACGTGTAAGGGGCTGATACCCGCCGGGTGACGACCTGCCCGTGTCCGACGTCTTCGCGCCACCGCCTTGGCCGAAGGGCGACCGTCGGCCCCGCACGAGCCGGTGCGGGGCCGCTGTCAGTGGTGGGTGCCAAGCTGCTGGTCATGGACGAGGCTGACTTCATGCGGGGCCGGGTGTACGGCGCCGACCACGACGACGCGGGCCCCCGCCCGGACCGTGCGTACGCGCAGCTGGTGGGCGGGCCGCTCGACGGCCTGCTGCTGGACGTCACCGACCACCCGGACGGCGATCTGCCCGAGGTCGCCCTGACGACGGAGATAGGCCGCTACGGCCCGGGCGGCCGGGCCCTGTACGTGCGCCGCCCGGCCGACGGCGGCCGCTTCGACTGGCGGGGGGACGCGCCGGGCACCCTCTGACCGGGCACTCTCCGACCGGGCACCTTTCTACCGCGGTCAGGGTGCACGGGTCCGGATGTGCGCCCTGGCCGCCGGGCGGCCGGTCGGCGGGCGCGATCGGCCGTCGAAACGGCCGATGACGCCCGCGTGGACGCCAGTGGTGCGCCTGAGGCATAGGGGGCCGGTTCCGGGGTAGGCGGGCGGCCATGAACGGGGTAGTGAAGGCGGTCCGGATGGAACCAGTCCCGCCCGGCGAACGGTCCTCCGGGTCCGGCGAGGCACCTGTCGAGACGACGGTGGCCCTGGACGGCAAAGACGGCTGTATCGCCGGAGCACGGCATCTGACGGGGGATTTCCTCGCGCGCGTCCAGCGTGAGCACGGGGTGCCGGTGTCCGCGCGAACACTGGACGTGGCGCGGCTCGTGGTGAGCGAACTGGTCACCAACGCACTGCGCCACGCCTCCGGGCCGGTCCTGCTGCACCTGCGCATCGTGGGCGCCGCCGTGGAGATCGCGGTCTGGGACGGCGATCCGGCACTGCCGGTGCCGCGGGGGGCGGATCCGACGCGGGTGGGGCAGCACGGCCTGGAGATCGTCATGGCCGTCGCCCAGGACTTCGCCGTCGTCCGGGAACCGGTCGGCAAGCGGATCGTCGCGCGCCTGGGACTGCTCGACGGGCTGTGAGCGGGGCGCCGTTCAGCGAGCGGCGGCGCCGTCGCCGTCGATCGCGTGGAACGTCGCCCTGCCGAGGGCGAGCACCCCGTCGGACAATGGCGTGCAGCGCACACCGCCCTTGCCGCGCAAGGCCCGCTGCGCGCCCGGCCCGATGACGACGTCCATCCACGCGCAGGGCCTGGCCGGGCGGTTCACGGCGAACGTGACGGGACCGTGCGCGCCGTCCAGGACGATCGTCGAGCCGACGTACGAGTCGATGTCCACGCCCCGCAGCAGGACGTTGCGGCGGGTGTGCCGCAGGTCGACGTGGGGGTTGATGTCGAGAGGCAGGTTCTCGGCGGACATCAGGGTCACCGCCGCGTCCCGGTGCGCCGGGCGGCCGTAGTAGCGGTCGCCGACCAGTCCCAGACCGCCGCGGACCTCCACCGACTCCACCGTCTCGCCGTCCGGGCCGTCCGCCGGCCCGTCGGCGGGGCGCCCGGCGAACCGGTGCACCGGCGACACCAGCAGCTGCACGACCTCCACCTCGATCACGGCTCCACTTTAGGCCAGTCGTGCGGACCACGTCGCAGCCGCCGGGTCCGGCGCTGGGAAGCACCGTCGCCGCACCGCGTCCTGATCCGAACGACAGGCCGTGGGCGCGGGCCCCGACACGGGGCGGAACCCGTGCCGGGGACGGGCGGCGGCCGCCGACGGCCACGACGCCGCCCGTCCCGCGCTCAGGGCTGCCGGCCGATCTTCGCGCAGTTCGAGGCGGCGGGCTCGCCGTTGAGCCGGTCGGTCAGCCAGGAGATCGCCTCGCCCTGGTCGGCGATCAGCGGGGCGAAGTGGTTCAGCAGGGCCCGGCCGAGCGGCAGCAGGACGACGGGCTTGTAGGTGACGTCGGCTCCCTTGGCGCACCAGGCCGCGGCGAGCTCCCGGGACTGTGCGTGCGGCACGAGGTCGTCCGCCGTGCCGGTCGCCACCCGTACCGGGGAGGCCGGCTTCAGCGTGCCGATGCGCTGGTCGGCCAGGAAGGCCTTCAGTGCCGGCTCCGCCTGGATGATGTCGCTCAGGGAGCGGCCGTGCGTGGTCCAGGAGGTGCTGCGCGCCGAGTTGTAGGCGAGGAGGGCGTCGCCGACGCACATGGTCGACAGGTCCTTGAGCGCCGCCTTGCCCTTCGCGTTGAGGTGCGCGTCGGCGATGGGCCGCAGGGCGGGGTCGGTCTGCAGGAACCCGTTGACCGACCAGCCGAGCGCGCCGGCCAGGTCGCTGCCGTCGATGGCCTTGGTGACGGCGACGAGATCCGCGGGCGTGGCGCCCGTGTAGGTCCCGGCCAGCGGTACGTCGGGCGCGTAGGAGGGCTGGAGCTCGGCGGCGGCCGCCGTGGCCCCGCCCCCTTGGCTGTAGCCGAACAGCGCCACCCGGGAGCCCTCCGTGAGCGACGTGCCGTCCAGGGCCTTCGCCGCCCGGACGGCGTCCAGGACGGCGTGCGCCTCGTCGACCCGGTTGACGTACGTGTGCAGCCGGTCCGTCGAGCCCAGCCCGGCGTAGTCGGTGACCACGACGGCGATGCCCCGGGCCAGCATCCGGTGGATCGCCAGGTTCTCGTAACCGACGGACAGTGTCTGCCCGTTGAGCAGGAGCGGCCGTTCGAGGCCGAGGGAGGCGGCACACTGGTCGCCCTGACCCATCGTCCCGGGCGCCAGCGCGACCAGCGGCCGCGGGCCCTCGCCCTTCCAGGCGGCCGTGGGTTCGAGGTAGGCGCCGGTGACCGCGACGGGCTGCCCGTTGGAGTCCGTGGACTTGTACATCAGCCGGGTCGCTCTGCCGGGGAACGGACCGTCGACACCCGGCAGGCTCAGCGCGAGGGGCAGCCGTTCGGTGCGGATCAGGGCGCCGTCGGCCGCGGGGAGCGAGGCGGGCGGGTTGTAGAACGCCGGGATGGTGACACCGCGCGACACCACGGCGTCGGTGTCCGGTGCGGCCGCGGTCGGGACGGCCGTCGTGCCGATGCAGGCGGCGGCCGTGACGGCGGCGGCCAGCAGACGGGTGGGGGCGGGCATGGCGGACCTCCTGGGGGAGATGGGGAGGCCGAGCCTTCCTCTGCGGCTCGGGTGACTGACGGCCCGGTGGGGACGGGCCGCCCCGGCACGGAGCGCCGGTCGTCCACCGCTGCCCCGTACCGCTGTCAAAGCGTGTTCTTAGACGAACTGTCAGGACGGTAACCACGGAGGTGTTACCCGGGGTACCCGTCGGTAGGTTACGGTTCAGTAATATGCGGTTCCCGAGGCGCGAAACAGGCGGCCCCCGAACGCGCCCGTGCACACTCCGACATGACACACCGCCGTTCCTCCCGCCCGGTGATCGAGTGGTGACCGTCCCACCAGGGGCGTACGGTCGAACGGTGGACACGACAGTGGGCGCGTCCGCTCGCTGACCCCCCTGGGCCCGCCTCCGGGCGGGCGGCACGTCATGAGCAGCACGCCCCGGCCGACTTCAGCTACCCGAACCGCCACCCCGCGACGGGGCGGTGGCGGACACGCGATGGCGCTGCTGGTCATCGCCTCCTGCCAGCTGATGGTCGTCCTCGACATCACGATCGTGAACATCGCGCTGCCCGACATCCAGCGCTCCCTGGACTTCTCCACCACGAGCCTGTCGTGGGTGGTCAGCGCCTACACCCTCACGTTCGGCGGGCTGTTGCTGCTCGGGGGCCGGGCCGGCGACATCCTCGGCAGACGGCGTGTCTTCGTCGTCGGCGTCCTGGTGTTCGTCCTCGCCTCCCTCCTGGGCGGCCTGGCCCAGGGACCGGGCCAACTCCTGGCCGCCCGCGCCCTGCAGGGCGTCGGCGGAGCCATCGCGTCCCCGACCGCCCTCGCCCTGATCGGCACCACCTTCCGCGAAGGACCGGAGCGCAACCGGGCGTTCGGGGTGTTCGCCGCGGTGTCGGCGGGAGGCGGCGCGATCGGCCTGCTCGCGGGCGGCATGCTGGTGCAGTGGCTGAACTGGCGCTGGGTCCTGTTCGTCAACGTCCCGATCGGTCTGCTCATCGCACTCGCGACACCCCGGTGGATCAGCGAGTCCGAGCGCCGTCCCGGCCGCTTCGACCTCGCCGGCGCGGCGACGTCCACCGTGGGCATGGTCCTGCTGGTGTACGGCTTCATCCGGGCCGCCCAGGACGGCTGGCGCGACGCCCTCACCCTGGCGTCGTTCGCCGGGGCCGTCGTCGTCCTGGCGCTGTTCCTCCTGGTGGAGAGGCGTTCCAGGCAACCGATCACACCGCTGCACATGTTCGCCGACCGCAACCGCGCGGGCACCTACGGCATCATGCTCTGCCTCGCCGCCGCGATCTTCGGCATGTTCTTCTTCCTCACGCTCTTCGTGCAGAACGTGCTGGACTTCAGCCCGTTGCGGGCCGGGCTCGCCTTCCTGCCGGTCAGCGCCGTCATCGCGATCGGGGCCGGCCTGGCCTCCCGCTTCCTGCCGACGTTCGGCCCGAAACCCTTCATGGTGGGCGGCGCCCTCCTGTCCGCGGTGGGCCTGGCCTGGCTGACCCTGACCGACGTCCACTCCACCTACGCGGGCAGTGTCCTCGGCCCGATGCTCGTCTTCAGCATGGGCATGGGCACGCAGTTCGTCTCCCTGACCCTGATGGCGCTCTCCAACGTCCCCACGCGGGAGACCGGAGCGGCCTCCGGCCTCCTCAACGCCACCCAGCAGGTGGGAGGTTCGCTCGGCCTGTCCATCCTGGTCACGGTCTTCGGCACGGCCAGCCGCGACGAGGCGGAGAAACAGGTGCCCGATTTCCTGGCCCAGGCCACCCCGGCCGAACAACTGCGCTTCCGGCGTACCGGCGAACTGCCGCCGCCCTGGTCCGACGAGGTCCTCACCGCGGGCGTCTCGTCCGCCTTCGTCATGGCGGCCGTCTTCGCGCTGCTGGCGGCCCTGATCGCCGTCCTGGTCATCCAGGTCCGCCCCTCCGACCTGGAACGCCTCAAGGGCGGAACCGGACCCGGCGGCATGTGAACCGCCCCCGCAGGACCAGGTCCGCACAGGCTTGGTCGAGACCTGGGAATCCCGCACTCCGGTGCCCGGTGCCCGGTGCCCGGTGCCCGGTGCCCTGTGACAGGAAAGTGAGTGCGGGGCCCGGGCACGGGGGCCGCCGGTGTCGACGAGGGCGGTGGGACGGTTCGTTGGGACGGCCCGTTGGGTTCCGTCGCCCCGCCTTCGCCTCCGATCCTGCCCCCGCCCCCGTCCGTCGTCTCAGTCGTCCAGCGCGGTCAGTACGTCCCCGAGGTCGACGAACTTGAAGTTCGTGGCGGCGCGGTCCTCGGCGTCGCCGGCGTCGTCGTGGCCGTCCTGGACCACCAGCAGACCGCGGGGGTACCTGCTGCCCAGCGGTGCGTTGAGCGCGGCCGCGCCGTCGCACTCCTCCGAGCCGTCCGGCCCCGTCGCGACGGGGGCGACGCGGAAGCCGCCCTCGTACTCGTTGGCGTCGTCGAGTTCACGGTCGTAGGCGGCGAAGGTGTCGTCGCCCTGGCTGGACGCCAGCAGGTAGCCGTCGCCGTCGGCCCGCTGGACCAGGGTCAGGCCCTCGACGTCCGCCGACAGCCGGGTGCCGCCGTAGCCCGGGTCGTCCCCGCTCACGCACTCCTCGGTGGCCTCGTCGTAGGTGCCGGGGACGCCGTACTCCCGCACGCGGTCGAGGAGCCGGGGGGTGCCGGTGAGGGAGGCGGGCATGCGCCAGATGCCGACGTCCTCCTGGCCGGCGTAGAGCATGCCGTTGGCCGGGTCGACGACCATGCCCTCGACCTGGGGGAGTTCACCGGGCTCCACGCACGGCGACCAGGACGTAGCGTCGGGCAGGCGGAAGGACGAGGGCAGGTTCAGCGTGCGCAGCTTGCGGTAGCCGACCTTGCCGTCGGCGGTCGCGGTGAGCTCGAGCAGGGCGATCGTGGTGCGTTCCCGCCGGCTGACGAGCGCGTAGCTCCGGCCGGTCGCCGGGTCGGTCCATGTGGCGAGGCCGTACGCGGTGCGCTGCTCGTTGATCTCGGCCTGGTCCGCCGAGAAGACCGGCGCGGCGGCCGGGTCGGTGACGTCCGTGAGGGGACGGCCGGGGGTGCGGGGGTCGATGCGGTAGACGCGCAGGCGGTCGTTGCCCCGGTCCGTGGTGACCGCCAGGTCGGCCCGGCCCGTGGAGAGCCGCAGCCCGTGGACGAGGTCGACGTTGTTGAAACGGCCCGGTGCGTCCTCGGCCCCCGGCCCGGCCGGCGCGGCGATCGACTGCACGAGTCGGGCGCCGAGGTCGTAGACCCGCAGTCCGCCCTCCTTCGCGGTGGCGACGACCAGACTCGCGTCGGGGTCGGCCGCGTTGCGCCAGATCGCGGGGTCGTCGGCGTCGGCGTTGCCGCCCTCGTCGTCGTCGAAGAGGGCCGGGGTCTCGACCCGGGGCGGGACGGCCGGCAGGACGTCGTCGTCCTCCGCGGCCGCGGGGAGCGCGGCGGTGAGAGCGAGTGACGCCGTGAGGAGCGGGACGGCGAACGATCGCAGGAGAGAGCTGGCCACGTCGATCTTCCTTCCGTAGCGGGCTTCCGTAGCGGGCATGACAAACGTGGTGATCTTGGTGTTCCGGGTGGACGGGCGAGCGGCGGGCGGGTGAAGAGAAGGCGCCCACGGGCGGAACAACTGCCGTGGACCCGGCGCGGTTTCGGGTCGCCCTCGCAGTGCGTCCCGCAGGTCGGTCCCGCTCGACGCCCCGTGTCGGGACTGCCGTGACCACCGCGAGCCGGGTGTGGCCCCGGTACTCCGTTCCATCATCCCGGTGAACCCGCGAACGCACCGTGCTCCGCGCGGGGGCGCGCGTCGGGTGGACGTCGGCGGCGCCCCCAGCCGTGCGGCCGGCCCTGCGCCGAGGCTCCCTTCCGATCCCGCGCGGGACGGCGTCGTCCCTGCGGGCTGCGCAGGGAGGGCCTCGGACGTGCGGGCTATGCCGAGGAGTGGGCGAGCAGATGGTCGACGGCCTCGACGACGTCGGAGACAGTGTGGTGAGGCACCGTCAGTTCCCGGGGCCAGGACCTGCCCGCGACCCAGATGGTCCGCAGGCCCGCTCCGTGACCGCCCTGGATGTCGCTCTCCGGATGGTCGCCGGTCATCCAGTCGTCGGCGGTGAGCTGCGTCCCGCACCGTGCGGCGGCCAGCTCGAAGAGGCGCGGATCGGGTTTGCGGACGTCTATGTCGCCGGACGCCGCGATGCCGTCGACGAGATCGGCGAGGCCCGTGGCGCGCACCTTGGCCCGCTGGATGTCGGAGGACCCGTTCGTCACCACCCCGACGCTCCAGCCGTTCTCCTTCAGCCGTGTGAGGCTGTGCAGGACGGCGGGCCGGCAGGCGACGGCTGCGGCCATGCGGCCGACGTACACCCGCCACAGGTGATCGGCCGACTCGCGCAGTCCGAAGGTGGCGCGCAGCCGCCCGAAGTCGCCGCGGTCGGCGTGGTCGGCGAGCTCCGTCAGCAGCCACCGCTCGATCTCGGGTCCGTACCCGTGGTCGTGACAGAGGTCTGCTATCGCGTCGGGGAAGGCGGACGTCCGGTCCACCAGGGTGCCGTCCAGGTCGAAGAGGGCGAGGCGCATGGCCGTGAACCTACCCACGCGGTGAACCGGCCCCACCCGCGGGCGGCCCTCGTCGTGGACTGCGGGCGGACGTTGTCGTGGACGGTGGGCGGACGTTGCGGTACTGAGGGTTTGCCGCCGGAGCGAGAGGCAAAGCGAAGTCCATGACTGAACCGAACACCCAACCGAACGAAGGAAACTCAGGAAAGCGGGGAACCGCGGCCAAGGCGCGTGGGACCGCGGAGAAGGCCCGCGGGACCGCGGAGAAGGCGACCGCTCCCGCCTCGCGTACCGCGAAGAACGCCGCCGCCACGGTGGGTGACGCCTCGTCAGCGGCGAAGTCCGCGGCCGTGCGCACCGCCGAGGTGACGACGGGCGCCGCACAGAGCGCCGCGCAGAGCGCCGCCCGAGGTGTCGAAGCCGGCCGCCAGGCGATCGTCGTCACCTCGGGACACGTCGCGGCCACGGCCAAGACGGCGTGGACGGTCATCGCCCAGCGGAAGCTGGTCGCAGCCGGCGTGAGCGCCGGACTCACCGCGCTGACCGCCGCGTCCTATGCGGCGGGCCGCCGCTCCGGCCGCCACACGCAGGGGCCGATCACCCGGCTCACCGGCGGACGGATCTGACGGTTCATCACCACGGGTGCCCGGGCTGCGGCGGCCCCGGACGACCCGTGCGTTCCCCCGGAAGCCTCTGCCGACGGCGGCGGACCACGGGCGGCCGAGGGCCGCCCGGCAGTCCGCCGCCGTCATCGGCCCTGACGGTGACTCGGGCTGGAGTAATCGGCTCTGTGTCGGGCTTGGGCGGGGGCTGCGGTCGTCGGCGTGGCCGACATCGGCCGCCGTCATCGGATTGGAGCGTGGGCGTCTGACGCCTGCTCCGGCTCGGGGTGAGTCATCGGGTTCGGTTTTGTGCTGCGGTCGTCGGCCGTGGTGCCGGTCGCCGTTCCAGGCCTCGGCCGGCCGATGACGCCTGCCTTGAGCCTGGGATCCGGCTGCCGTGATCGGCGTTGGCTCAGGACGCCGGTACCGGCTCCGGCTCGGGCCGCCGTGATCAGCCCCGGCTCGGCCGCCGTCGCCTGCCCCGACTCGGGGCGACGTCAGCCGTCCGGCGCGGGGCTACGCCGCCCGTCCGGCGCGGGCCGCTGTCATCGCCCTGGGACGCGAAGCCGTCCGGTCGGGCGCGCGCCTCGGTGATCGTCGCCGAGGCCTTCGACGGGGAGGAAGAACACCGTGACCGCACCCACCCGCCCGCTGCGTCCCCGGCGCGCCGCGCGCGGCCGTCGCTTCGATCTGCGGGCGACGGCCTTCTTCTTCGCCTTCCTCGCCCTCCTGCTCAGCCTCGGGGGGCTGCTGGTCCGTACCGCGGCGGACGTCGCGGAGCACCGCCCCGCCTGGGCCGCGGCAGTGGTCCTCACGGCAGTCGCCGTGGTCGTCGCCTGCCGTCGCGGCCGGCGACGGTGGTCGGCCCGCAGGCTCGTGCGGCACGCCACCGAAGCCCTCGAGGAAGCGGCCGAGACCGCGGCCCACGCACTGGACACCGCCCCGCCCGACGCCGGCGTGGACCCGCACGCGCGCGTGGGCGCGCCCGCCGGACCGCTCGACGAGGGAGCGCCGGCGGCCACCGTCGCCCGAGAGGTTCCTCCCGTCCTGGACGAGACCTTGGATCCGGCCGCGTTCGAACAGGCCGTGGCCGATCTGTGCGCCCGCGACGGCTGCACGGACGTCGAGGTCGTGGGCGGGGCGGGGGACCTGGGCGCCGACGTCCTGGCGCTGACGCCCGACGGAAGGCGCGTCGTCATCCAGTGCAAGCGCTACGCCGTCGGCCACAGGGTCGGCTCCCAGGACCTGCAGCGCTTCGGCGGCACCTGCTTCACGGTCCACGCGGCCGACGTCGCCGTCCTCGTCACGACGAGCGACTTCACGGCGCCCGCCGCCGAGTACGCCGAGCAGTGCGGAATCGTTTGCGTGGACGGCGAACGCCTGGCGGAATGGGAGGCGGGCACAGGGCCGGTCCCCTGGGAGCCGCGCCGCGCCGACGGCGAGCCGCAGGCGGGCGGCGTCTCGGCGGCGCCCTGCCGGGAATATCCGTGATCATCCTGGTTCGTCGGCCGTGTAGTGGGCACTTGGCGGTGAACGAACGGCGAGCACGGGAGGTTGCTGTGGCGGTTCGGCATCGTCTGGTGAAGACCGACCCCGCGACCGTGTGGGCCGTCCTGGCGGACGGCAATCGGTACGCGGACTGGGTGGTGGGAACGTCGGAGTCGCACCCGGTGCGGGGCCGGTGGCCGCAGACGGGCTCGGCGATCGGATACGAGGTCCGCCTGGGGCCCGCGCGCCTCACCAACGAGACGGTCGTACGGCGCTGCGACGAGGGCGTCGGACTGGAACTGGAGGCGCGGGCGGGTGTGCTCGGCACCGCCAGAATCGCCATCGAACTGCGCCCCTGGGGCGACCACTGCCTGGTGATCGTGGACGAACACCCGTTGCAGGGCGCGGGCGGAGCGCTGCACAACGTGGGCGTGGAGGCACTGATCCAAATACGGCACCGGGCCATGCTGGCCAGACTGGCCCGGGTGTGCGAGACCGAGGCCGCCCGCCGTGACGGGAGCGGCCGGACTGCCTCCGAACGATCCGAGTCATCCGGTTCCTCTGGTTTTTCTGGGGCCTCCGGGGCCTCCGGGACTTCCCTGAGGGCCGATCGCGGCGGGGACGGCGATGCCTGACGCCGTGGTGATCGGGGCCGGACCGAACGGGCTGGTGGCGGCGAACCTGCTCGCGGACGCGGGCTGGAGCGTGGAAGTCCTGGAGGAGCAGCCCGAGCCCGGAGGCGGGGTCCGCCACGACCGGGGGGTCGACCCCGACTTCGTCACCGACCTCTTCAGCTCCTTCTACCCGCTGGCCGTGGCCTCCCCGGTGCTCACCGCGCTGCGCCTGGAGGACCACGGCCTGCGGTGGAGTCACGCGCCCCACGTGCTGGCGCACCCGCTGACCGACGGCCGCTGCGCGGTCCTGGACCGCAGGATCGACGTCACCGCCGAGTCCCTCGACGCCTTCCACGCCGGGGACGGCGCCGCCTGGCGGCGTCTGCACACCGTGTGGGAACGCCTGCGCCCCGACATCCTCGACGCCCTGTTCACTCCCTTCCCGCCGCTCAAGGCGACGACGCGGCTCGCCGTACGGTTGCGGGGAGCGGGCGGGCTGCGGCTGGCGCGAACCCTCGTCCTGCCGGTGCGGCGCATGGGCGACGAGGAGTTCGGGGGAGAGGGCGGCAGGCTGCTGCTGGCCGGCAACGCGCTGCACGCCGACCTCGCGCCGGAGGCCGCCGGCAGCGGCGGCTTCGGCTGGCTGATGTCGATGCTCGGTCAGACGTACGGATTCCCGGTGCCCGCCGGCGGTGCGGGCGCGCTCACCGAGGCCCTCGTGCACCGGCTGCGCGCACGCGGGGGCACCCTGCGCTGCGGCCAGCGGGTCGGCCGGATACTCGTCCACGGCGGACAAGCCGTCGGCGTACGCACCACGGACGGGGAGAAGGTGGCCGCACGGCGCGCCGTGCTCGCGGACGTGTCCGTCCCCGCTCTCTACGGCGAACTGGTCGAACCCCAACACCTCCCCGCACAACTCCTGGCGGACCTCAAGCGGTTCCAGTGGGACTTCGCCACCTTCAAGGTCGACTGGGCCCTCGACGGCCCCGTGCCCTGGCGGGCCGAGCGGGCCGGACGGGCCGGCACCGTCCATCTTGCCGACGGCCTCGACGAGCTGACCCGCTTCGCGGCCCAGATCGCCATGCGTCAGGTGCCCGACCGCCCGTTCGCCCTGTTCGGGCAGATGACCACGGCGGACGCCTCCCGCTCCCCGCGCGGCACCGAGTCGGCATGGGCGTACACCCACGTCCCCCACCACGTCACGTCCGACGCCGGGGAGGAGGGCCTCACCGGGACCTGGGACGAGCGGGAGCAGAACGTGATGGCCGACCGTGTGGAACGCCAGGTCGAACGCTTCGCGCCGGGGTTCCGGTCGCTCATCCGCGCCCGCCGCGTGCTCGCCCCGCCCACGCTCCAGGCACTGGACGCCAACCTCCTCGGCGGTGCCATCAACGGCGGCACCACCTCCCTCCACCAGCAGCTGGTCTTCCGGCCCGTGCCCGGCACCGGACGGCCCGAGACGCCGGTGCGCGGACTGTTCCTCGCCTCGGCGGGCGCCCATCCGGGCGGGGGCGTGCACGGGGCGCCGGGCGCCAACGCGGCCCGGGCCGCCCTGCGGCGCCGCAGGGCCCCGGGCCTGTCCCGGATGCAACGCGTCCTCGCCCACCGCGACCGCGCCGGAGACAGACCGCCCCCCGTCCCCTGAGCCCGGCGGGGACGCCTCGCCTGAGCCCGGCGGGGACGCCTCGCCCCGGCGACGCGGTGGGGCACCACCTCCGCAACCGATTCGGAGCAAGCCGTGGCAGACACAGCGCCGCACACCCGTCCAGGCCTGCCGGACCACCGCCGAACCCCGCCGGACCACGGCCGAACCTCGCCGGACCACGGCCGAAAGCCGCCGGACGTCCCGCGACCGGTGCCGGACCGCGGCCGAACCTCGCCGGACCACGGCCGAAAGCCGCCGGACGTCCCGCGACCGGTGCCGGACCGCGGCCGAACCTCGCCGGACCACCGCCGAACCCCGCCGGACTTCCCGCGACCCGTGCCGGACCGCGGGCCCGCCGTGCCCGGCGGCGGCCAGGGCGTGCCCGGGATCCGCCGGTCTGTGCCGGAGGGCCGTCCTGACGTGCCGGACAGCCGTGAGGCCGTGCCGGACCGCCGTGGGCCGGACGTTCCGGGCGTCGGCCAGGGTTTGCCTCAGACGCGCCGGCCCGGGCTGAAGAAACGTCCTGACGTGCCGGACAGCCGTTGGGCCATGCCGGGCCGCGGGTCGTACGTTCCGGGCAGCGGCCAAGGTTTGTCCGAGACCCGCAAGTCCGGCCTGGAGGGCAGTCCCGACGTGCCGGACAGCTCGCAACCCGGCGAGCCGGACCGCGGGCCCGCCACTTCGGGTCGCCGTCAGGGCGTCTCCGAGACCCACCACTCCGTCTCGGACCACTCCGTCTCGGAGAGCGCTCCAGGCCCGCCGGACAGCCCGCAAGCCCTGTCGGACTCACGGTCGGCCGTGCAGGAAAGCCCTCTCCGGGGCCGTACCGTCGTCGTGACGGGGGCCGCCCGTGGCGTGGGGGCGGCCCAGGCCCGTGCCCTCGCCCGGCGTGGAGCCCGGCTGGCTCTGCTCGGGCACGAAGGGCCGGCCCTGGAGGCCGTCGCCGCCTCGCTGCCCACCCCGGCACTGGCCCTCGAGGTCGATGTCACCGACGCAGCTGCCCTCGCGCACGCGGCCGAAACGATCCGCCGGCGACTGGGCCCGCCGTCGGCCGTCGTCGCGAACGCCGGCATCGCCGCCGGAGGTCCCTTCGCAACGGCCGACATGGAATCCTGGCGCCGGATCGTCGACGTGAACCTCACCGGCAGCGCCCTGACGGCGCGAACGTTCCTGGCCGACCTCCGGCGGACCGAGGGCTACTTCTTCCAGATCGCCTCGCTGGCGTCGATCGGTGCCGCCCCGATGATGAGCGCCTACTGCGCCTCCAAGGCGGGCGTGGAGGCCTTCGTCCACTCGCTGCGGGCGGAGGAGGCCCACCACGGTGTGGCGGTGGGCATCGCCTACCTGAGCTGGACCGACACCGACATGATCCGCGACGCCGAGCACTACACCGTGTTGCGCGAGTTGCGCGCGAACATGCCGCTGCCCGCCCGGCGCGTCCACGCGGTGGACGAGGTCGCCGAGCGGCTGGTGCGGGCGTTGGAGCAACGACGTACCGCCGTCTACGTGCCGGCCTGGCTGTGGCTGGCCCAGGTGGCACGTGCCGCGCTGCCTCCTCTGGTGCTGCGTCGGTGCCGGCGCGTACTGCCCCGCCTGGAGGCCCGGGGTCCCCTGCGTCCGACGGGGCCGCTCGGTGCCGGCGGCCGGGCCGACGGCCGCTCGGCGACCACGGCGTGACCACATGCCACACGGCGGCGACCGGCTTCGAGACGGCCCTGATCGGCTGCCCCACGGCAAGACCGGCTTCCAGACGGCAGAAATCGGGGGTTCTGACACGACGTGGTCGATTTCTGGACGGCGTGGTCGGCCCCGAGACGGCGTGATCGGACCGAAACCCTGCCCCGGTCGGGGACTCCGCCTCAGCCGCCGTCGGTCCCCGCCCTGAGGCCGCCGTCGGTCCCCGCCCTGGGGCCGCCGTCGGTCCTCGCCCTGCGGCGCAGCACGAGCAGGGCGGTGTCGTCGGTGGGCGTCCCCGCCGCGTGGCGCCGCAGGTCGCGGTAGACGGTGGCCGGCACGTCGCCGGCGCGGATCCCGCCCCAGCCCGCGGCGCGCTGTTCGAGGGGGTAGAAGGCGCCCGAAGGATCGCGGGCTTCCGTGACGCCGTCCGTGCAGAGCAGCAGCGTGCCGCCGGAGGGGAAGCCGAACCACTCGACGGTGCGCGGCTCCGGAGCGAGGGCGTCGAGGCCGAGCGGGACACAGGGCTCGCCCCGCAGGACCGGAGCGGCCCGTTCGTCGTCGAGCAGCAGGGGGGCGACGTGGCCGCAGTTGATCGCCTGGACCTCGTCCCCGGCGTCGACGTTGAGGACCAGCGCCGTCACGAAGCGCTCCCTCTCGCCGACCTGCGCGGCGAAGGAGTTGTGCCGCAGCACCGCCTCCTCCAGGGCGTCGACGACGCCGGTGAGCGTGGGCTCGGACACGGCCGCCTCACGGAAGGCGCTCAGCACCGCGAAGGCCGCGCTGATGGCCGGCAGCCCCTTGCCCTGGACGTCGGCGATGAACACACGGCTGCCGTAGGGGGAGGCGACGACCTCGTAGACGTCCCCGCCCACCCGGCTGTCCTCCTCCACCGGCTGGTAGAGGCCGTGGACGAGGAGGTGGTCCGTCACCAGGGGGAACGGCCGCAGCAACTGCCGTTGCAGGGCGGCCGCGGCGGAGCGCAGCCGGGCGATCTCCCCTTCCTTGCGGACCCGCTGGGCGGCTCGCGCGACACTGAGACCGTTGAAGACGAGTGTGAAGACGACGGTCGCCACGGCGTCGCCCACCGTGTCCTCCGCGGCGTCGAACAGCGCTCCGACGATCATGGCCGTCGCCCACCCGGAGGCGACGGCGGTCTGCCGCACGGTGCCCCGCCCGGCGACCAGCGCGGGCACCACCACGAGGAACGGGGCCAGCCTGGTCTCCCGGCCCAGGAACACCCCGACGACCGCCAGGACCGCCGTGAGACCCACCAGCCAGCCCAGCATGACGGACCAGCGCAGAGGAGGCGTCGGCCGGCTCCGGCCGCCGACCGCGGCCGCGCCGTCCGGATCTCTCGACGTACCCACCGTCCCTCCCGCTCGTGCGACGTACGGTGCATCCCTCGCCACCACCCTCCCGCACTCTTCGCCCTCCGGCGCGGCGTGTCGGGCAGCCCCGCACGACCGCGCGCGGACAGATGCCGCCCCGCTCGGAGTGAGCCCCCGGCGGACCGCCCCGGAGCGTGCGGAGCACTGCCGCGGGACGACACGGCACAGGTGGGGGTGTTCGTGCGGTCGTCGGGGAAGCGGCGGTACCTGGAGGTTGGCGCGGCGGACCGGGGGGTCGTCAACGGGGGCCTGTAGGCGGGCCGCGCCGTCTCTGCAGAATCCGGCCGACCGTGACGAGGCGGCGCGGCCTGCGGGTTCCGGCCAGCCCGAGGGCGAAGAGGACGACGGCCGCTGCCCCGCCCCGCGCCCAGGGCACCGGACCCTCGGCGAGCAGATGCTGGGCGCTCATGCCCAGGACCGTGCCGACCACGGCGAACAAGGCGGCCCGCGGGACGGGCAGGGGCGCGCGGCACGTCGGGACGGGCAGGGGCGCGCGGCACGTCGGGACGGGCAGAGGCGCGCGGCTCGTCGGGACGGGCTGGTGCATGGCCCGCTCATCATGCGGCACGGGCGAAATGCCGGCAGGCAGGTCGGTGAAAGAGGCTGGTACGGCCCTAATCATGCCTTTGGTGCGCTTCGTGCCGTATCGCGCGGGTCGTGCGTCCGGACCGCTGCATACCGGCGGCCCACCGGGAAATACGGATGCCATGGCGGACCGTGACAAAAGAGGCGAAATGGGCTTCCGGGTGTCGAGGAGGCCCGCTTCCGCGGCAGGAGCCCACGGCGCCGACCGGACCCCGGGCGCCCGCCGCGCCGACCGCCCGGCGCGGGCGTACCGTCTCCCCGGAGGCGAGGCCGGGAGCGACGCGCGGCACCAGGCCCCGACGGTGTCGGAACGCCGCCCGCGGCCGCTCCGGCACTCCGCCGCGGCGATGCCGGGGGGTGCCTCGTGACCAGCCTGGGTGACCCGGTCGCCGACTCCGAGCGACTGGACGCCATGTTCGCGGAGACCGTGCGGCGGACCGGCGCGTCCATCGGCGCCCTGTACCTGATCTCACCGGACGAACAGGTTCTCTGCCTTGACGTGCTGTGCGGGGCGCCCGCCGAGTTCGCCGTGCCCTGGACGAGGGTTCCCCTGGCGTCCCCGGCCCCGGTGACCGACGCGTTCCGCGACGACCGCATGGTCTGGGCGGGCAGCCAGGGGCAGTTGGCCCACGACTATCCGCGCACCGCGTTGGCGCTTCCCTACCCGTTGGCGCTGGTCGCCGCCCCGGTCACCGGCATCCGGCGGTGGGGCACCCTGCTGCTGATGTGGCCGGCCACCCGTCCTCCGCACATGACCCGGCGGGAGCGGGGCCACATCCAGTCCAGTTGCCGGCGCCTGGCCCGGCTGCTCGAGGACGCCGTGGAGCACGGCAAGCCGTCGCCCTGCGGCGAACCGCCTCGGGTCCTCGCGGCGGGAACCGGCCACCGGCTCGCGAGCCCCGCCGAGGCCGCCGCCGACTTCGCCGAGCGCCTGCCCGGCGGCAGCTGCTCCCTGGACCTGGAGGGGCACTTCACCTACCTCAGCACCGGTGCCTGCGCCCTGCTGGGCCGCGCCGCCGGTCAACTGCTGGGCACCCTGCCGTGGCAGTCGCTGCGCTGGCTGGACGACCCCGCCTACGAGGACAGCTACCGTGCCGCGGTGATCAGCCGGGAACCCGTCGCCTTCACCGCGTGCCGCCCGCCGGACCACTGGTTGGACTTCCACCTCTTTCCGGACGCCAGCGGCATCAGCGTCCGGATCGTCCCCACCGGTGCGGAGCCGCCGCCCTGGCCGGCACCCCACCGCTCCGAGTCGAACGCCACGCCGTCGCGCGCCGGCCGGCTGTACCAGCTCACCCACCTGGCCGCGGCCCTGACCGAGGTGGTCGGCGTCCAGGACGTCATCGACCTGGTGGCCGACCAGATCATGCCCGCCCTCGGCGCCCAGGGGCTCGTCCTGTCCACCGCCGACGCCGGCCGGCTGCACATCACCGGACACCGCGGCTACACCGCCGAGGCCATCGAACAGCTCCAGGGCCTGCCCGTGGGCACCTCCTTCACCCCGGCCGGGCACAGCCTCGACACCGGCATCCCCGCGTTCTTCGCCGACCCGGAGGAGATGCGGCGCCTCTATCCCGAGGCGCCCCGGGTCAGCGGCAAGCAGGCCTGGGCCTTCCTGCCGCTCATCATCTCCGGCCGGCCCGTGGGCATCTGCGTCCTGTCCTACGATCGTCCCCACGCGTTCACGGCCGAGGAGCGCGCCGTCATGACGTCGCTCGCCGGGCTCGTCGCCCAGGCGCTCGACCGCGCCCGCCTGTACGACACCAAGCACGAACTCGCCCACGGCCTCCAGCAGGCGCTGCTGCCGCGCCTCCTCCCCGCGGTCGGCGGGCTGCGGGTCGCCGCCCGCTATCTGCCCGCCACCCGGGGGATGGACATCGGCGGCGACTTCTACGACGTGATCCGGCTCGGCGACACCGCCGCCGCGGCCGTCATCGGCGACGTCCAGGGCCACAACGTCGCCGCCGCCGCGCTGATGGGGCAGGTCCGTACCGGCGTCCACGCCCACGCGACCCTCGGCTCCACCCCCGACCAGGTCCTCAACGCGACCAACCGGCTCCTCACCGATCTCGCGCCGGACCTGTTCACCAGTTGTCTCTACGCCCACCTCGACTTCGCCGGCCGGCGCGTGTCGCTGGCCAGCGCCGGCCACCCGCCCGCGCTCCTGCGCCTCCCCGGCCGCGCGCCCCGGCCGCTCGATGTGGTGCCCGGACCGCTCCTGGGCATCGACCCCGACGCAGACTTCCCCGTCACCGAGATCCCGCTCACGCCCGGGCTGATGCTCGTGTTCTACACCGACGGCCTCATCGAGATGCCGGGGGTCGACCTGGACGACGCCGTCTCCCGCCTGGCCGGCCACCTCGCCGACGCCGACGACCGGGACCTGGACCGGCTCATCGACGACCTGCTGAGCAAGGCGGACACGGCCGGGCAGCGCATCGACGACGTCGCCCTCCTCGTCCTGCGGTACGACGGTCAGGGGTAGCTGACGAGGTTGGCCACATTGGTGGAGGAGTTGGATGGGCCGCCCCGGTCGTTGATGACGTGCCGGATGGTGCCCGTGCCGCCGAGTGAGACGGTGACCATGTTCTGGAAGCGGACGTTCGGGTCGTTCGGGACCTCGAAGGCGCGCTCCGCGGTCACGCTGGGGTCGACGTTGAAGAAGCAGTAGCTGCCGAGCCCGTACGCCTGGTGGCTGGTGACGTGGTCGGCGACCTTGTAGGCGGCGTAGCCCCGCGTGGAGCCGTTCATCCAGGCGGCCTGGTTGGGCGGGTCGTAGGGCATCTCGTTCTGGTAGAAGTACGTGCGCCCGCCGTTGCCGTTCCAGACGGTCTGGTGCTTCTGGTAGTGCTCGACGAACAGGCCGTACATCGTCACGTCGTCGCCGTTGACGACGAGGCCGGTGTCGCCGGTGTTGGTGTTCCAGCCGATGCCGTTGCCGTGGTCGCCGCGCCAGATCCACATGTGGTCGCCGATGACGTGGTCGCTGTTGACGACGAGGCTGGTGGTCGCCTTCCCGACGGCGGCTCCGCCGACGCGGAAGTACACGTCGTGCAGGGAGGTCGGGTTGGCGGCGTGGCTCGCGGACGAGCCGGCCGGGCCGATCTCCACCAGCGTCGGGGAGTTGGTGGTGCCGGCGTCGAAGAGGACGCCCGCGATCTTCACACCGTCGACGTCGGCGACCGTCATGGCGGTGACGCCGTTGTCCGGGATGAAGGTGGCCAGTCCCAGCCCGAGGACCACGGTGTCGGGCCGGGTGACCCGCAGGGTCTGGTTCAGGTGGTAGACGCCGGGTGTGACCAGCAGGTTCCGGCCTTCGGCGAGGGCGGCGTTGATCTGCGCGGCGGTCGCGCCGGGCTTGACCACGTAGAACTGGTCGATGCCGAGCGAGGTGCCGGGCGCGTTGCCGTTGGCCCAGGTGGTGGCCGTGGAAGCGGTCCGCAGGGCGGGGACGAACACGCGGTAGGCGCCCGAGCCGTCGACGTACAGGAAGGGCTTCTCGCGGACGGTCGGCGTCTGGCCGACGGTGGTGTACGGCGGGTTGGGGAACGTGTTGCCCGGTACGCCCTGGCTGCCGACGAAGACCATGTTCCAGTTGGAGCCGGTCCAGCTGCCGAGCTGGGAGTTGCGGGTCAGCCACTGCTGCTGGCTGCCGGAGCGCACCTGGCCGTCGATCTTGCTGTCGGCCATGAAGCCGCCGCTGGACCAGCCGCCGTCGCTCAGCTCCAGGTTGCCGCGGACGTGCATGCGCCGGTACCCCGACGCCTGGGACACCGCCCACCGGTCGGTGCCGCCGGCCGGGTTCACGGAGAGGTTCTCGGCGCCGCGCCAGAAGTTCTGGGTGGCGTTCTGCGGCGGGAACCAGTCCGCCTCCACGTGCACGGCGCCGTTGATCGTGACCGAGTCGGGGGACTGGCCCAGGCCGAGGACCTGGGTGTAGAAGCCGACGTTGACGTCGTTGCTGTACGTGCCGGGCTTGAACAGGAGCGCGTATCGCTGGGAGCCGAACTGGTTCGTCTCCTGCTGCCGGAAGATGGTGTCCAGCCGGCTCTGGATGGTGGACGACGGCATCGAGGGGTCGAAGACGGCCACGTTGGGGCCGAGGTCGACGTCTCCGGGGGCGGTGTTCACGGGCGCGACCCGGAAGCGCTGGGCGGCCGTGCCGTTGCAGGCGTACTGCACCAGCTGCACGCTGTCCGCGGTCGAGGCGGCGGGCACGTCCAGGCACTTGCCGCTGTGCCGGTTGACGAAGTGGTAGGCGCCGCCGCCCTCGTCCACGGGCAGCCACTGCTGGTTGGCGCCCCCGCCGTAGGTCCACAGCTGTACGGGCGCGTTGTCGGCGGTGGACACGTCGGTCACGTCGACGACCTGGTCGGCGGCGTTGCGGTTGCCGATCCGTACGTAGCCGTCGCCGGTGGCGGTGAAGCCCCACTGCTGGGCGGTGGTGCCGTTGCAGGCGTACTGCTGGACCGCGGTGCCGTTGACCGTTCCGGCGGCTCGGGCGTCCAGGCACTTGCCGCTGCCGGTGTTCACGACGGTCGCCCAGCCCGTGGGCAACGCGGCGACGGCCGCGGCCGTCCGGTCGGACGGGGCGGTCGGGCCGGAGGGGGCGGGGGCGGCGCCGAGCAGCGAGAAGGTCGCCGCCCCGGCCGACACGGCCACCGCCCAGGACCGGGCGGACCGCGCGGCTCTGCGGCGGGACGAACCGCGGGCGCGGAGGAAGAGGTGCACGGGGCCTCCTGTGGGGGAGTGGGGGTGGGGGCCGACCTGCCGTGCGCATGTCAATCATTCAGGACCGGAAGGCGGGCCGCTCGCCGAACCTAAAGGTATGGACCACTTCCGTCAAGAGGTGAAGTAAGGAATGAGTTAAGTGCGGGCGTGCCCGGCTGAACGGCCCGGACGCCGAGGCCCGGGCCGGATGAGGGGCACGCGCCGCCGCCCGTCCGGCGGAGAACGGCGCGTGTCCCTGTCCCTCGGAACCGCCTCACGTCCGCCATGTCACCGCGGACGCGGGGCGCGGCTCACCTGTGCGTTCCCGTGCCCAGCAGCTCGGGCAGCGGGTTGACGAGACCGTCGCCCGGTGTCTGCCGTTGGGCGGAGGGGGAGGTCGGCCAGACCGCCGGGCAGTGCGTGCCCTTCCGGGGGGTCTGGAGGGTGAGGAGGTAGGTGTCGATGGCGTCACGCGCGCACGGGCTCAGCCAGTAGTCGCCGTGGCCCACGCCGTCGTAGGTGAGGAACACCGCCTCGCGGCCGATCTGACGGGCCGCGTTGGAGCCCCAGGAGTGCGGGGTGGCCACGTCGTAACGGCTGTTGGTCACCAGGATCGGCGGGGTGCCGTCGACGCGGAGCCGGTGCGGCGGGTTGGTGACCTCGGTCGGCCAGTTCTGGCAGCCGGTCAGGTCGGTCCAGGCGAGGGAGCTGAGCCGGGTGACGGGCGCGAGACGGGCGAGTGCGCGTTCGTAGCGGGCGAGGGTGGCGTACGAGGGGACGTCGAAGTCGTAGTCCTGGCACATCACCGGCAGGTACGCGAACTCCGTCGGCTCGCCGCGTTCCTTCAGGGACCGGGCCGCCGCGGGGTCGGAGGCGTCCAGGAAGGCGAGGTCCTCGGCGAACTGGAACCAGGTGAAGGGGTCGTACATGGAGCCGAAGGCGAGGCTCTGGAGGTCCTGGGTGGTGACGGTGTAGGGCGGGTCGCCCGGCAGGACCAGCGCACCGGCGTCGGCCCGCTTGTAGAGCGAGTCGAACAGGGCGCGGGCGTCCTGGCCGTGCAGCGCGCAGGACGGCGTACGGGCGCACCAGTCGGCGAACTGGCCGTACGACTCCTCCATCGCCACCGTCTCGGTCCGCTGGTAGGCCCACGTGCCCAGACTGTGGTCCATGTTCGAGTCGAGGGTCATCGCGCGGACGCGGTGCGGGTAGCGCTCGGCGTACTGCTGACCGATCCCGGTGCCGTAGGAGACGCCGTAGTAGCTGATCCGCTTCTCGCCGAGGCCGGCGCGGATCGCGTCCATGTCGCGGACGACGCTCGTGGTGTCCATGTGGTCGACGAGCGGGCCGGTGAGGTCACGGCAGCTCTCGCCGAGCGCGCGGTTCGCCTCACGCAGGGCGGCGAAGGAGGACGCGCTGTCCGGGTGGAGCAGTGCTCCCTGCGCGGCCACCCGGTCCGAGTCGCAGGTCACCGGGTTGCTGAGGCCGACGCCGCGCGGGTCGAAGCCCACGATGTCGAAGCGCTCCAGCAGCTCGGGCGAGAAGGCGTCGGGGGCGCTGAAGGCGAAACTCACGCCGGAGCCACCCGGCCCGCCCGGGTTGATCAGCAGCGAGCCGATCCGGCGCTCCGGGTCGGTGGCCCGGTGCCGGGCGAGCGCCACATCGATGGTGGCGCCCCGCGGCCGCTTCCAGTCCACGGGCACCTTGATGGTCGCGCACTCGAACGTGCCCTCGCCCGAGGGCGACGCGCACGGTTCCCAGGCTATGCGCCCGGTCGGCGGTGTCTCGGTCGAGGGCACGGCGACGGCGGTGCCGGTGAGTAACTGGCCGAACAACGCGGCGACCAGTGCTCCGAGGGCCAGTCTTCCGCGCCCCTTGGAGCGCGGCGCCGGCGGGGGGTTGAGAGGCAAGGAACGATCCTCCATGCATCGGGAGTTCACAGGAGGAACTCAGCATGGTGGGAAGATCCTTGCCGGACAAGGCTGTTGATGACGCGTCAGGTGTTTTTCGGGCACTCCCGGCACGGTGCGGGACAGGGCGCGCCGGCGTGCCGGGAGGCGGCGGTGTCAGGCCCGCCCGTGCGCCTCCTGCGAGCGCCGGGAGAGCGAGTCGATGACGACCGCGGCGAAGAGCACCCCGCCGGTGATCACGAACTGCGCGGCGGGGGGCGTGTCGGTGATCGCCATGCCGGAGGCGATCGACTGGATGACCAGCATGCCCAGCACCGCGGACCAGGTCGTGCCGCGTCCGCCGAACAGACTGGTGCCGCCGATGACGGCCGCCGCGATCGCGTTGAGCAGCAGGACGGCCGAACCCGAGTTCTGGCTCACCGACGTGATGCGCGAGGCCAGGAACAGGCCGCCGACCGCGGCCATCGTGCCCGAGACCGCCAGCACCGCCGTCTGCACGCGTGTCACGCTGAGGCTGGCGCGCCGGGCCGCCTCGACGCTGCCGCCGAGTGCGTAGACCTGCCGGCCGTAGTGCGTGTGCCGGAGCACGATGTCGAGGCCTGCCACCACCACCAGGAACACCAGGAGGGCGAGCGGCAGCCCCTGGAACCGGTTCAGCACGTACGCCGCGGAGAAGGCGATCACCGCGACGCCTCCCGCGCGCACCACGACGTCCAGGAGCGACCGGTGCGGCATGCCCATCGCCCTGCGGCGCCGCCGGTCCTGGTGGCACACGAGGAAGACCGCGCCCGCGCTGACCGCCGCCAGGCCGTAGGCGACGGCGTCATGGGTGAAGTAGTGGCTGGTCAGTCTGGCGACGAACCCGCTCTCGTCCAGGTTGATGGTGCCGCTGGTCCCGAGGATGGACAGCATGATGCCGTTCCAGGTGAGCAGCCCCGCGAGCGTGACGACGAACGCCGGTACCCGCGTCTTGGCGAAGGAGTAGCCCTGGACGGTCCCCGTCAGGGTTCCCGCGAGTACCGCCATGATGACGGCGAGCCACTCCGGCACCCCGTTCAACACGTTCAGGACGGCGAAGACGGCCGCCGCGAGGCCGCTGATCGAGCCGACCGACAGATCGAGTTCACCGAGCAGCAGCACGAACACGATACCGACAGCGATCAGCCCCGTACCCACGATGTCGACGCTCAGATTGGACAGGTTCCGGGGGGAGAGGAAGTTCTCGTTCAGGGACTGGAAGATGATCCAGACCACGGCGAGGACGAGCACCACGGGCAGCGAGCCCACTTCGCCGGCGCTCACCCTGCGCCGGAGGGCGGCGACCCAGCCGTCCACCGCCCGCACGGCGGCCCGCCCGTGCCACGGCCGACGCGTGACGGCGTCGGACGCGGCCGGCTCGGCGGGCCGCGAGGTCTCCGCACTGCTGCGCAACCCTTTCACCACGCCGCCTCCTGCGGGGCCGGCCGGCGGGGCACGTTGTCCGTGGCGCCGGTGATGGAGGAGATGATCTGTTCCTGCGACGCGGTGTTCACGTCGAAGAAACCGTTGTTGCGGCCGAGGCGCAGCACGACCGCCCGGTCCGCGAGAGCCTTCACGTCGCCCATGTTGTGACTGATGAGCAGCACGCCCAGGCCACGGTCACGGAGCTGGTCGACGAGGTCCATGACCTCGGTGGTCTGCTGGAAGCCCAGAGCCGCGGTCGGCTCGTCCAGCAGGAGGACCCGCGGGTCGCCGAGGAGCGAACGAGCGATGGCGACCGTCTGCCGCTGCCCGCTCGACAGGGAGACGACGGGGGCGCGCAGATCGGGGAGTTCCCGGGTCAGCCCTTCCAGCAGGTGCCTGGTGCGGCGCTCCATCTCCACCTCGTCCAGGAAGCCGAACCTGCGGATCTCCTGCCCGAGGAACAGATTGCCGACCACGTCGAGGTTCCCGCAGAGCGCGAGGTCCTGGTAGACGGTGGCGATGCCGAGGTCCCGGGCGTCGTGGGGGCGCTTGATCTGCACCGTCCGGCCCTCCCACTCGACGGCGCCCCGGTCGGCCGGCGCGACCCCGGAAATCACTTTGACCAGCGTCGACTTGCCGGCTCCGTTGTCGCCCAGCAGCGCGACGACCTGACCGGCGTGGATCTCCAACTCGATGTCCTGGAGCACCTCGACGACGCCGAAGCGCTTGCACACACCGTGCAGCGCCAGCAAGGGGGGAGCCGGCACGGACAACCATCTCCTTCCCGGGCCCGCGTGTCGCGGGCCCCGTCCCTCAGGTCAGCCCGGCCCGGTCGCAGGCCGCCCCGAGCCGGGGCGTGCAGATCTGCTGGACGGTGTACACACCGTCCTTCACCACGGTGTCCTTGATGTTGTCGACGGTCACGGCCACGGGGGCCAGCATGATGGCCGGAACCGTCCCCCCGCCGTGGGTCGTCACGGTGTCGGTGGCGACCCGGTCGAGGTTCTCGTCACGGACCGCGGCCACCGCCATCGCGGCGCCCCCGGAAGCCTCGGGCGCGAAGGGTTTGTAGACGGTCATGTACTGATGGCCGCTGACGATGCGCCGCACGGCCGCGAGCTCGGCGTCCTGCCCGGTGACGGGGGGCAGCGGCTCGACCTTGTTCGCCCGGAGGGCCGAGATGGTGCCCGCGGCGAGGCCGTCGTTGGCGGCGTACACCCCGTGGATGTTGCCGGCGCCGAGGGCGGCGATGGCCCCGGCCATGTTCAGGTTCGCCGCCTCCGCCCTCCACTGGATGGTGTCGTACGCCTTGCCGATCTTCACCCTGCCCGTGAGGACGGACAGCGCGCCCTTCTTGAACGACACCGCGTTGGGGTCGCTGGGATCGCCGTTCATCATGACGATCTGGCCGTCCGCGACCCTCTCGCCCATGCCCTTCAGCAAAGCCGTGCCCTGGAGCCTGCCGACCTCCTCGCCGTCGAAGGAGACGTAGCCCGAGACCGGACCCTGCGAGAGACGGTCGTAGGCGATGACCGGGATCCCCGCTTCGTGGGCCTTCCCGACCGCGGCGCTGAGCGACCGGCCGTCCACGGCCACGAGCACGATCGCGTCGACCCCCTTGGCGATCATCGAGTTCATCTGCTGCTGCTGGAGGGCGACTTCTCCCTTGGCGTTGACGTGCTCGAAGGCGCAGTCGCCGCACAGCCGCCTGATCTCCTTCTCCATCAGGGGCCTGTCCTGTGTCTCCCAGCGGGCGGTGGTGGCGTCCGGCAGCAGCAGGGCGATCGTCGGAGTGCCGTCCCCGTCGGAGCCGGTGTCGGCGCCCGGCCCGCAGGTCGCGAGGGCGACGGTCGTCGAGAAGGCGGCCACGGCCACGACCGCGCCCCGTAGGCGGGCCTTCATCGAAGAGACCTCCCTTCGGCCGGTCCGGCGCGCGGTCCGCGCTCGCCGCCGGCGGCCGGCGCGGGGTGCGGGCGGGGGCGCGGAGCGGACGTGCCGGGGCGCCGAGGACGGGTGTGCCGCGCTGCGGGGCCGCACCGGCCGCAGGCGCCGGGGCGTGGGGAAGGCGGCCGGGGAGAGCCGGCCGGCGCCGTCGGTCCGGACCCGCGGCCGCGGCTCCACCGCTCGCGAAGCAGCCCGCGGACGACGACGGAGCAGGCGCCGACCGTCCGCCTGGAACATGCCGCGCGAGAGCGGCAAGACGGCCACGTCGTCAGTGTGACACCGGCCGTGGTGATCTGCGAATGGAGTGCAGCCACGGCAATCTGTCCACTTCATCCGCATATGCGATTCTGGTGTGTGGGTGCCGGATCTCCACCTGTCGACACCTGCTGCCAGTACGGGAGGTAGGTCGCGGACATGCCTCATGACGGCCGTGGCCGGGCCGGAGTCTCGGAGCCGCCGGCTCCCGGGGCGGGCCCCGCCCACACGTCGCCACCGCCTCCGGTGCCCGGGTCCACCGCGAGCGAGCGGGCCCTCACCTTCGCCGGGGCGCTCCTGGCGGCCGTCTACGTGCCCGTGCCCGGGAGCGACGAACTCCGGCTGGCCGAGACGGCCGGATGCACCGCCGCCGAGTACACGCTGCCGGAACGCCTGTCGCTGTCCGGCGCCTCTCCCGCGGCCCACGCCTGCCGCATGGACCGGCCCCTGTGGCTGAACCCCAGGGCGCTCGCCTCCTACGACGAGGGCGGGCCGACCCCCCTGCGGGACGACGTGTCGTACGGCGCACTGCCCCTGCGCACGGAGGGCGGACGGCCGGGCTGCCTCGTCGTCCTGGGCGGCGGGGTGTACGGATTCGAGGCCGAACGGCGGCGCTTCCTCGAGCGGTACGCCGACGCGATCAGCGGCGTGCTGCGCGGCGCGGCCGGCCGCCCGGCACCGGCGTCGCTGCTGACGTCCGCCCTGCGCGGCCTGGGCGTCGGCTCCTTCCTCCTGGTGCCGGACACCGGTCTCGTGGAGGCGGACGACACCCTGCTCGAACTGGTCGGCATCACACCGGACGCCTTCGACGGCAAGGCGGAGACCCTGCTCGCCCACGCCCTGCCGGAGGACATGCACGCCCTGATATCGGTCCTCGAACCGTCCACCCAGACGTTCGGCCGGCGGGAGCTGGAGTTCCGGGTCCGCTGCCCCAGCGGCGAGATGCGCTGGCTGAGCCTGGCGTGCCGTGTGGCGGCACCGGCCGACGACCGCCCGGAGCGGGTCCTCGGCGTGGTGACGTCGACCTCCGTACTGCGCCGCGGGGCCGACGACGTCTCCAGGATCCAGTGGCTGACCGCCGCACTCGACGAGGTGATGACGGTCCGGGACGTCAGCCGGCTCGTCGTCACCGCCCTGCGTGAGCCGCTCGGCGCCGACCGGGTGGCCCTCGCCGAGGTGCAGGGCGACCGGCTCATGGTCACCGTGCTCGACCCGCCGGAGCAGGCCGCCTGGCCGCGGATGTGGCGCTCCGCGTGGCGCTCCGAGTGGCCCGAACTGCCCATCGGCGCCCTGCCCGCCCTGCGGACGGCCCTGCGGGACGGCCGCATGGATCTGTGGCCCGCCGGAACCGTCCTCGAACCCGGTCTGGAGGGCGTCGGAACCGGCGGTCTTGCCGTGCTGCCGCTGCCCTCCAAGGGCCGGGTCACCGGTGTGTGCCTGGTCGGCTGGGACCGGACGCACCAGTTCGTCCCCGAGGAACGGTCCTTCCTCACCGCCACCGCCGCGCTCGTCGGACAGGCGCTCACACGGGCGCACGCGCACGACGCCGAGGAGGAGCTGGCCACGATGCTGCAGCGCAGCCTGCTGCCGCGGCGGCTCCCGGAACTGCCCGGCGGCACGGCCGTCGCCCGCTACCTGCCGGCGAGGCGCGGGCTGCAGGTGGGCGGTGACTGGTACGACGTCATCGCCCTCACCGAGGACCGCGTGGCGCTGGTCATCGGCGACGTACAGGGACACAGCGCCGGAGCCGCGACGATCATGGGCCAGATGCGCACCGCGGTCAGGGCCTACGCGGTGGAGGGACACCCGCCGGACGTGGTCATCTCGCACGCCAACCGCCTCCTCGTCGGTATGGAGACCGACCTCTTCGCCACCTGCTGCTACGCCGAGGTGGACATGGAGGAGGGCGCCATCCTGTTCGTGCGGGCCGGGCATCTCTCCCCGCTGGTCCGCCACCCCGACGGCAGCACCGAGGAGGTGCAGGTCGAGGGCGGTCCCCCGCTCGGCGTCCTCGCCGAGGCCGAGTTCCCCATGACCTCGGTGCCCCTGACCCCCGGCACGGTCCTCGCCCTGGTCACCGACGGCCTCGTGGAGGCCGCCGACCTGCCCCTGGACGAAGGCATGCAGCAGACCCGCCTCGCGCTCGCCGCGGCGGAGCCGACGGATCCGGGGCGCATGGCCGACCAGCTGCTCGGCGACCGCGGCCGCCGTGAGGACGACGTGGCGCTGCTGCTCCTGCGCTACGACGGCATGAAGACCCGGCCGATCAAGGCCGGCTGGGCGGTGTGGCGACTGCCCGACGCCGTCATGCACGCCCGCCGGTTCACCGCGCGCACCCTGCGCCGGTGGAAGGTCGAGGAGGCGGCCGACGCGGTGCTCCTGGTGGTGTCCGAACTGGTCACCAACGCCCTCGTGCACACCCAGGGACCGGTCCGCATCGACCTGATGCTCCGCGGGGACCGGGTGCGGGTCTGCGTCAGCGACTCCTCGCCCCGCGCGCCCGCCAAGCCGGTGATCGTGGACTGGGAGTCGACCGGCGGGCGGGGCCTGATGCTGGTCGAGGCCATGTCGGACTCCTTCGGCTCGATGCCGGTGGCCGGCGGCAAGCAGGTGTGGAGCGAGATCGTCGTGCCCCGGCGCGCACCGGCTCCCGAGGGGGCGGCGCCGCTGACGGCGGCACCGGGGGGTCCGCCGTGAGGGCCACCCCTGCGCGGCTCCGCGCGCGACACGCCGTCGCGGCCCTCGCCGCCGTGGTCATGGCGGTGTCGCTGTCGTCCTGCCAAGGAAGGGACGACGCGGACGCCGACAGCTTCACCGTGGGCCTGCTGCTCCCGAGCCGGGCGATCCCACGCTGGGAGCACTCCGACAAGCCGTTGATCAAGCAGGAGCTGAAAGAGCTCTGCCCCCGCTGCACCATGGCGTACGCCAACGCCGAGAACGACGCGACGATGCAGCGGCAACAGGTGACCTCCATGATCACCAAGGGCGTCAGGGTCCTGATCCTCGACGCCGCAGACACCAGGGCGCTGCGCTCGTCGATCCAGGAGGCCCGCCGGGCCGGTGTGCCGGTCGTCGCCTACGACCGGCTCGCCGAGGGCCCGATCTCGGGCTACGTCAGTTTCGACGGCGCCCAGGTCGGCAGGCTCCAGGGCGAGGCGCTGCTCAGGGCCATGGCGGACGGGACCGGAGAAGACGGGACCGGAGAAGACGGGACCGTGGTCATGATGAACGGCGACCCGACCAGCCCCAACGCGGCGTGGTACCGCAGGGGAGCGCTGTCCGTCATCGCGGGCAAGGTGACGATCGGCAGGTCCTACAACACCGAGGGCTGGAGCTCGGACAACGCCCACACCAACATGTCCGCGGCCATCGCGGCCCTGGGCCCGAACCGGATCGACGGCGTCCTGGCCGCCAACGACGCCATCGCCGCGGGCGTCATCTCCGCCCTCAAGAGCGCCGGAGTCGAGAAGCTTCCCCCCGTCACCGGCCAGGACGCCGACCTCGACGCCGTGCGGCGCATCGTCAAAGGGGAGCAGTACATGACGGTGTACAAGCCCTTCCGGGCGCAGGCCGCGGAAGCCGCCGCCATGGCCGTGGCCCTGGGGCGCGGTGAGGACGTCCGCGACATCGCCTCGGAGACGACCGACAGTCCCACCACCAAGAACGTCCCGTCGGTCCTGCTCAGCGCGACCGCGGTCACCGCCGGCACCATCGAGGAGACCCTGGTCGAGGACGGCGTGTACACCCTCGACCAGATCTGCACCCCCGAGCTCCGCGGCGCCTGCGACAAGGCCGGCCTCGGCCGCTAGCAGCGACTGTCCGACACCGGCTGCGACTGTCGACACCCGCTGCGACCGCCGGCGACGCTTCCGATCGATACGGCCGGCGCCCGCCCGGCGGATCAGCCGCCGGGAGGCGAGAGCGGCTCGGGAGCCGCGTGGCAGCCTCCGCCTCTGCGGCGTGATCCGCCGGGCGGGCCCTGACAGTTCGCCCACGGCGTCCGTGAGCCATCGCCGGCCGCGGACGCCGTCGGCCCGGCTCAGCCCACGAGGTGCCTGTCGATCGACCGGGCGACCTCGGCGTGCGCGAGGTACTCCTCGATGTCGTGGGCCCGGTCGCGGGAGTTGAGGACGGCCAGGTCGGTCAGTCCGTCCGCCCAGTCGTCGTTCAGCGGGCATCCGATGGCCACGGCGTCCGTCGGGCACCAGGCGTTGAGCCAGTCCGCCACCCTGTCGGGTCGCTTCGGGCCGCCGACGAGCAGCCTGCTGTACACGCTGTCCAGGCCGAGGGGACTCCCCGCCGTGGTCAGATGGACGAGCTGCACACCGGGGGAGAGCCGGGTGACCAGATCCATGCCGACGACCGTGCCGAGGCTGTGGCTGACGAGCACCACCTCTCCCGCATCCGGCATCGTGCCGAGCACGCAGTCCAGGACCTCGTCCCGGACGCGCCGGTCGTCGAGGTAGGCGGCCACGTCACGGAAGACCAGCGCGATGGCCCACGTGTCGAGGTCGCTGCGGGCGGCCAGCCAGCTCAACCGCCGCTGCAGGGTGCCGACCACGTCACCCAGGCCGATCCGCTCGGTGGCCAGTTGTTCCTCGGACGGGACGTGCCACTTCGCGGCCGCCTCGCCGACGATCTCCTCGTACACCGCGCGGGCGGAGGGGGCGGCGGGTGCGACGACCTCCGCCGCCCGGGCCGTCGGCGCCTCGACCACGCGCGGGACGGCCTCGTGCGCGGTGAGCGCCTGCACCAGCCGGTCGCCGTAGTAAGGGAACCAGACGTCCTCCGGATCGACCGGATCGAGCCCGGCGCGGACCAGCCCCTGGTTCAGTCCGGCCGCCCAGGCGCGGCGCAGTCTCCCGGGGTCCTTGCCCTCCTGGGAGCGGCCGTGCAGGAAGACCAGGTGCCGGTGCCCGCCGAACGCGCCGCCCCTGGCCCGCAGCCCCGCACGCCCGGCGGGGGCCGCCTCCGCGGCGGGGCGCGGCACGGCGACGGCGGCCGGTGCCGGACCCGCGACCGGGGTCGCGACCGCCGGGGCCGGACCCGCGACGGGAGCGACGACGGCCGGTGCCGGGCCCGCGAGGGGAGCGACGCCGGCCTCCGCGGGGCCCAGCCCGGACTCCGGGCCCATCTCGGCCAGCAGCGCACGCTCCCGGGAGGTGAGGGGCAGGGCGGCGAGGTGCTGCAGGACGGAGCTGATGCGCACGCCCTCGTTGGACACCCAGTCGATCGCGTCGTCGCCGTCACCGGGCTGCCAGACCCGTCCGTCGCGGCGCAGGACGCGCCCCTGGTCGTCGGTCCTCGCCACACCCCTGTGGTGGAGCGCCACCACCTCCCACTGGTCGTTGAAGACCGGCGAACCCGAGTTGCCCGGCTCGGTGTCCGTCCGGTAGTGGAGGAAGTCGTCCAGACGCACCTGCAGCATGTTGTCGCGTACGGCGATCTCCTTGAGGCGCCCCATCGGGTGACCGATGACGTTGACCGGCTCGCCGATCACCAGCTTCCCCAGCTGCACGCTGAGCCGGTTCCAGCCGAACGTCTCCCCCGGGGGCCGCCCGTCCGGACCGGCCTCGACCCGCACCAGGGCGAAGTCCAGGCGCTCGTCCGCCACGAAGAAGCCCTCCGGGTCGAGCTCCAGCCGCGTCGGCGCCTGCGGGGTGTTGTCGACGGAGACCTGCGCGTCGAACTCGACGTAGCACTGCCGGGCGACCGCCGCGTCGGTGAGCACGTGATGGTTGGTCATCAGCAGGCTCGGTGACACCAGGAAGCCGGTGCCCATCGGCAGTTCGCGGCCGTTCTCCCGCACCGAGATCCGGGCGACGGTACGGGCCGCCCGCGCGCCGCGCGGCAGGAAGCTCCACGCCTGCAGCTCCTTGGACACCCCGAGGATGCGCTCGTACGCGGCGGGCGCGCTCAGCGGCTCCGCGCGGACGGCCTCCACCACCAGGGCGGTCGGCACCGCGTGCCGGTCGAGCAGCCGGGCCGCCCGGGCCGCGAGCGCCTGCTGGGAGTCGGGGAAGGTGACCCCGGCGTCCTGCCGGGCCTCCACGGTCTGCCGCTGGTCGCTGGTCTCGGCGTACCGCGCGGCGGCCGCCGCCGTCTGGCGTTCCCGCTCCTCGCGGGACCTGTCCGTAGCATCCATGTCACGTCACCGTTCCTCCGGCGGTGTGCCACGGCACGAAGGCGTTCGTCAGACCGGCGAGCGCCGTGCGCAGCTCCGGGTGGTGACGCAGCAGCACCGTGATCATGCTGTTGTCGTCGATCCAGGCCATGCCGGCCTTGGAGTACACCTCGGGGCGGTAGTACTCGGTGAAGAAGCGGTCGCTGTTGAGCCGGCGCGAGGCCATCAGGATGAAGATGCGGAACGCCGTGTCGCTGAAGGCGAACCCCTTCGGGAGCTTCTCCGCGTACAGCCCGACCGTGAGGTCGACCTTCTCGATGTCACCGTCGTAGAGCCGCTCGATCTGCTCCGCCCACGCCGGGTTGTCCGTCAGCTCCGCGAAGCTCCGCGCGGGCTTCAGCCGCAGCAGCCGCCGGAACTCGTTGTACCGGGGGACGGCCAGCTCCCGGGAGCGCAGGATGTCGGTGGCGGCGAGGTCCTGCAGATGCCCGTCCGGACGCTCGAACTCCTGCAGGAACCTGGGGAAGTTGTGCAGGGTGACCAGTCCGGGATGGAGGGTGCCGAAGCTGTAGAGGAGATCGGCCATGTCGGTCGTCTCCAGGAACTTCAGCGCCCCGGGGCCCGAGATGTCGCGCAAGGTGCAGTGGCGCAGGGACGCGTCGTCGGCGACGGCGCGCAGATGCCACTCGTCGCGCACCAGCGGATGCATGCGGTACACCGCCACGAACTCCTCGGTCAGCGAGTACGGCACCCCGTAGTGGTCCGTGGCCGCGCCGGGGATGCCGCTGACGACCTCGCTGTCGCTGATCCGGCCGAAGAGGTTGTGGACGCGCTCGCCCGCCACGCCCCACCAGTTGGCGCGCAGCGCCTTGACCGTGGTGGGGTGGCTGATCACGGCCGGGGTCCACTCCACCGTGTGGATCTTGGCGAGGAGGGCGGCGTTGACGAGCCGCGCCCGCTGGAACAGCTCCTCGTCGCCCCAGGACGGGTACGCGCCGTGCAGGTGGTCGCAGATCGCGTTGTGCTCCCGCGCGAACAGGTCGTGCATCATCGCGAGCCCCAGCCAGAAGCCGGGGATACGCGAGGGGTCGCGGGACGGGTCCGAGGGCACCGGGGACTGCTCGCTGTCCCACAGGTGCAGCTTCCCCAGCTCACCCGCGCGCATCTGGCGCTGCTCGGTCTCGTTCGTCCCGTAGATCTGCGACGCGTCCCACCAGTGGGAGGACACGTTGACCCGGGTGTCGGGCGTCCCGGCGGGCGCCTGCGGGTCGCGGGTCGGGTCGTCCGGGGTCCGCATGATGTGCATGGGCCGCTCCGGCCACGGGTCGTCGTCCAGGAGCGGCACCTCCCACGGCCGTTCGGTCGGGCTCGTCCCGTGACTGAACCAGTCCCGGACCATGAACTGCAGCCAGGCGGCGACCAGGGAGTTGACCGACTCGGCCGGGATCAGCTCGTCGCGCGTGAGCACCGCGCGGCTGACCTCGCGGGGGCTCGGCCGGGACAGCACCTCCTCGGGCGTGGCCGGAGGGATCCGGTCCAGCGGGATGTTCCGGCCGAAGCGGGTGCCCGCCATGCCCATCCGCGGCTCGGCGAGGTCGTTGTGGCTGCCGTCGGCGGTCCGGTTGACCTTGTGGCTCTCGGCGGGCGGCGCGGGCTGGGGCAGGTTCACCGAGGGCAGCCGGCCGGGGTCGTGGAGGTTCCGCTGACGGAGGCGGACGCGCAGTCCGAGGAGTGTCAGCAGGCCCGGCAGGACGGGCAGTCTGTCCCAGCCGACGCGCCGGTCCAGCCATTCGGCGCCGCCGGTGATGATCCGCCAGAGCAGGGACGTGCGGTAGCCGGCCGGGGAACGCCCTGCGGCGCGTGGTTGCTTGCTCATCGCGTGACTCCTTGGGCGGCGAGGATCACGTCGCTCGCCTTCTCGCTGATCATGTAAATCGGGGTGGCGACGAAGAAACCGGGGATGCGCGGGAAGACCGAGGCGTCGACGATCCGCAAGCGGTCCACCCCGCGCACCCGGAAGTCGCTGTCGACGACGGCGGAGGGATCGTCCGCCCGCCCCATCCGGCAGGTGCAGGAGGCGTGGTGGCCCCACGCCTCGTCCTGCACGAAACGGCGGACGGCCTCCCGGCCGCGGACCTCCTTGCCGGGCCACAGCTCCTCGAGGATCACGGAGCCGGCCCTGCGGTTCATCCCGCGCACGAACTCCACGGCGTCGGCCATCGCCTCGAGGTCCACCTCGTCCTTGTCCGTGCCCTCGCCGAAGTGGTGGAAGTTCACCAGCGGGGTGTCACGGGGGTCGGCGGAGCGCAGCCGCACCCGGCCCCCGGTGTTGTGGGTGCGGCTCTTGAGGATGGCCCAGGTGAAGCGGTCCCGATGGCGGGTCAGCTCCGCCGAGTAACCCGGGTAGTAGCCCCGGAAGTCGAAGGGACCGCCGAAGACGAACAGGTCGGGAGCGTCCAGCGACGGACGGGACTTGTGCGTGACACCGAGGACGGCGCCGTTGGTGGTGTACAGGCCCTCACCGCGGCGCCAGGCCCGGTAACAGCGGTCCGGTTCGGTGCCCGGAGCCGGGGCGTGGAAGGAGCAGTCCCCGACGACCGCGAACTCGCGGTCCATCCGGCTGACCACCCCGACCTCGTACCGGTCCTGGAGGTGGCCGCCCACCCCCTGGAGGTCGACCCGTACGGGGATGCCGTGCTCCTGGAGCTCCTCGCGCGGTCCGATGCCCGACAGCATCAGCAACTGGGGCGTGTTGAAGGACCCCGCGGCCAGGATCACCTCGCGGGAGGCCAGGACCCTGCGCTGGGCCGGCGGCCCGGTCGCCTGCCCGCTCGCGGGATCCGCCCGGTAGGCGTGTGCCGCGTCCAGGTAGTCGACACCGGTCGCCGCTCCGTTCTCGTCGAGCACGACCCGGGCCACCAGGGCATGCGTACGGACCACCAGACGGTCCGGACGACTGCGCCGCACGGCCTCGACACGCTCGCGCACGGCACTGCGCCGTCCCTGCGCCGTGGAGATCGGGATCTGCCACAGTCCTTCCAGGGCACGCGTCTGCACCCGCCAGTCGTTGGGGTCGACGAAGGCGCTGAACCCCTCCAGCGGCGACAGCGGCCGGTCGAGGAAGTCGACGAGCTCCCCCTCCGCCGCGGAGAGGATCACCTTCAGCAACTGCTTGTCCTGCAGCGCCACTTCGGGATCGGCGAGCGCGGTCGGCAGCCAGCCGTCGAATCCGTGCCGTGCGTCGTTGCGGTACCGGGCGGCGACGAAGGGCAGGGCCTTCAGCAGCGCGGCCGGCAGCCGGCCGGCGGGCGGCTCCTTGGGCCTCGGGCGGTACGTACAGCGCTCCAGCCGCTCGAAGTAGCGGCGCATGGCCGTGCTGTTCCACGTCGTGTCGCCGGTCTCCTCGGCGATCGCGTCCCAGTCGCGGTTGTACGGGTACACGGTGATCAGCGCGTGGTGCGCGGTACAGCCGCCGACCGTCCCGGCGCGCGGATAGAGGATGCCCCGGTCCGCGACGAGTTTGCTGTCGCGCCGGTGCTGCGCCTCGTCGGCGTAGTGCCGGACGAAGTAGTTCCAGCACTGGACGGGGTCCTCGGAGGCGTCCGCGTGGAAGGCGGGAACCAGGTAGTTGTCGTTCTCCTCCGCACCGCCCGCGTCGAGCAGCAGGGTGCGCAGTCCCGCCTCGGCGAGGTTGGCCGCCAGCGGCCCGCCTCCCGCACCGGCGCCGACGACGACGTAGTCGAAACCCGTCTCCGCCGGGGGAGCGGCAGCGCCCTCCGCCGTCACTTCCGCTTCCCCCGGGCGGAGTCGGTGAGGGAGACGCCGGCGGTCGCGGCGAGGACGGTGTTGGTCGCCGAGATCAGGGTGGTCAGCACGGCGGTGCGCGGCGGCAGCAGACCGCGCAGGCCGAGCATGGCCGCGGTCGCGGTGTCGCTGCCGTGGATCAGGACGCCCTCGCGCAGGTCCTCCCGCAGCCGTTCGCCGCGGTTGGTCAGCAGATCGAGACCGAGCAGGACCGTACGGATCCCGAAGAGCCGGAAGGCGTAGACGGCCGCTGGGCTGAGCGGTTCACGGTCGGGGTCGAGCCGCCGGATCAGCAGGTCGGGGGCCAGCAGTCCGGTGGCGCCGTTGACGATCCGGATTCCGGCGAGCGCGTAGAGCGAGGCGGGGCGGGTGACGGCACGGTGCCTGGCCATCGTGTCTCCTGAGGGTGGAGTGATGTGTACGGCGACGGCTACTACCGCCGAACCTCCCGGCAAGGGAGCTGAAACCCCCCTGGAAGCACTCCAAGTTCCACGTTATGGGATCAACTGCCCTGCTGCACCTCGGGGCACCGCGCACCGTCGTGGCCCGGGCCTGGCCGTCCTCGGGGCCGGCGGGCGGCCAGGCGCCCGGGATCAGCCCGCCGCGGTCCGCTCGATCAGGTCCGCGGCCGTCCGCAGTCCGTCGCGGCCACGGATCGTCTCCGCGGCCTCGGTCATGGTGGACCGCAGCCGGGTGTCGCCCAGCAACTCGGCCAGCGCACCGTGCAGTTGGGCGTCGGTGAACCGGTAGGGGTCGAGCCGGACGCCGAAGCCCAGCTCGGCCACCCGCTGGGCGTTGTCGTACTGGTCCCAGAACAGCGGCAGCACGATCATGGGCTTGCCGAAGTGGAAGCACTCGGTGGTCGTGTTGTTCCCGCCATGCGTGATGACCAGGTCCACCAGGGGCAGGATCCGCGTCTGCGGCAGGAACTCCGCACCCCACATGTTGGGCGGCAGTTCGATCTCGTCGTGCAGGGGACCCTTGGAGACGATGTACCGGTGCGGGGTCCGCGCCAGCGACGCGACGACCCGGCGCATGAGCTCGACGTCGGCGGAGCCGAGCGAACCCAGGCTGAAGTAGACCAGTGCGCTGTCGTCCGTGCCGCCGCCCGTCAGCTCGGCGGGCAGGGTGAACTCCTCGTCGGTCTCCCGGACCGAGGAGTCCAGCCGGTGCCATCCGGGGCCCAGCGGGCGCGCCGCGGTGTAGTCGGCGATCTCGGGATACACGTACAGGTTGAGGTCTCCCTCGTGGATGAACTCCAGATCGGGCAGCGGCCGCGCCCCCTGCCGCGTCACCCAGTCGTCGAAAGCGGCCCAGGTCTCGCGGTGCGTCCGGTCGTACTCCGCACGGAACTCCGCCCAGCCGCCGCGGTCCTCGGCCGGGTAGCCGGAGAACGGCGGAGGGAGGTGCTCGCCCTTCACCTCCAGCGGGTTGCACGAGACGATCCGCACGAACGGCACGCCCGCCGTGGTCAGGGCGGGGAAGCAGACGACGTTGTCCTCGACGATCACGTCCGGCCGGACCCGGTCGACGATCGCCTTCAGCTGCGGTTCGCAGTACCGGGCGCCGGATATCAGCTCGTCCCAGACCGGCCTGATCCAGGTCCGCAGCTGCTCGATCGTCGGCTTCCTGAACTCCGGGGCGGTGTCCCGGATGAAGTCCTTCCAGAACTGGCCCGCGTCCTGTGGCTGTTCGGGCGGCGGCGCGAGGTCGATCAGGTCCTCCTCGAAGCCCAGCCCGGTGAGTCTGCCCTTCCAGGACGCCTCGGCCGCGAACACCACGCGGTGGCCCCGGCGGCGCAGGACGTCGCCGATCCCGACGCAGTTGTTCGTCGGGCCGTAGGCGCTCTCCGGCGCGAAGAGGATGGTCAGGGGTCCGCTCAAGGATCTCTCTCCCGTCTTCTCGATCAGTACGGCGTTGTCCGGGCCCAGGACCGGGCGATTGCGGGCGCCGGGGGGACACGGGGCCCCGGGCCCGGAACGGGTGAGGAGCACCGGCCGGTCCGGGCGGGGCCGCCCGGACCGCTGTCCGCGAGGCGCGCCGAAGAAGCCGACGGTCCCGCGAGGACGGGCACCGGCGGCGTGCCCGCGTCGATCTCCGGCGCGCGGCCCGGGCACGGTCACCGGAAGCAACGGTGCGACGCCGCGAGCCGCCACCCGCGAAGGTCCGCCTCGGGGTCGCGGCTCGCCGGGCGGGCCGCGCCGTCTCCCGCACTGCCGCCGCCCCCGCGGGCGGAGCACACGACGGCGAGGACGGCTGCCGCCGCGCCCACGCAAACCCGCCCGGACCGGCCCGCGCCCGGCCGCCTCCGCGTACGTGACACGCCCACTCCCTCGCTGTCGCGATCAGCCGGTCGTACAGGGCAGTGCAGCGCCTGGTGCACCCACGGGTTCGCGGGCAGGCGGCGGTTCGGAAGTGTCCCACCGTGCGGGATCGGCAGGCAAGATTGCCGGGCGCGGCCTACGGAGGCCGGGCCACGCCCGCGCTCCGATGTGCGAGGTCGCCCGGCCCGGCGGAGCCTGGGAGGCATGCAGCGCAGAGGCGGACGCCGACAGGGCGGGGACGGGGACGGGGACGGCGTGGAGGCCGCCCTGGACGAGCTGTACACCACCCCGCCGTCCCGCTTCGTCGCCCGTCGGGAGGAGCTGGCCGCCGCGGCCGGAGCGGAAGGCCGTGCCGAGGACGCCCGCGCCGTCCGCGCCGCCCGCCGCCCCTCCCTGGCGGCCTGGGCGGCGAACCTGCTGCTGCGGTCCGAGCCGCAGGAGAGCCGGCGGTTCCTGGAGCTGGGGCGAGCCCTGCGCGAGGCCTACCGCGGCCTGGACAGCGCCGGCGTGAAGGAGCTGTCCGTCCAGCGCCGCCGTGTCGTCTCCGAACTGTCCCGGCAGGCCGCGCACCTCGCCTTCGAGGCGGGGCACCGGCTGTCGGGCGCGGTCCAGCAGGAGGTCGAGGCGACCTTGCACGCGGTGCTCGCCGATCAGGCTGCCGCCGACCAGTGGGCCGGGGGCCGGCTGGTGTCCGCCCTCGTCCCGCCGTCGGAGTTCGTCACCGGCACCGCTCCCTCCGCCGGTGCGACGCCCGGGACGGCCCTGCCGAAAGCCGCGCCTCCCTCGGCCTCGCCGAAAGCCGCGCCTTCCTCGGCCCGGGCGCAGGACGAACTCGCGGAGCGGCGCCGTGAGCGTCAGCGGCAGCTCACGCGGGCCAGAACGGCGGCCGAGAACGCCGAGCGGCGCCTGCGCGCCTGCCGTGACCGGCGTATCGACGCCGACGCGGAACTGGCCCGGGCCCATGCCCGCCACGACGAGGCCCGGCAGCGGGTGACCGACGCCGAGCGGCGTCTGCGGCAGCTGCGGGAGGAACAGCGGCGAGCCGCCGACGAGGAACAGGCCGCCGGGCAGCGTAGCCAGGAGGCCGCCGAGGCGCTCGTGCGGGCCGAGCAGGAGGCGCGGGAGGCCGCCGCGGAACTGGACCGGCTGTCCTCACGCAGGTCGTGAGCGCTCCGGCCGCCGGCCCGTGCGCGTGTGCGTGCGGGCGAGGACGCCCTGCCGCACGCTCCGCTTCGGGCCCGCGGGGTCGGCTCTCAGCTGCCGTCGACCAGCGCCTCGGCCAGTTCCGGGGAGAACCGGCCGGCCGCCGGAGAGCCCGCCGGGCACTGCGCGGAGTCGCCGTCCGAGTCACCGGGGTTCTTGATCCACAGCTGGTAGTCCGCCCCACCGGGACTGCCGGCGCGGGACGTCACGCCGAGCTTGCGCCGGGGCGGGTTGCAGAAGCCCACGTGCCCGCTGGCGGGTGACCCGGGCACGACGTAGGCGCCGTTGCCGTTGCGGGACGTGTCGACCACCCAGCCGACGGACAGGCCGAAGTCGGTCGCGAGCCGGGCGGTCAGCCGCTGGGCGTAGTCGTCGGAGACGGCGGTGTCGTCGAAGTTGGACACGTTGACCGAGACTCCACGGGCCATGGAGACGCCGGAGCGGTTGAGCAGGTACGCCATCCTCTCCAGGCCGATGCCCTGCGTGCCGCTCAGGTCCGGGCCCAGCGTCCAGGTGGCGTTGCCGGCGTCCAGGTACGTCCGCACGAGCGTGCCCTGCCGCTGCAGGTGCTGCGTGGCGTACCAGAGCATGTCGAAGCGCTGCTCCGCGCTGCCCCGCATGCAGGCGTCGTCCGAGGACTGGGCCACCGCGTCCGGCTCCAGGACGACGATCGCCGGCCGGCCCGCGATGCCCTGGGCGAACTCGTCGATCCACGCCTTGTACAGATCCGGGGAACCGGCACCGCCGGAGGAGGCTCCGCCGCAGTCCCGGCCCGGGATGTTGTAGGCGACCAGGACAGGCAGGAGTCCCCGTGCGGCGGCGGCGCCGACGTAGTCCGACACCTCGGTCCGGATGCCGGTGGCGGGGTTGCCGTCGGCGTCCCAGTCACCGAACCACTTGACGGCGTTGTGGTCCGCGACGGCGGCCCCGATCTTTCCGGCGCGATCGTCGCGCGGGTTGGCGTCGACCCACGTCGCCGCGTTGTTGCGGGGGTCGGTGTAGAAGCCCTCGCGGGCTGTGGAGGTGGTCAGGGACACGTTGTCGAGGACGAAGTCCGTCCCCACCGACTGCCCGCCGAGCTGGAAGTTCAGGGCTCCGGTCGTGGTGTCGATCCCGGAGGTGAACGTCCAGGAGAAGTGCCGGGAGTCGGTCGTCAGCTCGACGGCCCGGTCGAGTGCCGCGGTGTAGGGCTCGGCACCGAGCTGCGCGGTCGCCCGCACCGTCGCCGCCACGGACGCCTTGGCGTCGAAGGACAGCGTGTACCGGACGCCAGGACGGAACCGGATGCCGTCCTGGCCGACGATGACGTCCCACGGGTTGACGGTTCCGGCGCCGACGGTGGCCACCAGGGCCCCGTCGGTGACCGTCGTGGTGGCGCCCGTGGACCACCAGCCGTCGGCTCCGGCGGCGAAGTCGCCGTTGACCGCAAGCTCGCCGTAGACCGGCTGGGCTTCGGCCGCGGAGGCGGACGGGGTGGTGGACGTCAGCAGGGCGGCGGCCAGCACGGGCGCCGCGGCCGCCCGTAGCAGCCTGGACGTGGTGATCATCGGGAAACGGTCCTTCTTCCGTCGGGGTGGGCCGGCCGGGAACGGCACGGGGGCACACCCGAGTGAAAGCGCCCCCTTCCGCACGATCGATCGACACAGGCACGGACCCGCGTCCATGATCCACTGACCATTCGTCACGGCACCACCTGCGACGAGGAGTTGTGAGGTGTGCCATATCCCCGCACCGACGCCCGCGTACCCCGGCGCATGGCTGCAATCTCCCTTTCGGCCCGCCGCTCCGCGGTGCCAGGATCGCGTCGCCCGAGCGTCCCGCCGTCCTCGCACGGCAGCCGGGCGTCGACACCACCACGACGGCGTCGGCCGCCGGCGGACGCCGCCGCTGCGAAAGGAACGCACATGACCACCGCCGCCGACCACTACGACCGCCTGCTCGCCGAGCACTACACCTGGATGCTGGGCGGAGACATCGAGGCCGTGGCAACGGCGCAGGCGGAACTCCTCCGCGGACTCGGGCTCGTCGCGCGCCCGGAGGACGGGGCCGCCGCCGTGGACCTCGGCTGCGGCCCCGGCCCGCAGTGCCTGGCCCTCGCCCGCCTCGGCTTCACGCCGGTGACCGCCGTCGACACCAGTGCCGTGCTCCTCGACGAACTCATGGAGCACGCCCGGCGATCCGGCACCGCGGAGACCGTCCGCCCCGTCCAGGAGGACATCCGCGGTGCTCTGCCCCGCCACTTCGCCCCGGGCTCCGCCGCGGCCGTGGTCTGCATGGGGGACACGCTGCCGCACCTGCCGGCCCGGGCGGACGTGCGGAAGCTGATCACCGAGGTGGCCGAGGCGCTCCGCCCGGGCGGCAGCTTCGTCGCCACCTACCGCGATCTGACCCGTGAACTCCATGGCACGGAACGGTTCCTCCCCGTCCGCAGCACCGACGACCGCATCCTCACCTGCTTCCTGGAGTACGTCGACGAGGAGAGGGTCCTGGTCCACGATCTGCTGCACGTCCGTCAGGACGGCGCCTGGCACCTGAGGACCAGCAGCTACCCCAAACTCCGGCTGTCCTCCCGGTGGTTGACCGACGAGTGCCGCGCGGCCGGCCTCGTCGTACGCCACGACGACAGCGGGCCCCGCGGTCTGCGGGTCCTGCACGCCGTCAAGCCCTGACGCCCAAGCCGCAGCGAAGGCACCGTCCGGCACGGACGCCGACGGGCCGTCCGTGCTGGACACCCTCTACGGACCGGCGTGCACCTGGCAGGCCCACAGGCTGGGCGTCGCGGGATACGTGTCACGCAGGGCGCGCACGGTGCTGTGCAGGGCCTGGGCCGTCCGGCCGACGTCCAGCGCGCCGCCGCCCGTGTGCAGGGCCTCGTACACGCTCCGGGCGACCTCGGCTCCGATCGCGTCGACCACGTGCCACAGGGAGCCGACCACGTGCGGGAAGCCGGCCATCTGGAAGGCGCTGACGATGTGGACGGCCTCGTCGGCGAGGTCGGTGCTGGTGCGCAGGGTGTCGCATGCGGACAGGTAGGCGAGCCGGGCGGAGGGCAGCCGCAGCCGCGCGAGGTCGCGCACGGTCAGCGGGTGTGCGCCGTGATCGTGCAGGACCAGCCGACTGCGGGAGGGACGCTCCAGGCGCTCAGCGCGTGGCAGGCGAAGTGCACGTACGCGTGGCGCGGCAGGGCGGCGACGATCGCCGAGCGGGTGGCGGAGGTGTCCGCCAGCACCGCGGCGCCGGGCAGCAGCCCGGCCAGGTGCTGCGACTCGCGGCGTGCGCCGGGCAGCGGAGGCGTTCCGTCGGCCTCCGCCACGCTGACGACCAGCGTGCCGCTGACCGCGTCCGGGCGGACGGCACGCTGCCGTGCGTGGTGCAGGGCCCGCAGCGTGGGCGTGTACGAGGACACGACACGGTCGAGCGCGCCGGGCGCGCCGTCGGCCGGGGCCGCCGCGTGCAGGGGCAGGGTGCCCAGGGCGCCGCCGGGCGACCACCACACGCGGGGCCACGGTCCGGCGGGTGCGGACGGCACGCCCAGGTGGTCGAGGACGGGGCCGGTGACCTCCCGCCACAGCCAGCCGAGGGTGTCCCGGACGACCTGCTGGGCGCGCTGCGACTGCTTGCGCGGGGTCCCCGGCGCCTCGATGCGCATCAGCGCGTCCTGGAAAACCTGCCGGCGCGCCGCCGTGGTCCGCGCGTCGAGCCCCGGCAGCGGCACGGCGTCCACGGAGCGCTCGGTGACGATCAGGGCGTCACTGCCGTACGGAGAGACGTTGACCAGGACCACCGGGCCTTCAGCGGCCGTCGCGCGCAGTTCGCGCTCGTCCCACTCCCGCACCGGACGCAGGAGGCCCAGTCCGGGGTGCTCGGCGCGGATACGGGAGGTGAGTTCCCGCCATGCGGCGGCCAGTTGCTGGCGCCGGTCCGCCGGGGCGTCGGAGGCGGGAGCCGCGCTCCCCTCAGGCGCGGCTTCGCCCGGTGACTCCTCACCGAACACGTCCCGGACTTCCGCCCGCGTACCCGGCGCGGCGCAACCAGTCCGCCCGTGACTCCTTCGGTGCCGCCGCCCGCCTCGCCGCCTGGGCCGTGGGTTACGCCCTGCTGGCCTGCTGGTGGTGGCCGGCCGCCCTGGTCGCCGCGGGCTGCGCGGCGGTGTCCCGTGCCCGTGCCCGCACCGCCGTTGACGCCCTCGCGGGCCTCATCGAGGCCGCCGTCGACGTCCACGGCAGGGAACTGGCCACGCGGGTGGGCCTGATCGCCCCGGACGCGACGGGACTGCTGGCCCAGGACACGGGAGACGCCATGTCCGAGCTCTTCAGGAAGGCCGACTGACCGCCCGGCGGGCCGGGTTACTCGACCTTGGCCCAGTCGAGGGTGCGCTCCACCGCCTTCTTCCAGCCCGCGTAGCCCTCTTCCCGCTGTTCGTCGGACCACTGGGGCTCCCAGCGCTTGGACTCCTGCCAGTGGGTGCGCAGTTCGTCCGTGTCCCGCCAGAAGCCGGTGGCGAGACCCGCCGCATAGGCGGCGCCGAGCGCGGTGGTCTCGGCGACGACGGGCCGGCTGACGGGAACGCCGAGAACGTCCGCCTGGATCTGCATGCACAGGTCGTTCGCGGTCACTCCGCCGTCGACCTTGAGGACGTCGAGGTGGACTCCGGAGTCCTGCTCCATGGCCTCGACGACGTCGCGGCTCTGGTAGCAGATGGCTTCCAGGGTGGCCCGTGCGAGGTGGCCGTTGTCGTTGTACCGGGCGAGGCCCACGATCGCGCCGCGGGCGTCGGAGCGCCAGTACGGAGCGAACAGGCCCGAGAAGGCGGGGACGAAGTACACGCCGCCGTTGTCCGCGACGGTACGGGCCAGGGTCTCGCTCTCCGGCGCGCTGTTGATGATCTTCATCTGGTCGCGCAGCCACTGCACCGCGGACCCGGTCACCGCGATGGAGCCCTCCAGGGCGTAGATCGCCGGGCTGTCGCCGAACTGGTACGCCACGGTGGTGAGGAGCCCGTGCTGCGAACGCACCAGCTCTGTGCCCGTGTTGAGGACGAGGAAGTTCCCGGTGCCGTACGTGTTCTTGGCTTCGCCCGGCGCGTAGCAGACCTGTCCGACCGTGGCCGCCTGCTGGTCGCCGAGCACCCCGCTGATGGGGATGGCGGCCCGCATGGGGCGGGAGGAGCGGGTGACGCCGAACGCCTCGCGGTGCGAGGAGGGGTTGATGGTGGGCAGCATCGCGCGGGGGATGTCGAAGAAGCCCAGCAGTTCGTCGTCCCAGTCGAGGGTCTCCAGATCCATCAGCATGGTGCGGCTGGCGTTGGTGACGTCCGTGGCGTGGATACCGCCGTCGGGGCCGCCGGTCAGGTTCCACAGGACCCAGGCGTCCGTGTTGCCGAAGAGGGCGTGGCCCTTCTCCGCCGCTTCGCGGACACCGTCGACGTTCTCCAGGATCCACTGGATCTTGCCGCCGGAGAAGTAGGTGGCCGGCGGCAGCCCCGCCTTGCGGCGGATGACGTCGCCCTGGCCCGAGCGTTCCAGGGCGGCGGCGATGGAGTCGGTGCGGGTGTCCTGCCAGACGATGGCGTTGTAGTAGGGGCGCCCGTTGCGCGGGTCCCACACGACCGTGGTCTCCCGCTGGTTGGTGATGCCGATCGCCGCCAGGTCCTCCGGGGACAGGTTGCCGGTCCGCAGAGCGGTCTGCATCACCGAGTTGGTGCGTTCCCAGATCTCCACCGGGTCGTGCTCCACCCACCCGGACTGCGGAAGGAACTGGGTGTGCTCCAGCTGGTGCCTCGCCACCTCGTTGCCGTCGTGGTCGAAGATCATGAATCGGGTGCTGGTGGTCCCTTGGTCCACCGCTCCGACGAAGTCAGCCATGGTGTGCCGCCTCTGTTGCTCGTGTCAGCGCTCGGGAGTGGGGACGCGGCCGGGAGGCTCGGGCTCGGCCGTCGGCAGGAACCGCCCGACGAGGAACTTGTACAGGAAGGCACCGAGCAGGCCGCCGATCAGGGGACCGAGGATCGGCACCCAGAAGTAGAGGTTCCCGTACTGATCTCGCCACGCTCCGCCGTAGCCGGTGATGAAACTCGCCAGCCGGGGCCCGAAGTCACGAGCCGGATTGATCGCGTAACCCGCGTTGGTTCCCCACGCCATACCGATGGCGACGACGATCAGACCGACGATGAACGGGGCCAGATTCGCGCCGGGCGGGTTGTTGAGCAGGTCGGTGACGGCCATTACCAGGAGCAGCAGGAGAGCGGTGCCGATGACCTGGTCGCGGAAGGCGCCCCACTCGTACAACGGGAGGTTGGGGTTGCCGTTGGCGGGCAGCGTGGAGAAGACGCCCTGTGTCTTGATGGTGTGGCCGGGGTCGGCCTTCGCGAGCGCCTCGGTGTAGTTCCAGCGCACGATCAGCGCCGCGACGAAGGCTCCCGCCGTCTGGGCCACCGCGTACGGCAGCACCTTGCTCCAGGGGAAGCCCTTGAACGCCGCCAGGGCGAGGGTCACCGCGGGGTTGATGTGCGCGCCGCTCAGCCGGGCGGCGACGTAGACGCCCAGGGTGACGCCGAGGCCCCAGGCCCAGGCGATGCTGTCGTGGTCTCCGAGGCCTCCCGGGGGAGTCGTGAGGGCGCCGCCCGCAACCACCTGGGCCACCACGCCGCAGCCGAAGAGGATGAGAATCATCGTGCCGGCGAACTCGGCCGACAACTCGCCGACCAGCCCCGACCTTTTGAACCGCTCAGCCATGGAAGCCCGCTTTCCGCCGGCTGCAGGGCCGGCTGTCGACTGCCAGAGCTATTCTCAGATCAGCATAAGGCGATCATGAAAAAGTCGCAGATGTGACTGAATATTCGCTTATAAGCGACTAGACGTACAATCCGCCGGGTTTGCGACCTCACGCACAGGCCTCCGGTCGGCCCTGCGGAACGGACCCCGCCGCCCGGGCGAAGCCCCGCACGCCGGGGAAGTCCCCTGCGAAGAGGAAACGGAGCGCCCTCCCGCGGCCGAAGCCGGCGTTGCGCTCGGGAACGGTGATCGACACGTCCGAGGCGACCGCCGCCCGCTCGCCGTGCGCGAGCGGCTCCCTCAGGGCGATGCGCAGCGCGGTGCGGTCCGCGCCGAGGCGCCCGGCGTGCCGCCGCGAACGCCGGACGCGCGGACGGGGGACGGCCTGGCTGGTATGTCGCACTTGTTCTCACCGTCGCCCCGCAGGCGTACGTACATCTCACGCAGAGGCCGGTCGCATGCGTTGCGCACGACACCCGCTGTCGGCCCGTCCGTCGGGAGCCGTCGGCATCGCCGCTCAAGCACGTCGTACCGGAGTCCGTCGGGTGTCGCGGCCCCCGGCGGTCCTCGCCCCGGTCCCGGGTGCCGTGACGGCGTCGGTCACGATGGCGCCCGCCGCCACGAGCCGCACGGGCAGGTAACGAGCGGCCGGCGAGCGGTCGTTGGCGGCCGTACGGGTAGCGGCGGCATGGCAGTGGTCGATGCCGCGGGGACCGGACGCCGCACCCCGGCCGGGACGATGCGGAAGCTCGTGGACGACGGGGCCGGGCGCCCGGCGGAAATGGTTGCACCCGCTCTCGGTGACATCCGTCACGCGGGCTTCCGGTATCAACGTCGTCGGGTAGTACTTCGCGCCCGGAAGATATAGGCGGATGTGCCACCTGTAAGCGGACATACGGCGCACATGCTCCAAGGGTGCGTCCGGCGGTCGTCCCCTCCGCGTCGTCTCCCGGGCGCCGATGGGTTCCTGGCTGTGTGTCAGGTACTGACGTGGTGCGGGCCGGCTGGGTCAGCACATCCCCGCGCCGGATTCAAGAGCCTCCGACGACTACGAAGCGCGGTAGTGGACAGGCCCGTTGCCCCTCCTCGGTTCGCGTTTGAGAATGACGGCCGCAAACGGCGTCTTTGCAGGTCAGGCCCAGCGTCCGCGCAGAGCCGAGCCACGACAGGCGCCCTCGAGACGACCGAGCGAGGCCCGCATGAGCAAGCACCGCAGGAAGACGCGTCACCGGCACATAGCCATCGCCGCCGTCGCACTTGGCGCGCTGGCGATACCGACCGCCGCCATGGCCTGCATGGACGAGGACAGCGCCGCGGGCGCCGAGTCCTCCGGTCAGTGGAAGAACTGGAGGAACGGGTCCTGGGACGGCCGGTGGACGGACGACGAGGGGACCTCGCGGCCCGGGGCCTCGGCATCGCCGACGACCCCCGCGCCGGCCTCGACGGGAGCCGCCGCATCCGGACAGCCCACCGCTCCGAGCTCCGCGAGCACCCCCACCGCGGCAGCCCCGGCGTCCACCGCCGTGGCGCGCGTCGTGACCCTGGTCAACAGCGAGCGCAGCAAGGCCGGCTGCTCGGCGGTGACCCTGAACGCGAAGCTGTCGCAGGCCGCCCAGGCCCACAGCGCGGACATGGCGAGCCACAAGAACATGTCCCACACGGGCTCCGACGGTTCCGACGCGGGTGAGCGGATCACGCGCGCCGGTTACAACTGGCGCACCTACGGCGAGAACGTCGCCTACGGATACTCCACCCCCGAGAAGGTCATGGCGGGCTGGATGTCCAGCCCCGGCCACAAGCGCAACATCCTGAACTGCGCCTTCAAGGAGATCGGTGTCGGCCTCGCACAGCCCGGCAACTACTGGACGCAGAACTTCGCCACGGCCCGCTGACCGCTCGGGCCGGCCTGCGCACCCCGTGGGAAACGACTGACGCCGAACGGGCCCCTCGAGCGAGGGGCCCGTCCGGCGTGCCCGGGAGAGGACCGGTCATGTGGCCGTGCCGCGGGGAGGGGCAGGGGAGGCGGCGCCGTGGGGCTGCCGCGCTCCCGCTGCCGGGACGCCGTCGGTCACCCGGCGGGATCCAGCACGACCGGCAGCTCCGCCAGGCCGCGGAAGGCCGGGAAGGGAACCGTCATCCACCGCGGCTCGCCCGCCGGGTCGGCGAGCGTCATCCTCGGGAACCGGCCGAACAGGCCGACGAGGGCCAGCTCCATCTCCAGCCGGGCCAGCGGCGCGCCCAGGCAGTAGTGGATGCCGTGACCGAACCCGACATGGGCGTTCTGGGCGTTGCCCTGCCGCGTCACGTCGAACTCGTCCGGGCGGTCGAACTTCCGCGGATCGCGGTTGGCCGAACTGAGCGCGATCTGCACCAGGGCGCCCTTCGGGATCCGCGTCCCGGCGTACTCCACGTCCTCGGTCGCGTAGCGGAACGTCGAGCTCTCCACGGAGCCGTCGTAGCGCATCACCTCCTCGACCGCCGGGCCGACCAGCTCGGGGTTCTCGTGCACCGCGCGCAGCTGTGCGGGATGCGCGAGGAGGTGGTGGACGGCGTTGCCGAGGAGGTACGCGGTCGTCTTGTGACCCGCGAACATCACCAGGAACGCCGTGGAGACCATCTCGTTCTCGGTGAGCCCGCCGTCGTTGTCCCGCACCTGGATGAGCGCGCTCATCAGGTCGTCACCGGGACGGCTGCGCTTGGCGGCGACGAGGTCCGTGAAGTACCCGTGCAGATCCACCTCCGCCTGCTGCTGGGCCCGTCTGGACTCCTCGCTGAACCCGGCCTGCGCCACCGTGGTGGACAGGTACTGCATCCGCGACCGCTCCTCGGGCGGTACGCCGAGCAGCTCGCAGATCACGATGATCGGCAGCGGGAACGCGAACGCGGGCAGCAGGTCGAAGGGCTCCCTGGTCGGGCACTCGTCGAGGAGCCTCTCGACGATGTCCTGGATCTGCGGCCGCAGGGCCTCCACGCGCCGTGGTGTGAAGGCCGAGTTGACCAGCTTGCGCAGCCGGGTGTGCTTGGGCGGGTCGGAGTTGAGCATGTTGTCGTCCAGCGCCACGGACGAGTCACCGAAGATCCTCCGGTAGGTGTCCATGGCCCCGTACATGTCCTTGCTCAGCCGCGGATCCGACAGGGCGGCCCGCGCGTCCTCGTACCGCGTGATCAGGTACGTCTCGTTGCCGTGCGGCGGTCTCATGGGGCAGACCGGGGCCTCTTCCCGGAGGCGGGCGTAGACCGCGTGAGGGTCGCGCCGGTACTCCGGGCTGCACCGCTCGGCCGCGGTGATGGCGTCCTGCGTCGTGGTCACGGACGACTCCTCAGGTCGAAGAGGGCTTCGGCGTTGCCGCCGAGGATGCGCTGCTGGGACGCCTTGTCGACGGGCAGCTTCTCGATCATGCGGACGAAGTCCTCCAGCGGCGCCGCCATGGGCGGTGAGTCGGTGCCGAACAGCATCCGCTCGGGGCCGAGCACCTCGGCGTTGAGCGCCAGGTGCGCCTGGCTGAACGGGCTGGTGTCGACGTACATGCGCTGGAGTGCCGCGGCCGGGTCGGCTACCGGCGCCTCGGCGGACCGAGGGGCGGAGGCCCGTGCCGCGGGCCCGCCGGGGGGCGGTGCCCCCCCGGCCCAGTGCCGGGGGCGCGCCGCCGTCTGCAGGCGCTCCGGCAGCAGCGCCATCGCGCCGCCGCCGGTCGCGCCGATCAGCCGCAGACCGGGGTACTTGTCCAGCCATCCCGCGAACGCGATCATGGCCATGCCGACGGTGAGGTCGCCGAACCGGCCGATCTGCTCGACGAAGCCGGTCTCCTCGACCCGTTCCGTGCCCACCGGCTCGGCCGGGGCGTGCACCAGGACCGGTACTCCCGCCTCCGCGGCCAGCGCGAAGAAGGAGTCCGCACGCGGGGAGCCGAGCAGCTCCCCGTGGACGCTGGACGTGGTGATCAGGCCGACGAAGGCGGGGTCCGCCAGGGTCTCCCGCACCCCTTCGAGGTGATCGTCGTCGCCGAACGGGTTGGCGTACACGTAGCCGCGCAACTGGTCCGGGAACTTCGCGATCAGCCCGGACATCCACGCGTGGAAGCCACGGAGCCGGTCGCGGGGCTGCGCGTAGTTGTCGACGCCCGGGACCCGCGCCATCGCGCCGGCGCCCACGGGGCTGCCGATGATGGTGAGGTCGATGCCGGCCTCCGCGCGAGCGGCGAGCATGCCGTCGACGTCGGTCAGGCTCGGGGGCATGGGGAAGCGTTCGGCCGCCTCCGGTGGGGACAGGTGCCCGTGGATGTCGATGATCATGTGTCGCTTCCAGGGTTCGGTGTGAGTGCGCGGACGACCGCGGCACAGTCCTCGTCGCCCAGCCCTTGCTCGGTGGCGCGGACGTGGGTCTCGGCCGCGGCGGCCGCCAGTGGCAGATGCAGCCCTGCCGCCGCTGCCTGCTTGGAAGCGAGCATGAGGTCTTTCGCCATCAGCCGCAGCCGGAAGTCCGGCTCCTCGAAGCGGCCGGAGGCCAGGCGCCTCGACTTGAACGCCATGACGGGCGAGGCGAAACCGCTGCCCGCGATGGTCTTGAGGACCAGCTGCCGGTCGAGGCCGGAGGCGGCCGCCAGTTCGGTGGCCTCGGCCATGGCCTGCACCTCCACACCCATGAGCAGGTTGAGGAGCAGCTTCATCCGCATGCCGGACCCGAGTGCGCCCAGATGGACGACCTCCTTGCCCAGCATCTCCAGCAGCGGCCGGCCGGCCTCGAACACCTGCTTCTCGCCGCCGACGAAGAGCCGCAGCTCGCCGTCGCGGGCGTGGTCGCGGTTGCCGAGCATGCCGACGTCCAGGACCGTGGGGAGATCCCCGGCGATCTGCACGACCTCCTCGGGGGCGACGGTGCTGGCGCAGATCAGGGTGCCGGGGTAGGCGCCCGCGGCCAGCACGCCGTCGGGTCCGCGCAGCACCTCGCCCAGGGCTTCGCCGTCGGCGACGCTGCAGATGGCGGTGCTCGTCCCCTCGACGGCCTCCGCGGGGTGGGCCGCCACGAAGGCGCCCGCCTCGGCGAGCGGTGCGGCCCGCTCCGGGGTGCGGTTCCACACCCGCACTTGTATCCCCTGGTCCAGGAGACGGGTGGCCAGGCCGGTGCCCATCCTGCCCAGGCCGATCACGGCGACGGAGCCGGTGGTCATGCGCGTCATGACTTCACCCCCACGGTCTCCTTGACGACCCGGAACCGCAGCGACTGCGTCGAGTCGACCCACTGGCGCAGCGGAGCGACCAGCGCCTGGTGCTCCTCGCTCTGCTGCCAGGCGAAGAAGTGCTCGGGCGTCTCCCATTCGCTGGTGATCACCCACTGACGGGAGTCGTCCACGGGTTCTCCCAGCCGTTCGACGATGTGGCCGGGAGTCCGGGCGACGGACTTCCGGATCCGGTCGTACATTTCGAGGAACCCTCGCTCGCCGCCCTCGATCACGCGGACGGTGAAGACGACGGACAGCTTGTCGGCCGAGTGGCCGTTCTGTTCGGTGCCCATATCTCCTCCTGATGGTGAGATCTGGCAGGACACGACTCCTACCGACTCATGTCGCCCGTGCGGACGCAACTCCGAATGGGGCGGGGGCCAGTGGGCACAAGGGGTTCACGCTCCGCTGTTGAGCTGTTCGGGTGAGTGAGCGGTGGTACCCGTTTCGCCGGTCCGAGCGTGCCGCGAGACCGCACCACGGGGCCCGACGAGCCGCTGGGGCAACCGGCGCCTCCGGGTCCGCAGGGGGCGTCACGGACGGGAACGGGAGGGTGGAGGCGGCGCGGAACGGCCGCCCCGACTCCGTCGGCGCAGCCCCTCCGCCCCCCGATGGAGAAGGGCGACTCTTGCCTGCGCCACGCGCTCGGCGCACGCTGGGGGTGTGGGTGCTCGTGACGGTCCGACGCTCATCACCTCCGTGCAGCGAGCCTTCCGTCTGCTGGAGGCGGTGAGCGCGCACGTGAACGGCGCGCCGGCGAAGCAGCTGGCGCGTGAGACGGGCCTGCCCCTGGCCACCGCCTACCACCTGTTGCGGACGCTCGTGCACGACGGATACGTGCGGAAGCTGGACGACGGCGGGTTCGTCCTGGGCGACAAGCTCGAGGCGCTGCACACCGCCGGCCGCGGGCAGGCGCTGCTCAGCCGGGTCCGTCCCACGCTCGCCGCTCTGCGGGACGAGCTGGCGACCGCCGCCTACCTCACCTTCTACGAGGAGGGCGAGATCCGGGTGGCGGAGATCGTCGACGGGCCCCGGGCACCCCGGGTCGACCTCTGGGTGGGCTTCGAGGACGCGGGGCACGCCACCGCGCTGGGCAAGTCCGTGCTGCGGGAGATGGATGACGAGTCCCGCAAGGACTACCTCTCCCGGCACCACCTCGCAGACCTCACCCCCCGGACCATCACCAGCCCTCCGGAGCTGCTCCGGCGGCTCGACTCCTCCCCGGTGGCCCCGGCCGTCACGGACCTGGAGGAGTACGCCCTCGGCACGGTCTGCGTGGCCGTGCCCGTGTACAGCGGGGAGACGATCGGCTCGCTCGGCGTCTCGCTGCCGGCGGAGGGGCTCTCCCGGCTGAGGGAGATCCGGGCGCGGCTGATCCCGACCGCGAGCCGCGTGACGCGGGGCCTCTCGCTCACTATCTGAAAATCCTCTCCTTGTGACGCCCGAGCCGAACACGTTTTCCTGGACCAAACGGACATGTCGGGAGTGCACCCGCAGACAGGTGAGGACCGCGGACGAAAACATGAGTCAGGCCCGAGACCATGGTGGCGCCCATTGGCCGATACGGCCGTTCAGCAACCGAGGGGGACGTACGTCGGCCCGGCGACGGGCCGCCCCGCACCTCGCCGCAGGCATCCCCGTACTCCCCGTGCTCGTCGTCTCCCTCGTGGTGGTCGTCGACCTCGTCGGCGGAGCGGGGATGATCTGGCTGCCGCTGCTCGCGGCCGGCCCGGCGCTGGCCGCGACCACCAACGGCCCCCGCGGCGTCCTCTGCGTCGGTCTCCTCGCCGCGGTGCTGAGCGTGGCGCTCGGCACCCGGGACGGCGTGCACACCCGTGACATGGTGGCCGTCCTGTCCGCCATAGTGGCCGTCTCCCTGGCGAGCGGCCTGGCCAGCTCGCTGCGCGGGCGCCGTGAGCGGGTGCTCGCGGACGTCCGCTCGGTCGCGGAGGCCGCGCAGCACGCGCTGCTCAAGCCCATACCCGAGACGGTCGGCCCGTTCCGGGTGGCCGTCCGCTACAGCGCCGCGGCGGCGGAGGCCCGGATCGGCGGCGACCTCTACGCACTGCTGTCCACCCCGCACGGTGTGCGGCTGATCGTCGGTGATGTACGCGGCAAGGGTCTGCCGGCCGTGGGGACCGCCGCACTCGTGCTCGGTGTCTTCCGCGAGGCCGCCTACGACGAGCCCGATCTCCTCGACGTCGTCGCGAGGATCGAGCGCAGCCTGGCACGCAACCTGGGCAGCGACGACTTCGTCACCGCCGTGGTCGCCGGATACCCGCCGTCGGGCCGTCTCGAGGTCGTCAACTGCGGGCACGCCCCGCCGCTGATGGTGCGCGCGTGCGGTGACATCGTCACGCTGGAGCCCGCCCATCCGACCCCGCCCCTCGGCCTGCGCGCCCTGTCGGGGCAGGCCCCCGTCCTCCAGGTGCTGCCCTTCACCGACGGGGACCAGCTGCTGCTCTACACCGACGGGGTCACCGAGGCCCGTGACCACGGGCGTGCGTTCTACCCTCTGGCCGAGGGGCTGGAGCGCCACGTGTGCGAGGAGCCGGCGCGTACGCTCACCGCGCTCCATGAGGAGCTGCTGGCGCACGTGGGCGGCCGGCTGCATGACGACGCGGCGCTGCTCCTCCTGCGCAAGCCGGACGGTGCCGAGCCGGCCGAGGCCGGGGAGCCGGCCGTCGCCGAGCCGGGCACGGCCGAACCGGCGCTGTCGAAGCGGGTGAGGCCCGAAGCGGCGTCCGGCGCCGGTCGCGGCCCCCACCCCCTGACGGCCCGCTTGCCGTTCACCGTCGGGCGGGGCGCCCGGCGCCCGGGGAACAGCCGTGGGCGCCCCCTGCAGGATCAGGCCTGACCAGCTCTGACCGGCGGGGGGCGTGCGGGGGGCGTCGCCTCACGCCGCCAAGAAGCCACGAATTCGCGGGGGCGCTCCGCGACGAGATCGGCGGTGGCGCGCCGCCTCAGCGGCCACGAATCAGGCGTAGGGGCGCCGCCTCACGCCGTGACGAGTCCGGCGGGGGCGCGCCGCCTCACGCCGCGACGAGTTCGGCCCACCGGGTGACCCCACCGGCGTGGACGCGTATGCCGTGCCGGGTCGCCAGCGCGTGGACGATCTCCTCGCCCCGGCCGTGCTCGTCCGGGTCGATCTCCTCGGAGCACCGGCTCGCCGGCGGAAGCGCGGGGCCCGCGTCGGTGACCTCGACGCGCAGGGTCTCGAGCCCGCCGTCGCGGAACCGCGTCAGCCGCAGCTCCGCCGGCGGCAGGGCGTGGACGAACGCGTTGGTGAGCAGCTCGGACACGACCAGAAGCGAGTCCTCGACCAGCTCCGGGGCGACGTTCCACTCGGTCAGGACCGCTCCGGCGCGTCGACGCACGGCCGAGACGGCGCCCGTGACGGGCGGAAGTCGCCATACGTGTTCGACGACCTCCCTGAGCATGGTGTTGAGCTCTACCGTCATCTGGTGTCCTCCGATGGGCTCTGCCGGCCGTACGCGGCCCTCAGCGCGCGTTTGCCGGGCTTCAGTGCACGCTACGGAGTGGGACAAAGCCGGTCAATGAACGCGGGTCGGCATTACCGAACGTTCACCCGCCCCTGGTAGCGAGGCGTCGGCCTCCACGTACAGCGGGCCGTCCGCGGCGGTAATAAGCTCGTTCCATGGCCGGCCCTGTTCAGTCGATCGAGCGGGCGGCGGCGATCCTGCGTCTGCTCGCCGGTGGGCCCCGCCGACTCGGGCTCGGCGAGGTGGCGGCCTCGCTCGGGCTGGCGAAGGGCACCGCCCACGGCATTCTGCGCACGCTCCAGCACGTGGACTTCGTGGAGCAGGACGCGGCGACCGGGAAGTACCAGCTCGGAGCGGCCCTGCTGCACCTGGGCACCAGTTACCTCGACGTCAACGAGCTGCGCTCGCGCTCCATCAACTGGGCCGACGCCCTGGCCGCCCGGAGCGGGGAGGCGGTCCGCCTCGGCACTCCCCTGGAGGGCAAGGTCCTCGTCGTCCACCATGTGTTCCGGCCGGACGACACCCTCCAGACCCTGGACGTGGGCTCGCTGCTGCCGCTGCACGCCTCCTCGCTCGGCAAGGTCCTGCTGGCCTTCGGCACGGCATCCCTCGAGTCGGCCCTGGAGCCGGAGCTCGAGGCCTACACCCGGCACACCCTGGTCGTCCCGGAGCAGCTCTCCCGCGCACTCGCCGAGATCCGGGACATCGGATGGGCCGGCGAGGTCCAGGAGATGAGCATGGGAGAGGCGAGCGTCGCCTCACCGATCCGCGGGCACGGCGGCCTCGTGGTGGGCGCCATCGGACTGTCCGGCCCCGTCGAGAGGATCTGCGACAGCCAGGGCCACCCCCGGCCGAGCCTGATCACCCTGCTCCGTGAGGCCGCACGGGCGATCTCCAGAGACCTGGGCGCCGCTCGCTGGTGACACCACGGCCACCTCCTCGGCACATCGGAAGGCAGACCCGATCATGGTTGAACGGTACGTAATGTCCATCGATCAGGGCACCAACTCCACCCGATGCATTCTGTTCGACCACCACGGACGGCTGGTGTCGGTCGCCCAGCGGGAGCACCAGCAGTACTTCCCCAAACCCGGATGGGTCGAGCACGACGCCGTCGAGATCTGGCGCAATCTGCAGCGCGTCATGCCCGATGCGCTGTCCGAAGGCGGCGTCGGCGCGGACGAGGTGGCCGCCATGGGCCTGGCCAACCAGCGGGAGACGACGGTGCTCTGGGACCGGCGCACGGGCGCCCCCCTGGGCAGGGCGATCGTCTGGCAGGACACCCGCACGGCACCGCTCGTCGACGACCTCAGACGTGATCCGGGAGACGACTTCTTCCTCGAGCGGTGCGGGCTGCCCCCCTCGACCTACTTCTCGGCCCTGCGGATCCGCTGGCTGTTCGACCACGTCCCCGGGCTGGAACAGCGCGCCGAGAACGGCGAGGTGCTGTTCGGCACGATGGAGAGCTGGCTGATCTGGAACCTCACCGGGGGCCCGGACGGCGGTCTGCACATCACCGACGCCACCAACGCCAGCCGCACCATGCTGATGAACATCCGCACACTCGCCTGGGACGAGGAGCTCCTGTCGTTCTTCGGGGTCCCCCGCCCCATGCTGCCCGAGATCCGGGCCTCCGCCGAGAGCTACGGCGTCGCCCGCTCGGTCCTCTCCGGCGTCCGTATCACGGCCGCCCTGGGTGACCAGCAGGCCGCCCTGTTCGGCCAGACCTGCTTCTCACCGGGCGAGGCGAAGTGCACGTACGGAACAGGCAGCTTCCTGCTGCTCAACACCGGGACCGATGTCGTACGGTCCCGGCACGGACTCCTCACGACCGTCGCGTACAAGATCGGGGACCAGCCGCAGGTCTACGCGCTGGAGGGGTCGATAGCCGTCACCGGCGCGCTGGTCCAGTGGTTCCGCGACCGGCTGGGGCTGATCAGCAGCGCGCCGGAGATCGAAACCCTCGCGCGCACGGTCGAGGACAACGGCGGCTGCTACATCGTCCCCGCCTTCTCCGGCCTGTTCGCGCCCCGCTGGCGCAGCGACGCCCGCGGGGTCATCGTCGGACTCACCTCGTACATCACCAAGGGCCACCTGGCGCGGGCCGTCCTGGAGGCCACCGGATGGCAGACCCGCGAGGTCGTCGACGCCATGAACGCCGACTCCTCGGTCGCCCTGACCCAGCTCAAGGTGGACGGGGGCATGACCTCGGACAACCTGCTCATGCAGTTCGTGGCCGACGTGCTCGACGTGCCCGTGGTGCGGCCGATGGTCGCCGAGACCGTCTCCCTCGGCGCCGCCTACGCCGCCGGGCTCGCCGCGGGCTACTGGCCGGACCTGGAGGTGCTGCGACGCAACTGGCACCGGGCCGGCCAGTGGCTGCCGGACATGGACCCCGAGCGGCGGGAGTCCGAGTACGACAACTGGCAGCGGGCCGTGGAGCGGTCGGTGGGGTGGATCAAACCCGCGTAGGCGTGGGTCAGGACGGCCGTCCGACCGGTCGGCGACACCGGCGTGCCGACGAAGGCCACGGGTGGGGGCCGTCGGCTCGTCGTTCCGTCATCGACCCGAGATCCGCGCCAGGGCGGGGCCGGTGAGGTGGTGCCGCGGAATGGACACCGGCTCACCCGCCCTGTCGCCGGGACGGCGCCGATCGCCGTCGCTGCCGCGGCGAGGGCGCGGGTGAGCGCGAGGGTCGTAAGGGCCTCGCAGGCGTACAGCGTGGGGGCCGGCGATGCGGCCGCCCACGCGAACCCGCTCGGGGCGGTGTCGAGGTCGGCGGACGCGACGGACGCCGCGGCCGTCAGACCGGCTGCGGCTCGGCGGCCGGCGCTTCCTGGATCCTGACCGGCCTGGTGACCTGCTTCGCGACACACGGGGGCATCCCGGACGCGGCGCTCATGGCGTGGCGCCGGTAGGCGCTGGGCGGCATGCCGACCAGCTCGGTGAAGCGGGTGCTGAAGGTGCCCAGCGACGAGCAGCCCACCGCGAAGCAGACCTCGGTGACGCTGAGGTCGCCACGACGCAGCAGCGCCGCCGCACGCTCGATGCGACGGGTCATCAGGTACTTGTACGGCGACTCACCGTAGGCCAGCCGGAACTGGCGACTGAGGTGCGAGGCCGACATGTTCGCGCCGCGGGCGAGCGCCTCGACGTTGAGCGGCTGCGCGTACTCCCGGTCGATCCGGTCACGGACGCGGCGCAGCCGCGCGAGGTCGCTCAGGCGCTGTGCCGCGGTGCGTGCGCGCCCCCACGAGGGGTGACACATGAGAGAACTCCTTCTCCTCGAGGTGCTCGATGGCGATGACCGGCCCGCCCGTGGTCGCCGCGCCGGTTGAGCAGGTCCGAGCAGTCCGAGCAGGCCTGGCGACCGCTCGACGGCGGCGGCACGGCACGGAGACCCATGGCCGTCCCGGCGAGGAGGGGACGGGACGCCGCCCCTGTGGCCGGCCGGCCGACGTGCGCGTGCCTCGACGGCCGCCCCCGACGGCCGCCCCTCGGCGGCCGGCCTTCGGCGGTTCGTACTCGGCGGCTCTGCGCGGGTCGGCCGCCGAAGGGTGGCCGAGAACAGTGGCCCGCGCGAGCCGGCCGCCGCGTGCCGCGCGGATGGTCGCGACGCCGGCTGTCACGGCCGCGTCGATGACCGGACGGCTCAGCGAAGTTCCTGGATGCGGACCAGGTTGCCCGCGGGATCGCGGAAGGCGCAGTCGCGGATGCCGTACGGCTGCTCGGTCGGCTCCTGGACGACCTCCGCGTCGCGGGCCTGCACCTTGTCGAACGTGCCGTCGAGGTCCGGGGTCGCCAGCAGGATCCAGCCGTAGGTGCCCTTGGCCATCATCTCGACGATGGTGCGGCGCTCGTCCTCGGTGATACCGGGGTCGGCGGCCGGCGGCGCCAGAAGGATGGACGTGCCGGGCTGACCGACGGGGCCGACGGTGATCCAGCGCATCTTGCCCTGTCCGACGTCGCTGCGGACCTCGAAGCCGAGGATGTCGCGGTAGAAGGCCACGGACTCGTCCGGGTCGTCGTGGGGGAGGACGGTCGTATGAATGGTGATGTCCATGACGATCATGCTAGGGGCGGCTCCCTGCCCGCGCTTCTCGATTCCTGACCGATCCGACGGATCCGGTCACTTCGAGCCGCGAGGCCGTTCTTCGCGGACGGGGCACGCTCAGGTCGGGGTCGTCCCGGTGGATGCCGCCGGTCGACGCGGCCGCCCGGCGTGCCGGTAGCGTGTGCCGGGAACGTCCGTCGGGGGAGGGAGTGGGGCATGGGGGAGAGGAACCGGGTCGGCGCGGGGCCCGTCGGACCCGAGCAGATGATCGCGGAGGCGCGGAAGGCGTTCTTCGTAATGTTCGCGTTCGTGGCGTTCGTCTGGCTGGTCCAGCTCGCCAACGTCGCGGCCGAGTACGGCCTTTCGCGGGACTACGGCGTGGTGTCCCGCGAGCCCGGTGCGTTGCCCCACGTCCTCAGCGCGCCCTTCCTGCACTGGAACTGGGCCCACATCGAGAGCAACTCCGGGCCGCTCTTCGTCTTCGGCTTCCTCGCCGCCTACCGAGGCGTCGCCCGTTTCCTGGCGCTGAGCCTGCTCGTCGCCGTGACCAGCGGACTGACGGTCTGGATCTTCGAGCAGAGCGCGGCGAACACGGTCGGAGCCAGCGGGCTGGTCTACGGGTACTTCGGCTACGTCGTGGTGCGCGGCCTCTTCGACCGGCACCTGATCGACTCGCTGATCGGCGTCGTCATGGCGGCCTCGTTCGCGTACCTGCTCACCGTGGCCGTGCCCGGAACGCCGGGCGTGAGCTGGCTCGGGCACCTCGGAGGGCTGATCGGCGGGCTGGTCGGCGCCTGGCTGTTCCGGAACCGGCGCCCGCGCGGCGACGTATCCGGACCCGCAGCCGGCCCCGGACGCGCGGACGGCGACACCGGGCAGCTCACGCAAGGCAAGCCGTCGGCGCCGTCCGGCCACCCGCGAGCCGACCTGCACAAGGAACTCCGCGACCTCGGCCTGCTCTAGGAACCGGCGGACGGCGCGCTCTTGCCGGTGAGGGGCTAGGGGGTGTCCGCGAGTCTCGCCTGGCCCGCGACGCCTGGCACGCACTCTCGCCGCACCGGGCGAACACCCGAGTACGACCAGTACGCGGGCGTCCGCCCGGCACGCCGAGAGCACGCACCAGACGCCGCAGGCCCCGCCCTCCGGGCGGACGACGCGACATTGCGGACACCTCCTAGCAGACGCCGCGCGGCGGCGCAATCCACCCCGGTCCGCCTCGTGCCCGACGGGCTGTGGTGCTTCCCGCCATACCGTTGCACGTTGAACGACCCTACGGTGCCGGGCACCGGGCCGGCCGCTCTCCCCGCTTCGCGTACCCCACGTGAACGAGCGGTGCCGTGTCCCCGCGTGTCACCGAGGGAGCCGCCATGCGCGCGTCGCCGTTCAGGGAAGCCGTCCCCCCACCGTCCCGTGAATCCTCCGCACGCCCGTCTGCCGTTCCACTGCCGCGCCCCGCAACCCCCGTGCGCGCGGGAGCGCCGGCCCGACTCGTCGCCGTCGTGGCGCTCGTGCTGGGAGCGGCCCTCCTCGGCCCGCCGCCGACCGCTCACGCGGCGGTCGGCCTGACCCGTGTCGGTGACTTCGGCGCGAATCCCGGTGGGCTGAACATGTACGTCCACCGGCCCGCGTCCCTGCCCGCGAACCCCGCGGTGGTGATCGCGCTGCACGGCTGCACCCAGAGCGCCCAGGTGTACGCCGACCACTCCGGCCTGCCCCAGTTCGCCGACCGGTACGGGTTCCTGGTGGTGTTCGCCGAGACCACGTCCGCGAACAACCTCAACAAGTGCTTCAACTGGTTCCAGACCACTGACAACCGCAGGGGCCAGGGCGAGGCCGCGTCGATCCGGCAGATGGCCGCGCACACCGTCTCCGCCTACGGCGCGGACCCCCGGCGGATCCACGTCACCGGTCTGTCGGCCGGGGGCGCCATGACGTCGGTGATGCTCGCCACCTATCCGGACGTCTTCCGGGCCGGCGCGGTCGTCGCCGGGATTCCGTACGACTGCACCAGGGACACCGGCCCCTACACGTGCATGAACCCCGGAACCGACCTGACCCCGGCCCAGTGGGCCGGGCGCGTCCGGGACGCCCACCCCTCGTGGTCCGGTCCGTGGCCCCGCGTGGCCGTGTGGCACGGAGCGCGGGACACCACCGTCGTACCGCGCAACGCCGACGAACTGCGCGACCAGTGGACCGCGCTGCACGGCCTGTCCCAGACACCCAGCCGTACGTCCGTGATCGGGCCCGACTCCACCCGCCGGGAGGAGTACGTGGCCGCGGACGGTTCCGTGGCGGTCGAGGTGAACCGGGTACCGGGCATCGGGCACGGCACGCCGGTCGATCCCGGCAGCGGCACCGAGCAGTGCGGAAGCACCGGTGCCCCCTACTTCCTGGACTCGATCTGCTCCAGCTACTGGATCTCCCGGTTCTTCGGACTGGCGGGCTCCAACTCCCAGCCCGGTGCGCTGCCCGCCCCGACGGGCCTGGCCACGACCGGCGTCACCGACACCACCGTCGGCCTGCGGTGGAACCCGGTGGACGGAGCAACCGGCTACGTCGTCCACCGCGACGGCGCGCCGATCGCCACGCCCGACGCGACGGCGTACACGGACACCGGCCTGGCCCCCGGTTCCTCCCACACCTACGCGGCCGCCGCCCGCGACGCCGACGGAAGGACGGGACACCTGTCCGCCACGCTCACCGCGCGCACCACCGGGGCCACGGCCGTCTGCTGGACCGACCACAACTACGGCCATGTCCAGGCAGGACGGGCCACGACCAGCGGCGGCCGCACCTACGCGAAGGGCTCCCAGCAGGACATGGGTCTGTACAACGTGTTCGTCACCCACACCCTGAAGGAGTCACCCGCCGGCTACTTCACCCTCGCGGACGCCACCTGCCCCTGAAAGTCATGGCGGCGGCCCACTGACGACGGGCGGTCGTCATGGTGGGCCCACACATGTTCGGCCCGGTCGGGAGCGGCCTAGCCTCCAGCGCGTCAACTTCCCGCTCTCCAGGAGGCTTTCCATGGCCCTGCTTCCCGGCGCCGCCGCCTCGTCGTCGAGGAGACGCACCGTCCTCGGCGCCGTCGCCCTGGCCGCTGCCGCGGCCCTGCTCCCGTCGCACGCCAGTGCCCGGCCGGCCGCCGATGCGGCCGCCGGCCACTGCGCGCGCCTCGCCCAGGTACGCGTACCGGGTGCCGCCCACCAGCAGGCCGCCTGCCTGGGCGAGTTGACCACCGCCGGAACCGTGAACTCCGGCCACACCGACCCGGCCGACTGGGCCGGGCTGACCCCCAAGGACCTGGCCGTTCCCAGCGGGGTGCCCGGAATCCAGATCGACGGCTACTTCCCCGACACCTCGACCACCAACACCAACCACGGCTGGAATCACGACGCGCAGTTCGTCGTGCGGCTGCCCGACCGCTGGAACGGTGGCCTGGTCGTGGCCGGCACCCCCGGCAACCGCGAGCAGTACGCCAACGACCGAGCCATCGCCGACTGGGTGCTCTCCCGCGGCTACGCCTACGCCGCCACCGACAAGGGCAACACCGGCCTCGCCTTCCACCGCGACGGCTCCCGTCCCGGCGATGCCGTCGCCGAATGGAACTCCCGGCTCACCCAGCTCACCCGCGCCGCCCGCACGGTGGTCGCCCAGCGCTACCGGCGGCCACCGGCACGCACCCTGGTCACGGGGATGTCCAACGGCGGCTACCTCGTGCGCTGGCAGCTGGAGAACCACCCGGAGCTGTACGACGGCGGGGTCGACTGGGAAGGCACGCTCTGGCGCTCCGAGGGCCCGAACCTGTTCACCTTCCTGCCGTCCGCCCTGCGCCACTACCCCGCCCTCGCGGCGGGCGGACCCGCCGCCGACCAGGCGCGGGCGGAGCTGCACCGCGCGGGCTTCCCGGCCGGGTCGGAGTTCCTGTGGCAGTTCCACCACCAGGTCTACTGGGACCTGACCCAGCGCATCTACCGAGAGGAGTTCGACCCCTCCTTCGACGGCGTGACGGAGGCCGGGACACCGTACTGCGCCCCGGGATCGGTCCCCGGCTGCGACGCCGACTACGACTACACCACCCGCCCCGCCTCCGTCCGAAAGGCGGTGGAGCGCGTCTCGCTGACCGGCCGCATCGGCAAACCGCTGATCACCCTCCACGGCACCCTCGACGTCCTGCTCCCCATCGGCCAGGACTCCGACGTCTACGCCCGGATGGTCCGGGAAGCCGGCCGCGGCGACCTGTTCCGGTACTACCGCGTCGAGGACGGCACCCACACCGACGCACTCGTCGACAGCTTCCCCGACCGGCTCCGGCCCCTCCTTCCCTGCCACCGCTCGGCCTTCACCGCCCTGGAGGGCTGGCTCACCACCGGCCACCGGCCACCCGCGAACCGCACCGTCTCCCGGCCGCGGAACGCCGACCCCGCCACCTTGCTCACCCGCTGCCGCCTCGACGGATGACCTCCCCCGACCGGCTCGGCCGCCTGACAGGGCTCAGGGCTTCGCCGCAGACGGGCGGAAGCAGGCCGTGACGGTCTTGCCGTGCGGGCACGGGTGCGCTTCCCAGCTGTCGGCCAGCGCGTCGACGAGCAGCATGCCCCGCCCTCCGACATGGTCGATGCCGGGCTGCCGGGGGGCGGGCAGTTCGGCCGAGGCGTCGTGGACCGCGATGTGCAGGCAGCGGCTGTCCCACGTCATCACCAGCTGGGCGTTGCTGCGGGCGTGGCGGTGGGCGTTGGTGACCAGTTCGGAGACCGTCAGCACGACGGCGTCGACGGTCTGCGGGGCTTCGGTGGTCCAGCCCAGGGTGTCGAGGTGCTGACGGGCCCAGTCGCGGGCCGCTTTCACCGTGCTGTCCATGGGGAGGGTGCGTGCCCACCCGACTGCCCGAAGCGCTGATCGGTCCATCCTCGTCCCTTTCCCGAGACACTGCCGTGGCTGGCGGCCGTGTACCCCGGCCGCCGAGGTGACCACCACCCGAAAGGGTGACGGTCACCCCTCGGGCCGGGGGGCCCGGTCCGACGTCGGCCAGACGTACGGCAGATCCGCGGGGACATCCGGGAACAGCGGTGCGTAGAACGCCGGATCCTTGCGCACCAGCGCCGACCGGTGACTGAGGTGGAAGGCGGGGTCGCCCAGCCACGGAGGCAGTTCGCCCGCCGCGGCGAGCTGTCCCTGCGTGCGCACGCCGCCGTCGGGACGCTCCCGGCCGAAGCCGGTCACCAGCGAGGCGGCGCAGGTGTCGGCATGTCCGCTCGCCGTCCACACGGCGCAGACCTCCAGGCCGTAGCGGACCAGCGCCTCCTCGTACCCCGACCACATGCGCACCGCCGGATGGTGCCGCCAGCCGTATCCCGCGACCGTCAGTCCGCGCAGCACCTGGAGCGCCTCGACGCGCTGCTTGCCCAGTCGGCGAGGGTCCAGGACGGCGGCCGACGCAACGAAGTCGGGATACGGCAGAAAGGTCTGCATGGTCCATACCGGGCATGACGGACGGACTTCCGCAACCGGGGGTGAGGAGACCGGACCCGCGGGCCCCGCGCGGCGCGACCGACTCGCGGACGAACCGACTCGCGGACGAGTCGTCGGCGTCCGTTCGCCGCCCGTGCTGAAGGCGCGGCGAAAGCCAGGCATGGTGGAGGGATGATCGTGCTCGCCGTGCTCTTCGCCGTCCTCGGGGCCGCCAGCAACGCGGTGGGTACGGCGTTCCAGCGCAAGGCCGCCTCCACCGTGGCCCAGGGCGGCGGGCTTCGGCTCCTGCTCGCCCTCGCGCGGCAGCCTGCCTGGTCGATCGGTATCGCCGGCGTACTGGGAGCCGCGGTGTTCCAGGCGCTGGCCCTGGTCAACGGGCCCATGGCCCTGGTGCAGCCCCTGTTCATCCTCGAGCTGCCCTTCGCCCTCCTGGTCGCCGTGCCCCTGCTGCACCGACGGCTGTCGTCCGACGCCTGGTGGGCCGTCGGGGGAGTGGTGGGCGGACTCGCCCTGCTCCTGGCCGCGGCAGCCCCCTCCGGTATGCAGCACCAGGCCCCCATGGACCGGTGGATCCCGGTGGTGGCCTGCGCCCTGGGAGCGATGGCCGCGGCGGTCGCGGCCGCCCGGTCCTCGTCGTCGCCCTTGTTCCGTGCCGCCGCCCTGGCGGCGGCGGCCGCCATCGGTTACGCGCTGACCGCCGCGCTGCTGAAGTCCGCCACGGCACGCCTCGCCGACGCCGGACTGCCCGCCTTCCTCACCACGTGGCAGACCTACGGGTTCGCGCTCACCGGCGTCGCGGCACTCCTGCTGCTGGAGAACGCCCTGCAGGCCGGACCGCTGGTGGCTTCCCAGCCCGCGCTGACCATCGGGGACGCGGCGGTGAGCCTCCTGCTCGGCGTCGTGCTGTTCGACGAGACGATCCGCACGGGCTGGTGGCTGCTGCCCGAGGTGCTCGGCGCGCTCCTGATCCTGTGGGGCGTGCGTCGGCTGACCCGGGTGGTGCCCCACCTCGTCGACGTCCTGAAATGAGGCGAGGCCACACCACGCGGGCGCACCGTCGCAGCGGGCCGTGCCGCGCGCCCGGCGGGAGGGCGCTGACGGGCCGGTGCCGCGCGACCGGGGGAATCGCTAGCGGGCCACTGCCGCCGCGCCCGCCCGCGCGTACTTCTCGTCCATCGCGCCGGACGGGGCCCCGGCCACACCGATGCCCGCGATCGGCGCGTTGCGGGCCGTGACCGGGACACCGCCGCCGAGGAACAGGGTGCCGGGAATGTCCTTCAGCCGGGGCGTCTGCTCCAGGCGGGCGGCCAGCTCGGAGGTGGGTGCGTTCCAGGACACCGCGGTGAACGCCTTGCGCTCCGCCGACGCGTACGACTGCGGACCGGCGCCGTCGCCGCGGAGGGTGACGACGGTGTTGCCGTTGCGGTCGACGACGGCGACCGTGACCCGCTGGCCGTCCGCCTCGGCGGCGTCGAGCGCGGCCTGCGCGGCCCGGGCGGCGGCGTCGACCGTCAGGTGTGTGGAGGTGGTGGTGGCGCCGGCCGGGGCGGCGACGGGCGGTACGGCGGCCGGCGCGGAGGCGTTCGCGGACACCGTGCCGAAGGCCGCCGCGCCGACGGCGGCGAGGGCGGCGGCGCCGGTGGTGATGCGGGCACGCCTGGAGAGGGTCTTCATGCTGGTCTGCTCCTCGGATGGTGGGGCAGCCCGCCTGTGGTCCCGGCTGCCCGTCTGCCGTCCACCCTCGCCCGGCAGCCCGGGGCGGACGGTCGGTGTTCCGGCTGCTCCCGGCCTTCGGAACGGGTGACGGCGGGGTCGTCCGATCGGTTGACCCGCCGACTGCCCCGAGCCGTGACAATGGGAGTGTTTGCGCAGTTCAGCGCAACAGGGCAAGGCAGGACTGGGCAGACGGGCGGAAGGAGGCACGTGCGCATACCGAAGCCGGACGACCCGGACAGCCGATGGCTGGGCGCCGTCATGCACGCGGCGTTCTTCCTGCTGCTCGGGGGTGCCCTGGCCCGCTTCCTGACGCGCCATCCGGGCGAGCCCCGCACCCCGTGGATCATCGCCCTGTCTCTCGTCCTGGCGGCCCTGCACCTTGTGGGCTCCGCCCTGGTCGGCACCGAGGCGAGGCAGGACGAGCGCCGGACGGATCAGCAGGCGCCGGGACGCGAACGGCCGCCCGGGACGCCGGCCGACCGGGTGCGACCGGACCGCCCCGGACAGGTCCGCCGCGCAGCCGCCCTGCTCCGGCCGGCGTGGCTCGCGCTGGTCGTCGTGGTGTGGATGGTCCTCGTGGTGCTCGCGCCCAGCTTCTCCTGGTGCGCCGTGCCCCTCTTCTACACCGGCTTGCGCACCCTGCCGACCCGCGCGGCACTCGTCCTGGTCGCCGTACTGACGGCGTTCGTCGTCGCCGCGCAGGTCAGACTCGCCGGGCACGTCGACCCCAACCTGCTGCTCGCGCCGCCCGCCGTCGCGGCCATCGCCACAGCCGTGTTCCTGCGGACCGAGAGACAGGCGGCCCGGCAGCGCGCACTGATCGACGACCTGATCCGCACCCGTCGCGAACTCGCCGCGTCCGAGCGCCGAGCGGGCACCCTCGCCGAACGCCAGCGACTGTCCATGGAGATCCACGACACCCTCGCGCAGGGCCTGTCCAGCCAGCGCATGCTGCTCCAGGCGGCGGACCGGGTGTGGGAGTCCGATCCGGGCAAGGCGCGCACCCACGTCCGCTCCGCCGCCTCCGTCGCCGAGCACAACCTCGCGGAGGCGCGACGCTTCGTGCACGACCTGACCCCCGCCGACCTCGCCCGCGGCGGTGGTCTCGACGCCGCGCTGCGCGCCCTGGCCGCGCGCGAGTCCGGCGACCGCCTCTCCGTACGCGTCCACATCGACGCCGCCGGACGGGCGCCCCTGGTGCCGGAGCGCGTCCAGTCCGCCCTGCTGCGCGTCGCCCAGGGAGCCCTGGCCAACGTCCGGGAACACGCGGGCGCGACCTCGGCGGAGCTCACCCTCACCCTTCTCGACGACCAGGTCGTCCTGGACGTCACCGACAACGGCCGCGGCTTCGGCCCGGCCGCACCGCCCGCCTCCCCGGCCGGCGGGCGCGGCCACGGTCTGCCCGCCATGCGCGCCCGGCTCGGGCAGCTCGGCGGCGCCCTGACCGTCGAGTCGGCGCACGGCGAGGGCACGGTCCTGTCCGCCGTCGTCCCCCTGGAGACAACCCGATGACCGACACCGCCGCCGCCTCCGCCCGGGTCCCCGTGCGCCTCCTGGTCTGCGACGACCATGTGGTCGTACGGGCCGGGCTGCGCGCCCTCCTCGACAGCGCTCCCGGCATCGAGGTCGTCGGCGAGGCGGGAACCGGCGAGGAGGCGCTCGCCCTCACGGCACGGCTGACGCCCGACGTGGTGCTGATGGACCTGCAACTGGGCGACGGCATCGACGGCGTGGAGACCACCCGCCGCCTCACGACGGCGCCCGGAACCGCCCCGCACGTCCTCGTGCTGACCACCTACGACACCGACGCCGACATCACCCGCGCCATCGAGGCGGGCGCGACCGGCTATCTGCTGAAGGCCGAACGCCCCGAGGAACTGTTCGCCGCCATCCACGCCGCCGCCCAGGGCCGGACGGCGCTCTCGGCGCCGGTCGCCAGCCGCGTCATGGCCAACCTGCGCAGCCCGCGGCCCTCGCTCACCGACCGGGAGCGCGACATCCTGGCCCAGCTCGCCCGCGGCCTCGGCAACCGGGAGATCGCCCGCGCCCTGTTCATCAGCGAGGCCACGGTGAAGACCCACCTGCGCCGGATCTACGACAAACTCGGCGTCGACACCCGCGCGGGCGCCGTCGCCGTCGCGAAGGAACAGCGCCTGCTGCCGTAGCACCCACGCGCACACGCCTCCGCCTCGGCGCCGCCACGCGACTCTGTCGGTCCCCGGCGCCGCCACGCGACCCTGTCAGTCCTCGGGGGCGGCAGGCTCCGGCGGCTCCCCCCAGGGCGTCTCCAGCAGGGCGCGGAGTTCGGTGACGGAGCGCTCCCCGATCCGCGCGGCGAGGACGCGTTCCAGCCCGTCGAGGATGTGCGTCGCCCGCTCGTGCGCGCGTCGGCCCTTCGGGGTGCGCCGGATCAGCAGCCGGCGTGCCGAGGAGGGGTCAGGGGCCTGCTCCAGCAGACCCACGGCCACCAGGGTGTGCACCGCCTTGTGCGCGGTCTGCCGGGTGACTCCCATGCGCCGCGCCAGCTCCGACACCGTCGTGCCCCGCTCGTCGAGGACCGCGAACAGCTGCAGCTGGGTGGACGACACCTGCTCGGCTCCGGCCGCCTCCAGCGCCGCCAGCAAGGCGTCGTCGAACCACTTGCGGCCCTCACCCAGCAACTGCGGCAGGCTGCGGTGTCCGCCGTCCATGAGCTCCTCACCACCAGAGAGAAAACGAAGTCTTGCACATCACACGTGCCACATGTCAGCCTAGCTGACATACTGAATGTCAGCCTTACTGACATCCGGCCACTCGCCATCCCGAGGAGACCACCGATGACCATCGAGTACGCCACCCGCTACCGCCGTGCCTCACACATTCCGCCGGACCCGGGCAAGCCGTACTTCATCGAGCGGGGCATGGGCGACCGCGCGCACCTGTTCACCGACCTGTTCACCGTCTACGCGGGCGGTGAGCAGACGGAGAACAGCTTCAACTTCTTCACCTGCGAGGGCCCCAAGGGCGACACCATCCCGGCGCACCTCCACCCGGACACGTACGAGGTCTTCTACGTGACGGACGGGGCCGTGCGGCTCTTCGTCGAGGACACCGCGGGAGAGCAGTACGAGAAGCTGCTGACCAGCGGCGACTTCGGGTTCGTACCGAAGAACTGCCCGCACGCCTACCGCATCGAGCGCCACGGCAGCCGGATCGTCGGAGTGGCCGCCGGTCCCGGCGGAACCTTCGAGCGCTTCTTCGAGAATCTCGGCACCCCGGTCGACGCCCCCGGCCTGCCCCAGAAGCCGTACGTGCCGGAGCCGGCCAAGTTCGCCACCGTGCCCCAGCAGTACGATGTGCGCTTCCTGCCCGACCACCAGTGGCGTTCCCGTGAATCCTGACAACGACCTGCGCACCGTCATCGCGGCCCCGCACCCGGACGAGGCTCCGCTGCCGCCGGCCGCCGTCCTCGCCGACGGGGTCCGCCTGCTGCGCGGCGTCCCCTACGCGGACGTACCCGGCGCGCGCCCGCTCGAACTCGACCTGTGGCTGCCGGAGCCCCGCCCCGGCCGGTCGCCCGCACCCTTGGTGATCTTCGTGCACGGCGGCGCCTGGCGCCGGGGAAGGCGCGAGGACATGGGCTACCGGACGAGGCGCTGGGAGCCCGGCCCGTTCGCGAGGATCGCCGCCGCCGGGCTGGCCGTGGCCTCCGTGGACTACCGGCTCAGCGGCGAGGCACTCTTCCCCGCTCCGCTGGAGGACCTGCGCAGCGCCCTGCGCTGGCTCGTCCGGCGCTCGCCCGAGCTCGCCACGGACCCCGAGCGCGTCGTGGTGTGGGGCGAATCGGCGGGCGGGCACCTCGCCGCGCTGCTCGCGCTGTCCCCCGGAGCACCACGGCTGAAGGGCGCCGTCGCCTGGTACGCGCCGAGCGACCTCACCCGCCAGGGCGACGACCCGGGCAGCCCCGAAGCGCTCCTGCTCGGCGCGCCCCCCGCCGACGTGCCCGACCTCGCACGGCAGGCGAGTCCCGAGGCCCAGGTCCGGCCGGGAGCTCCGCCCTTCCTGCTGGCGCACGGCGAGGACGACTCCATGGTCGCCTGTGATCACAGCCGCCGGCTCGCCGCCCGCCTCGGCGAGGTGGGGACCGCTGTCGAACTGTGGACGCTGCCGGGCGCGGACCACGTGTGGCACGGACTGTCCGACGCCCAGGTCGACGACGTCTTCACCCGCACGCTGCGCTGGATCCGGCAACGCACCGGGTGACCCCGCGGCCGGCACCGGACGGGCGGTGCGAGGTCGCCTGCAGTGACCTCGCACCTGCCCGGTGCCAGCCTCGGCACGGCCGGCCCGTCGGAGCGGTTCTGCGCGTGGGCTCAGCATGGGCGAGGCGGGCGGCTGACTGCGAGCCGCGGCGGCCGGAACCTGCACGTCGTCAGCTCGTCAGCTCGTCAGCTCGGAAGTTCAGCGGCTCGACAGGTGAGCAGATGAACTGATCAGCGGGTCATCTTCGCCCGGACCGCCCCCGCGGTGGCCGCGGGGCGGGCGGTGGCCCGGACCGAGCGCCGGACCAGCCGGGCGTCCCGCCGGACGCCCCTGGCGGCGTGCCGGCCGCGCCACGCCAGGGACGGGTTGCCCTCGGTGTCCACGGCCGCGATCAGCAACCCGCCCAGCATGGACGCGTTCTTCAGGAAGTGGATGCGCTGCTGGGCGCGCTCGTCCGGGTCCTCCGCCTCCCAGAACCGATGGGCCGCCCAGGTCGTCGGCACGAGGGTGGCGGCGAGGGCGAGCGCGGCCACCCGGGGCACGCGGCCCGTGGCGAGCAGCAGGCCGGCCGCGACCTGTACGGCCCCGTTGAGCCGTACGGCCTCCTCGGTGCGGTCGGGCAAAACCGTCACGCGGTCGGTGAGGGGACGTACGACCGACTCCGCGGCCGGCGCGACCTGCTCGGGCGCTCGCAGCGAGCTCAGGCCGCCCGAGACGAACATCGAGGCCAGCAGGGGACGACCGACCAGACGCAGCAGACTCATGGTCCTCTCCAGACGGGTTGACGGGCACGAGACGTGGCCACCGTGTTCCCCGCCGGAGGGCACGTCATGCGACGGGGGCGAGGGCCGGGCGGGCGTCCCGGACGCCGGGCGGCGACGGCACGCGTGTCCGGAACCGGACACGGCACCGCCGCGGAACCGGCCGGTACCAGGACCGAGAGCGTGGATCATCTCCGGCCTCCTCCGGGCCGCGCAGGACGCCACGACCGACTTCCCGTCGTCGTAGCGGACTTCGAGCCTGCCTCCACCGAGCGTCCCGGTGCCGGAGGCGCCCGTCATGGGTGCGTGGACGGTGGGGGAGAACCCTCCATGGCGGGTTCCCGCCGGACGCGAGGGGCGGGCGGCACGGAAGCGGCAGGGCGGCGCCCGGCGCGGAGCGCCCGCGGCCCGGGGCGGCACAGGTTCGCCGCCCCGGCGCCGCGGGCCGTGGGACAGGGCCCGCGGGGGTGGCTCAGCGGTGGCGGATGGCGCTGGTGGCGAAGAAGCCGGTGGCCGCGGCGGTGATGAGGGCGCAGACGGCGAACAGGGCGGTACGTCGCATGAAGGAACCTTTCCTGTGATGACGGATGGGTCCTGCACAACGTCGTTCGAGCCGTAGTCGGTTCGCCGCCGGGCCCACTCCACCCGGACGGACGCGACCGTGCGGGGATCGGCGGACTCCGGCCGGCGCCCGCATCCGGGTGTGACCGCCCCCATTGCGGTGGCAGGGGACGTGAGGCCAGTCTCTCCTCGCACGACTTTCCGAAGAACTGTTATGCGAGGGCCCCTCAGGGATCTCCCATGTGACGGACAGCAACTTCGGCGCCGACGACAGGGAAACCGCACATGAGCACAGAGCACACGATGGACACGGCGGCACTGGTGACCGCCGCCCGAGCGGGCGACACGCAGGCCCAGGACGCCCTGGTCAGTGCGTATCTCCCGCTGGTGTACAACATCGTGGGCCGGGCACTGAACGGGTCGGTGGACGTGGACGACGTGGTCCAGGACACCATGCTCCGGGCCCTCGACTCACTGGGCGCCCTCCGGGATCCCGCCAGCTTCCGCTCCTGGTTGGTCGCCATCACCATGAACCAGGTCCGGGCCCACTGGCAGGACCGGCAGTCGGACCGGGTCCCGGTGGAGCAGGCCTCGGACGTCGCCGATCCGGGCGCCGACTTCGTTGACCTGACCATGACGCAGCTGCAGTTGTCGGGCCAGCGCCAGGAGACCGCGCGGGCGACGCGCTGGCTCGAGCCCGACGACCGAGGGCTGCTGTCGCTGTGGTGGCTGGAGTGCGCGGGCGAACTGGGCCGGGCCGAGGTCGCCGAGGCCCTGGGGCTGTCTCCGCAGCACACGGCGGTCCGCGTGCAGCGGATGAAGGCGCAGTTGGAGGCGGCACGGGTGGTCGTGCGGGCGCTCGACGCGCAGCCGTCCTGCGAGGACCTGCGCCGGACACTCGCGGACTGGGACGGCCGGCCCTCCGCGCTGTGGCGCAAACGCATAGCCCGCCACGCGCGCGGCTGCGCCCGCTGCTCTGGCCTGTGGAACGGTCTGATGCCCGCCGAGGGGTTGCTGGCCGGCCTGGCGCTGGTCGCGGCGTCGCCCGCGCTCCTCGCGCGGATCCGTCCCGGCGCCGACGCGCTCGCCGTGGCCGGTTCGGCCTCCCCGCTCGACGGCGGCCGGGAAGCGGGCCGGTCGGTCCGCTCCGGAGGCCACCGCGCCGCGGGCCGGCAGGCCGTCTCCCGTGGCGAGGCCCGCCGACGTCGGCGCACCAGACGGAGGGTGGTCGGCGGCGCGGTCGTGGCGGCGTGCGTGGCCGGTGGCGGCCTCTACCACTTCGGCACCCAGCCCGGATCCGGGACCGAGGCGGCGACCGCGGCGCGGGCCGCCGCCGACGCCCCCGTCCCAGGACACGCGACCCCCGACGCCGTTCGCGAGAGTTCCCTGCCGGCCTCGCCCTCCCCTTCCCCGACGCCGTCCGCGTCGCCGTCGCAGAAGGCGAGCACCTCCCCGAGTCCTCGCCCGGCCGCGAGCACGTCGGCCGCGAAGGCACCGGCTCCGTCGAAGAAGCCCGTGTCGAGCGCGCCGGAGGCGCCGTCGGTCCCCTCAAGCCGTGCCGCCCAGGTCCTCGCGCTGGTCAACAAGGAGCGGGCGGCGGCCGGTTGCGGCCCGCTCAGTCAGGACCCCCAGCTCCGCGACGCCGCGCAGGGCCACTCGGACGACATGGCCGCCCGTGACTTCTTCGACCACACGAACCCGGACGGCGACGGCCCCGGTGAGCGCGTCACCGCCTCGGGCTACCGCTGGTCCACGTACGGGGAGAACATAGCCAAGGGCCAGCAGACGCCCGAAGCCGTGATGACCTCCTGGATGAACAGCCCCGGCCACCGCGCCAACATCCTCAACTGCGCCTTCGAGGAGATCGGCGTCGGCATCCACGACGGGGGCGGCGGCCCGTACTGGACCCAGAACTTCGGCGCCAAGCTGTGACGCAGGTGGAGTCCCGGCTCGGAGCGCGCCGTCCCCCGCGCGGGCGCTGACCGGCGGAGTGGGCACCGAGCGGCGCGGGCGCGCCCCGCGCTGTTCTCCGGTCTTGTCGGTGCGCTCACGGTCGGGCTCGGCGGAGTCCACGCGGGAGCCCGCGCGTGCCCGCCGACCCATGATCGCGAACGGGCCGGTCGGACATCGAGGGTGTCCGGACGTCGCCACCGACCGTGCGTCGCACCGACCGTGCGTCGCACCGACCGTGCGTCGCACCGCCCGGACTCGCACCGCCCGGGGTGATCCGGGGCGACTGTCAGTGGCTCCTCCTACTGTTGTGGGCACTGGGACCTGCCGGAAAGGCCGCGGGTCCGTCCTGGGGAGGGGTCTGTCATGTCTGCCGGGTCCACGGTGTCGACGACGTATCTGGAGCTGTCGCAGGAGGGCGGCGGTGCCCACAAGTTCTATGAAGTGGCCGTCGACGGCCCGGTGGTGACGGTGCGTTACGGGCGGATCGGCGCAGCCGGGCAGACCCAGACGACGACGTTCCCCACTCCGCAGAAGGCACGGGCCGCCGCAGCGAAGAAGGTGGGGGAGAAGGTCCGCAAGGGCTACGCCCCGGCCGTACCCGGGCAGCGCGCCCCGCGCCCGGTGACCCGGCGTCAGGTGACCTCCGCTCCGTCCACCGCACGTGCCGTGGCACCCGTGCTGTGGCGGTTCCGCACAGGATCGTCGGCGTTCGGGATCCATGTCGACGACGAGCACTGCTGGGTGGGCAACCAGGCGGGTGACGTGTACACCCTGGACCACGACGGCGGCGTCCGGGCGCGCTTCAGCCTGCCGGACGGCGTGAAGTGCCTGGTCGCCGACGACTTCTGGATCTACGCCGGCTGTGACGACGGCAAGGTCTACGACCTGTCCTCCAAGCTGCCGTTCGCCGCGTACGACATCGCCGCCGACGTCGACATCTTCTGGCTGGACATCCACGAGGGCATCCTGCACGTGTCGGATCGCGACGGCCGCCTCACCGTCATCGACCACGAGGACGAGCACCAGTGGGCCCGCCGCAGCCAGGGGGAGCACGCCTGGATGGTCCGCGCCGACGACCGGGCCGTCTACCACGGCCATTTCGGGGGCGTCACCGCCTACGCGCCCGACGGCACCGGGGAGTTGTGGCACACGCCCACCCGTGGCGGTGTCCTGTTCGGCTGGCAGGAGGACCGGGCCGTGTACGCGGGCACGGCGCACCGCGTGGTGCAACGGCTGTCGAAGGCGACCGGCGTCGTCGAGGCCACCTACGGCTGCGACAGCGCGGTGTACTCGTGCGCCACGTCGCCCAACGGCCGCTTCGTCTTCGCCGGTGACTCCTCCTCGTCCGTCTACTGCTTCGACCAGGACGGTACGCGGCTGTGGAAGCTGAGCACGGGCGGCGGCTCGGCGCTGTCGATGCAGTATCACGAGGAGCGGCTCTACCTGGTGACCACGGACGGTTCGCTGGTCTGCGTGGACGCGAGCGAGGCGGCCATCTCCGCGGCCCAGCAGGGCACGGTACCGGTGGCCCGGGACATCAAGCTCGCCGCGGCCCTGCCGGTCCACGCGCCGGTGACGACCGTCAACGCGATGACCACCGTGGCCCGGGCCCCTGCCGGGTCGATCGTGGTCGAGTGCGTCCAGGAGGGCGGCCGTCTCCGCGTCCACGTGGTGTCCGAGGGCTACGACTCCTCCTGGAAGGTCCAGTTCCCCCGCGCCATACGCGAGCCCGGTGCCCGCTACGTCGTGGACGCGCTGCACCCGGCGGCCGGCGGCTTCTACCGGGTCCGGGGCGACATCCGACGCCTGCTGTGACCGGGGCGCACACGGTTCGACCGGGGTCCGCGGCGACACCGGCGGGCGCCGGACCGACCGTGCGGCGGACCCGTGCCCGCCGCGCCGCCGATCCCCGTCAGGCGCCGTCCGCGGCCGTCGCGCAGGCAGCCGCCTCACTCAAACCGTCGAGCCGTGCCCGGAGTCGACCGGCGTCGGGATAGGAGAGTCGGGTGAGAAGGGCGAGGGCGCTGTGCCACGCCTTCCGCGAGGCACCGTGGTCTCCCATGGCGCGGTGGGTGTCGCCGATCCACGTCAGGGTTCCGGCTTCCTCGGCGCGCGTTGTCCAGCAGAACGAGGAATCTGCGTCCGGCCGTCAGCTCCCGGTACGCGACAGCGATCACGTGCGGGCGCTGCAGCCCGGCACACCCGGCTGCCTCACCATCGTTCACCGGCCGGGACCAGCTCTCCGGTCTGGTGACCGGGCCCGGAGCCCGCTCCCCGACGCTGGAGCCGCTCGACACCGAGGAGGCACGAGTACTCCGCGAGCGGCTCCGACGCGCCGGGGTGCGCACCGTCGGGCTCCGCGCCGTCCGCGGCGGACGGCGCGCCCGTCGCGTTCGGCAGGCTGCGCAGTACGGCCAGACGGGCCTCGCGCAGGACGTCCGAGCCGCAGTTCCCCGCCCGCTCCGAGAACCCGTAGCGGCCCAAGGATCTCGAAACGCAACGGTTCCAGCGCCAATCCCACCGTTCCTCCAGACAGCGCGGACAATCACCTAACGTCATGATTCATACGGTCCTCCGACCGCAGCCCTGTCGCCGCGCCCCGGTGTGAATCCGCACGTCCGCCCTAGATGATCTATTCCAAGGGGTGCCCGTACAGACGTGAACGAGGGTGTCCAAGATCGTTGTGTGACGAACAACCTGGACACCCTCGCGACCGC
>NZ_JBIUBX010000034.1:0-112692 GCF_044548445.1 Streptomyces sp. NPDC052016
GCAGCTTCGCCCAGACCCGGGCGGCGGTCCACTCGGTGAAGCGCCGGTGCGCGGTCGGCCCCGACGGGCCGAAGACCGGCGGCAGCTGCCGCCACGTGCACCCTGTCGTGGCCACGAAGATGATCGCGGCCAGCACCTCGCGATCCCCGTACCGGCGTCGACCGCCGCCCTGCGGCCGCGCTGGAGCAGGCGGGACCACCCGCTCGAACAGCTCCCACAACTCGTCCGGCACCATGCGCTCGACCATCACCACACGAGCAGACTACCCAGTACTCCAAATGAGACGACGTCTTAGAGCTTCACTCCTCGTTGATCTCCCATCCTTCGCCTTGCTTGTCACCGTCCGGAAGGGCCTTCACCTCGTCCTCATGAGCTCCGTCTCGCCCCCGCATGACGCCAGTGGTTCAAGCGGCTTGACCGAAGACGAAGGGAGCCTTCCTGCTCACGGAGCTTGCCGCTTGGCCGCCAGCTGCTTCGTCATCTCAGGGATCTGCCGACCTACTGAGGCAACCGGCATGGCGGGCCCTGTGGGCCGCTGCCGCGGAGCTGCGGCCGCCCAGACATATTCAGGCTCTGTTCTGCTTGGGTCGCGTATTGATCGCTTCCTCGTGCCGGGCCCAGAAGGCGATCAAACTTCCGTTGCAGGGACGAGGAAGGCGCGCACGCACTCCGGCATGAGGTCGGGAATGTCGAGGGTCTCCCACTGAAGGACGGGAATCCTACTTGTCAGGCGGCACAACATGTCCCGGATCATGAGCAGTTCGGCGGACACCTGTGCATGGTCGGCCGGGCTGCGCCGTCCCAGTTTGAGTGCCGTGATGAGAAACATCCGCGCTGGCATGAGCGAAGCACGGCACCAGGCCAGTACCGACGGGCCGACCTGTCGGGAGGCGACCTCGGTCTCGGCCGCTAGACAGAACTCGTGGGCCCAGTCGTGGATTTGGTCGACGCACTGCCAGGCGCGCCGCAGGAGCGGCAGCGGTGCCGAGACCACCACGGAACGCAGCCGGTCGCGCAGGTCCCCGTCAGGAAGCACGCCTTTAACGTCCTGCACGGCGGGGCCCTCGTCGTCCAGGTCCAAGTGCTCGATGAAGGAAGCGATCGGATTCGCGGCTTTGGCGGGAGACACGGCGCGGAAGAAATCTGCGATTCCCTGGTTGTGGACCGCGCTCGCGCCGAGCCGGATCACCTCCACGGCCATCATCAGCAGGTCGGCGGCTTGCGCTGGCTCCGGCGCAACAGATCCGTGGTCCAGCTTGGCGAGGTCCGGTGTGGCCAGGTCCATGCCCAGGTCCCGGATCGCCTCGTCAAGTCGGCGGATGCGGGCGGGCACCAGCGTCCCGGAGTAGCCGGCCGAGGCAATGCCCTGTGCGATGGCCTCGGCTTGCTGCTGCGGGTCGTCGACCCCGGTGAACGCGTCAGAGTACTCCGCCTTCGAGGCGATGCGGTCGATGGCCGCGAGGAACGGGGCGCGTACGGTGGCTTCCGGCACGGGCATGCAATCCGCGAACGCCAGCAGAGCCAGGTCGTCCGGCCGCCCGCCGGGCTTGGCGTGCTGGGCCAGCCAGAGCACCATCTCCTTCGCGCCTTCGGCCGGCCGGGAGGTGGTGCCGCGGCCCCGGCCGAGACTGCGCACGTCGTGGGCCGCCGCATAGTCAACCAGCTCTTGGTCCGCGGGGCTAGGTGCATCAGGCAGGGACACCGCCCCACGGTAGCCCCCACGGGGCGGCCGCAATTACAGATTTACAGCCTGCCCACCTTCGTTGGAGCCCGAGCCGAAGTGGGCGCTTTCCTGGGCACTGGCACCAGGCAGCGGGCCCGGTCGCCGAAGGTTCATGGAGGTGCTCTGTGGTGGTCACCACCCCCTCGCTCGTCTCGCTTGCCGGCCAGGTGGCCGCCCGCGGCGGGTTTTGGTTCGGCCTCGCCGTCCTGGGACTGAGTTGCTTGCCACGACTTGCGCTGGCGCTCACGCACGTGCTGACCGTCGTGGTCGCCCTGTACCACCGGAGCAGCGGCCGTCGGCGCGAGGCCCGGGAAATCCTCCTCCGGCGCCCACTCATGCGGCCACCAGAATCCCCGGCACGGCGCCGTAGAGGTGGCCGCGGTACCTGAACCTGAGCAAGCCCCTTCCGCCGAGCACGCGGGGCTCCCGTCATGGGGCTTTCCGCCCGGGCGCCCAGGGGCTGTCTGGTGGTGGAAGCCGCGGTCTCCAGGCCGAGGTGCTCGGCGCCGTAGAAGCGGTAGCGGGCAAGAGTCGATAGTGCGCCGGTGCTCGGGCTCGGCATGAATGTCGTAGCGGGTGAAGTTGCCTGCCACGCAGATCAGCCGTGGCGCTCCACACGACCTGGTTCGCGACGGCACGTCCGAGCCGCTCGCGGACCAGCCGGTGGAAGACGTCTCTGTGGTCCAGGAGCCAGGACATGTAGCGGAGGCCCTGGTTGATCACGCCTTCTCTGAACTCACGCGGTCTCTTTCCGGATGTGCATCAGTCACCCGCTGGCCCCGGCCCTGCCACTCTTCCAGCGGGAGGATCTCTAGGCTTCAGCACCCTGCGAAATCCGGGGCCCATGTCAGGAGAATCCCGCTGGCCTCAGCGAGTGACGTCCACCTGGGGTCGGTTGGCTGCTTCTCCAGCACCAAGACGGGACGTATTCGACCGTATGTCCTTGCCAGTTGGAGCTGATGGGCGTAATCGAGAACCTGTCCGATCCCCAGTCGAATCTGCTGATCCTCACTTGCGCCAGTCAAGCTCTTTACCTCGGCGATGAAGACGTCATCATTGCGCGACCATCCCGCGTCGAATCGAGGAGCGTTGCGAGCGTGCGCGCGGAGTTCGATGTGCTGGCGGGACAGGTGCTCGATGAGTGCCGCGATCGTCGACTCGTGTGCCTCAGTGCCCTTGTCGAGGTGGGCAAGGTCGAGGGTCAGCGCACCAGAATCGTGGTGCCCGACCGCGCGTCGCTGAAGCGGGCCGCCCAAGATCCCATCCCCAGCCTGCGGCAGGACGAGGACGTGATCGTCTGTGCCTCGTGCCCTCTGTAGCTCTCGGCAACGCGCGGGGTGGCCGCCGATCAGGTCTGCGAAGCCATCCCCATCCACGACGCATACGTGGTATCCCCGGTCGCGTTCCCATGCGGCGCGCACGAGCTTCTTGCTGTACTCGCGGTGAGCGTCGGTCACGGCCTGGCTAGCGAGATCGCCGTGCACGAAGACTGTGATCTTGCGGGAAAAGTCGGGCTTCCAGCTCGCGCCGAGCTGTCGGGCAATGCCCGCGCAGTCCTTTCGGATTACCCATTCGCCATCTATGAGTACTTTGCCCGTGAAACAGAGCGTCTGCCCGCTGAGCGAGTAGACCCAGCCATCACAGAGCTTTCCGTCCATGAGACCCCCCTCTATGTCCTCGCGTGTATCTTGCCGCACTGCCATCAGGCCCCGCTTGGGCGATAGACAGCCATCATGAGGACGGCGCCACGTCCGGAGTGCGTTCCCCTGGGGGACCAGGTCAACCGCCTTCGTGGCACGGGCAATGCCAACTGCCCGTATCGCGCTCAACCCCGCGAGCCCCGCTGGCCTCCCGTGCGCCCCCGCCGACCGCGGCCATACCCTCGATGCACGAACACCAGGCCGGCGTAACGTCGGTCGCGCCGCCACGGCGCTGCACAGCCTCAGGCCCGACACCGTTCCCCTGCCCTATCTGGCAAGAGCCGAGACGACACATTTGAGGTTCCGGGATTATCTCTGACGGGGGCGCGGAATTGTTCTCAGGGGAGTTCTTGCGGGCCGTTGAGACGGTGACAATGTGCCGCGTGGAATTTCTACTATCTGGTCACCATCAGAATAGGGCTGGCCCCTGTAGTCACCGGAGCGACCGTGAACCACCTCTCGCGCCCTCTAACCGACACGCCGGACGGCAGCCTTGACGACACAGCCGAGGCGGAGCCTCCATCGACGGCGACCGCCAGCGTCGCCCCGGAACGGCCCTGCGCGGCCGGGGGTTTGCGGGTGCTCGTGGAGTACGTCGTTGTCGACGGCGAGGACGCTCAGGCGCTGGCCCAGCGCCAAGATGCCGCGATCCGCGAGGTGCTGACGTGGCTCTACGCCCGCCACAGCGCCACACCGGAAGGCGGCCAGGCCGAAACCGGCCAGCCCTGAGCCTTCCCGCACATAACCATGGGAGAGGGACACCACATGCCCGTCACCCCACCAGCCCCCCGGTCGCCCTGGGGACCTCCCGTTCCCGGCCGCCCCTGGGCCACCGACTGCATCCCGGACGCCGCAGCGCCTCCAGTGACCGTCCCGGTGGCCTGGCTCGGCCGGACCTCCACGGAGGACACCCAGGACCCCACGCTGTCGCTGCCCCGGCAGCTGCGCAACGCCAGAGCCGCCCTGCCTCCCGGCTGGGTGATCGTCGCCCACTTCTACGACGTCGAGTCCGGCCGCAAGGAACTGCACGAGCGAGGCAACTCCCTGGCCCACCAGAACTTCAAGATCCCCATCCCCCGCGACGGCAGCGTCACCGACCTCCTCGAAGAAGCCCAGCGCCCCAACCGCCGCTTCGCTGCCGTCATCTGCGAGTCGATCGAACGCGTCGCCCGCCGCACCTACTTCGGCACGAAGATCGAGTACCAGCTGGAGCAAGCTGGAGTCGCCCTGTGCGCCGCCGACGAGCCGATCGTCACCGGCCCAAGGGTCAAGCTCGCCACACCGACCCTCACCCGGCGCATCAAGCAGGCCGTCTCCGAGTGGTACGTGCTCCAAATGCTCGAGCTGTCCTGGGACGGCTTCATCGAGCACATCTCCCAGGGCTGGAACGTGGGGAAGCCTCCCTACGGCTACCTGGCAGAGAAGGTGCCTCACCCCGTTCCGGCTCGCCGAGCTGAGGGCCGTACCAAGCACAGGCTCATCCCCGACCCGACGCGAGCCTCAGCGGTCACCTATATCTTCCAGCTTCGCGGCCTGGAGAAGCTCGGCTACGACGCCATCGCCGACCGTCTGAATCTGGACCTAGCGGCTTACCCGCCTCCGGAGCCGACCCGCCCCGATGTTGCCCTGGGGCGCTGGAGCGGTTCCGCCGTGCGAGAGATCCTGCGCAATCCCAAGTACACGGGCTACCAGGTCTGGAACCGGCGCGCGATGAAGAAGGGCGGCCGCTACAACGACCCGAAGGACTGGGTTTGGTCGCCCCGGCCCGTCCATGAGCCTCTTATCACCAAGGAACTGTTCGACGCCGTCTCCACCGTGGGCCGCAAACGCCAGGGATCCCGCACCACCCACGGAGCCAACGCGCACCCGGCCACCAAGCGCTCCTACGTCCTGCGGTCGTACGTCTACTGCGACATCTGTGACCGCCGTATGTTCGGCAAGACCCGCCACCAGATCTCCTACTACGCCTGCCAGCCCGACCCCAACGAACATCGTGATCAGCCGTGGTTTCCTGATCACCCCAAGAGCTTGTGGATCCGCGAGCAGATCCTGATCACCCCTATCTCCCGCTTCTTCGCCACCAGGATCTTCCGACCCAATCGGCGTTGCCATCTCACAGCCGCACTGGAAGCCGCGCGGTCCGCGGATGGCGCCGGCGACCGCATCGCCAAGGAGCGGGCCACACTGGAGCGCACTATCGGCCAGCGCCAGGCCCGTCTCATCCGCACCCTCCCTGACGGCCTCGGCGGCGACGAGGCCAACGATCCCCACCTGGATCAGGAGAAGCAGTTGCGTGACGCCATCCACCGGGAGCACGCCCCGCTGGGCGCCCAGCGTGAACAGCTCACCGAGCAGCTGGCTCACCTGCGAGCGCCGAAGCAGGCTGTGAGCGCCGCCGACAACGCGGCTGTACCGGATGTGCTCCCGCACCTCGATGTGGATCTCGCCCTGGTCCCGGAGGAGATCCAACGCCAGCTCTACAGCGCCTTCGGGCTGGAGGTCCGCTACAGCCGGCCCCACGAAGAGCTGACCCTGCGGGTGACGATCCCGGACTACCTGCTTGACGGACTGATGTTGGCCGCCCACGAGCTGGAGCCATGAAGCAGAAATCGGGCACCCTCAACGTATTTCCGTTCCCGAAGCACGGAGCGGCAGCTACAGACGAGCACGTCCGTACCGTCTGACCGTGATGGCGCCGACGGCCACACCGCCAGCCCTGCCGAGAACCAGTCGCGCTAACAAGATCGAGGCCATCGGGATCGGTGGGGATGCTGGCCAGTGTCTACAAGGCTCTCCTGCGACGCCCTGGTCAAACTGGGTTCCGGATCGCGATTCGCGCTGAAGCCGGGGTGCTACTGCCGAAGGAGCGCGGAACATAGCCGCAGATCGCCGGTTGGCCAAACCGGGGATTCTCCGCACCATTAATGGTCCACCGCCACGTCCTGGCCCCCACGTCGAGAGGCACCGCAACGACGACAGCCCACGACTCCAAATTTTCACGACCAGCCGAGCCGGCTACACCCCGGTGTAGCTGAGGCGGAACAGGTCCTGGGCACGCTCCAGGTCCCGCTCCGTACGAAGCTGCACCTCAAGGTCGCCTGTGCCATGGTGGCCGAGTACCGTCACGTCCCGGGTGAAGCCGGGAACGAGGTCGACCTCCTGCGGATCGGCCTTGAGGTAGACGAGCAGCTTGGCCTGCTGCGGCGGACAGACACACGCGAAGTTCCGCAGCCGCTGGTAGGCGCAGTAAGTCTTGCGCTGAACCCGGGTGATGCCGTCCCCTAGGCCGAGCAGGACCTCCTCGACCGCTGCGGCCAGCTCCTTCATTGCACTGTCTCGCCTTCGGCCGCTCGCCATCGCGGACGCGCGTCGACAGGCCGCGCTGGTGGCAGGCGCATGCCCGGTGACTGAGGCCACGGTCTCAAGGCCAATGTGCTCATTGCCGAAAAAGCGGTAGCGAACCAGATCGATGCTGCGCCGGTGCTCGCGCACGGCATGCACGTCATAGCGGGTGAAGCCGCCAGCCACGCAGATTAGCCTGGGCGCGCTCCACAGCACCTGGGCCGCGACCGCAGCCCCGAGTCGGTCGCGGACCACGTGCCGGAACTCCGCCCGGTGATCCATCAACCAGGACAGGTAGAAGAGTCCCTGGTTGATGACGCCTGCATCAGTGCCGCGCTTGTACTCGACGATCACGGGCGCCCCGTTCTCGTCGATGCCGAGCGAATCGATCCGGCCGCCGTGGATTGGACCGGTGCTGTACTCGCTCGCCAGGAACCGGACCCCGAGCAGCTTCTCCATGTTGCCCTCGACGATGCTCTGCACATCGGCCTCGGCATCAGCAAGACGCGGCATGAGCTCTGTCACGCCGCCTTTCGTGTTGTAGAGCTTCAGGTCCGCCACCGCCCCTTCGTGCAGCCAGTGTGGCCCACACTCAACCACCGGAGCCGCCGAATATATTTCCGGGCACTTCGCGGCCTAGGCCCGCGGATCTCCGAGATCCCCACAACGATACAAACGGCTCAGAGTAGGACATATAAAAATCGCGGGACATGCGCGGGACCGAACAGCTAATACATAGTCAGATAGGCTGTTGACCAGCGAAAACGTCTGGGAACTGTCCGGCCTCCGGAGCCGTGTGCGCAGGTTCGAATCCTGCCGGGGGCACCCAGCATGAGGTGCCCAAAGACCCCGTCACCAGCGGAAACGCTGAGTGCGGGGTCTTCGCGTTCGTGCAGGCGTGCGCCGCCGGGCGCCTACGCCTTCTGAATATCCCGCCCCACGAGTCCGTCATCGATAGCGCGCAGCCTCGCGCGCCAGTCCCGGGCGGCCTTGGAGTTGCGGCCCATACCGCGCGCCGCAGCCTCCTGAGCGCGCTGGGTGGCGAAAGCTCTGCGCTCGCCAGTTGCTCGACCGTGAGGCCGGCGAGATCGGCGTACCAGTTGTCGTAGAGCTTCCAGCGACTCATGAGTTCAGGGTGCCGCCAACCGCCGCATAGCCGCGCACCCTTTATCGTCGCCTGCCGTGGCGTCCGCCCGTCCTCGGCACCGCTTGCAGCATGACGACCAGATCGGTGCCGGAGGGCTGCGTCTTGGCCCCGTCCGGCCGGCGGAAGTCGCGTGAACAGGAAAGAGCCTGGTCACCCTTGAGTCGCACCAGGGACTCCGGCCGGACCCGCGAGCGTACGTCCACTGGTGGGTGAGCAGCCGCCGTCATCTCGTGCCATGGAGCCGACGCGCACGCGTGCCGGGCGTGGTGTAGAGGATGGCGTCGACAGCGCGGTGCGTCTCGATTACCCGCAGTCGCACTCACGCGACAGGTCTCGATCTTGTGCCGGGGGAGTCAGGGTATGGATGAAGCCACGCCGCGTGGCGTTGGAGGCTGTGCGCTCTTCGGTGTTGCGGTGACCGCGGCCCTCCTCACCACCGTGTGGTGGGGGCTCACCGCGCTGGTGTCCGAGAACTTCGGGGGCGACTGCCTGTTCTACTTCGGAGCGGCCGGACCGCGGGCGGAGCGCTGTTATGTCGTCAACGACCGGGCGGAGGCATGGCTCCCGCGGCTGGTGTCCGCCGCGTGGACCAGTGCGGTGCTGGTGCTCTGCCTGCCGCGCCGTTTTTCTCAGGGACGGCGCGTCGCCGCCGGGGTCACCGTCGCCTGCCTGGTCGTCGCCGTGGTGCTCGGGGGGCATGCCCTGGCCGTCTCCGGCCCTTGAAGGGCTGCCTTGTTGCCGGGCGTTGGCGACACGGCTGACCGTGCAACCGTCGGGCGCCCCTTGATCGTCCCTGGCCCCGGGGTACCGCCACAGTGAGCCCGGCACGGGCGCAGTCCGGCGGGAGGGGCCGCAGAGAGGGCCTGCCCGCGGAAAGGAGCATCCGGTGTCGGCTTTCGTCGGGGGCAGTGAGGCGGGCCGCGTCGGGCGTGTCCGAAGAAGTGCGGTCGAGCGCACGCGGAGGTCATGAGCATGCTGGCGTTTTTCGGCGTACCGTTGATCAGCTTCTTCCTGTTCGGGGCCGGATTCGTTCCGTATCGGATGTGGAGCGTCGGACGTCGTCCCTCCGCGCCGGCCCGTTGGGCTGTGATCGGGGCGTTCACGGCGGTGGTCGGGTACGCGGGGGCCGTGGTGTACGGGCTGGCCTTCACGGATCCCGCGGCGGTGTGCGGCCAAAGGACCCTTGACGACGACTTCCCGCTCGTGCGCGTGACCGTCGACGCCTTCCCGCCCGACGTCGCCTGCCACTGGACCGACTCGGGGAGCTACGGGCCGTCGCACCCCGCCGCCCTGGGGACGTGGGTGATGTGGGCAGGCCTCGGGGTTTTCATCGTGGCCCTCTCGGTCCTGCTGGTCGGGCGGACGTCGCGGGCCGCCGGCTGGGCGCGGGCCGGTGCGATCGGGTCGTTTGTGCTCGCCGCCATGGTCTGGGTCTTCGGTGTGGATCCTCAGCTGGAACTGTCGCGGACCGAACTGCGCGACGAGTGCCTGCACTGGAGAACGGTCCCGCCGGACACCAAGCTGATGCGGATCGAAATCCGTGACATCGAAAGGACCGTTTTTCCGCCGGCCGTCACCTGCACGTACGGCGACGTCGAGGTCGAGGCCGATCTTCTCGCGACCGAGCGGGCTTATCTGCTCCTGTGCGGCGCGGCGTTCGTCGTCTTCTCGGCGATCGGGCTGTCCCAGGTCGCGCGGGCGAGCCGCCCTCGGTCCGACGTGAGGTGAAGGACGGTCCTGGGGCAGGGCCGGGGCTTACGTCGCCGGCAGGGGTCATGGGGCCGGTTTCCTCGGGTGGTCGCCGGCGTCCCACCGGCGTCCCCGGCGTCCTCCGTCTCGGCTTCACGTTTCGGCTTCGCGCCGCCAGGTTCTGGCCAGAGGTTCATTCAGTAGCGTAGGGGATTCTGAGACGCGCCGTCCCGGTTCATATCGATATGACCATAAGACGGGTGTTATTTAGTCATGCACTCACATACGCGGCGCACCGTGCTAGGTGCCTCGATCGTGGCCGTCGGCTCGGGAGCCCTGGCCTCCTGTTCTCGTCCCGGCTCGCAAACCGGCGCTGACCTCCCGTCAGCCACTGGGGCGCAGCCGGAGTCCGGGCTCCGCCCGGCGGCGGGGTCGCGTACCGAGGCCGGTCGGGAGACGGCAGGCGGCTGGTCCGGACACAGAGGCGCCTTCGTCCCCAAGGGGCCCAAGGGGTACGTGAACCCGTCGGATCCCGAGGTCGAGGCCGCCGAGAAGGCACGTGGTTCCGGGCCGCTCCGCAAGTTCCGGATGGTCGCCATGGAGACCAAGCTGGACCTGGGAGGACCGACCGTCAGGTCATGGGCGTACGGGGACACCCTGCCCGGCAAGGAAGTGCGGGTCACGGCGGGCGACATCCTCCAGATCACGCTCGCCAACCATCTGCCGGAGTCGACGACCCTGCACTCGCACGGTGTCCGTCTGCGCTGCGACATGGACGGCGTGCCCGGCCTGACCCAGTACTCCATCCGGCCCGGCGCGGACTTCACCTACCGCTTCGCCGTCGCCCACCCGGGCACGTACTGGCTGCACTCCCACTCCGGGATGCAGCTCGACCGCGGTCTGTACGCCCCGCTGATCGTCGAGGACCCCAAGGAGCCGCTGTCCTACGACAAGGAGTGGGTCGTCGTCCTGGACGACTGGCTCGACGGCGTGCGGGGCTCCACCCCTGACGGCGTGCTCGACGAGTTGCGCAAGGGCAAGAAGGCGCCGATGGACATGGGGGAGGACCTCGGCCACGAGCACTCCGGCCACGGCGGGTCCGGCGGCGGGCACGGGTCGGGATCCGGCAGACACGGCCCCTCCCGCGTCCTGCACGGCTCACGCAGCAGGATGCTGCGCAGCGAGGGCGGCCACGTCGACTATCCGTACTACCTGGTCAACGGCCGTCTGCCACACGCGCCTTCGGTCTTCCGGGCCCGTCCCGGGGACCGGATCCGGCTGCGAATCATCAACGCCGGAGGCGACACGGCCTTCCGGGTCGCCCTGGGCGGCCACGAGATGACCGTGACGCACACCGACGGCTACCCGGTCGAGCACCGGAGGACGGACGCGCTGCTGCTGGGCATGTCCGAACGTTACGACGTGCTGGTCACCGCCAAGGACGGGGTGTTCCCGCTGGTCGCGCTCGCCGAGGGCAAGAAGGCGAGGGCCCTGGGGATCCTGCGCACCGGCAGCGGGAGGCTGCCACGGCCCTCCGTGCATCCGGACGAGCTCGACGGGCGGGTCGTGCCGGCCAGGCGGCTCGTGCCGCACGAGTCCGTCGCCCTCTGCGACCGCGAGCCGGACCGAGAGATGCGCTTCAGACTGACCGGCAACATGCACCAGTTCAACTGGAGCTTCGACCGTCAGCCCTACTCCATCGAGCAGCGCCATCCGGTCCGTGAGGGGGAACGGGTCCGGCTGACCTTCATCAACGCCACCGACATGTGGCACCCCATGCACCTGCACGGCCACACCTTCGCCATGACCGGCATCGACGCGGTCGGTGCCCGCAAGGACACCGCCCTGGTGCTGCCGCACCGCAAGCTCGTGGTCGACTTCAACGCCGACAACCCGGGGCTGTGGATGGTGCACTGCCACAACCAGTACCACTCCGAGTCCGGCATGATGAGCATCCTCGGTTACCGGAAGTGACGGACGGGGTGCCGGCATCGGGCGTGGGAGCGGTCGCGGTCGCGGTCCCGGTCCGGGTTGTGGGGTCAGTGCGGCGCCCGGGCCTGTGCCTGGGGCCGTGCCGGCGCCGGTGCCGTGCTGGCGCGGACCCGTAGTTCCGCGGGGACGACCGTCAGCGGCGCCGGGGGCGTCGTGGGGGTGTCGATGCGGTCGAGGAGGACGCGCAGGGCCCTGATGCCGATGTCGGAGAAGTCCGTCCGGACCGTGGTCAGGGGCGGGAGGAAGTGGGCGGCCTCCGGGATGTCGTCGTAGCCGACCACGCTGACGTCCTCCGGGACGCGTCGGCCGGCCTCGTGCAGGGCGCGCAGGACGCCCAGGGCCATCTGGTCGTTCGACACGAAGACGGCGGTGACCTCGGGGTTCTTCGCCAGTTCGCGGCCAAGGTCGTAGCCGGAGTCGGCGCTCCAGTCTCCCCGGAGCGGGGTGGCGACAGGGGCGCCGGCCGCCTTCAGGGTGGCCCGCCAGCTGTCCGCCCGGCGCTCCGCCGACGTCCATCCGGACGGGCCCGCCACATGCCGGACGGTGGGGTGGCCGAGGGCGAGGAGGTGTTCGGTGGCCTTGCGGGCGCCGCCGCGGGCGTCCGAGGTGACCACGGGGGTGCCGTCGCCGAGGTCGTTGTCCAGGACGACCAGCGGGGTGTCCAGGCGGGCCTCCGCGAGGGCCCTGGCCACCCACAGCTGCGGGGCGATCGCGATCACGCCGTCCGCGCCCTCCGCCGACAGCCGGTCCGCGGCCCGGACGACCGTGTCGCGGTCGGCCGTGTCCAGGGCGATCGAGCTGATCAGATAGCCGGCCTCCTGCGCCGCCGTGTTGATCGCGGTCAGGGTGGAGGCCGGGCCGAAGCGGGCCGCGTCGAACGAGATCACGCCGAGCATCCGGGTCCGCCCGCTGGCCAGCGAGCGTGCACTGCGGCTGGGGCGGTAGCCGAGGGTGCGCATCGCGGTGAGGACCGCCTCGCGGGTCTCGGGGCGGACGGCGGGGTGGTCGTTCAGCACCCGGGAGACCGTCTGCTTCGACACACCGGCCAGCTTCGCCACGTCGTCCATCACGGGACGCGCGCCCGCGAAGTTGCGCCGGCTGCGTCCCCTGGTCGCCGGGCCGTCGGCGGCGCTTGGCGTGGTCATGGTGGGTGTTCGCTCTTCTTTCCTCGGCCTGCTCCGGTCGTCCGGCGTGGTTCCGGGGGCCGCTGGCCGCCCCGGTCCCGGCGGATCCACAGGATAGGCCGGGATGGGGCGGGGCGGGCTGGGCGGGCTGGGCGGGCGGAGGTCAGTGATGGCGGTGGGGGTGTGGTGGGTGGTGGGTGCGGTGGGGGGGTGGTGGGGGCGTCAGTGGTTTTCGGGGCCGAGGTCGGGGGTGTCGATGAGCCGGGCGCGGGTGCCGGTGGTGGCGTGCAGCTCCAACAGGACCAGTTCGTTGGCGCCCTCGCGGAGGACCGGGCCGGGGACGTACAGGGTGTGCTGCGGGCCCCTGCTCCAGTAGCGGCCGAGGTGGAAGCCGTTGACCCACGCCTGCCCCTTCGTCCACCCCGGCAGGGCCAGGAACGTGTCGGCCGGGGTGTCCACGTCGAACGTCCCCTGGTGGAAGGCGGGCACGGCGTCCGTGTCCGCGTCCGACGGCACGAACGGCAGCCCGTCCAGGTCTCCCAGCGGGACGGGTCGGCACTCCCAGCCGCGCAGGGCCGCACCCTGGAAGGACACCGGTCCGAGCAGGCCCTTGGGGGCGCCGATGCGCGGCCCGTAGTTGACCCCGCCCTGGTTCTCCACGAGGACCTCGAGGACGGCGCCGGGCTGCGGCACCCGTACCGGCAGTGTCTCGTCGTGGCGTTCGCGCTCCAGTACGCCGACGGAGGCGCCGTTCACGAAGACCTGCGCCCGGTCCCCCACCCCGCCCGCGAAGTGCAACAGGCCGTCGCCCGCGCCCGGAACGGTCGTGCGGTAGAGCACGTACCCGCTGCGCACCCCGAGTTCGTCCATGGTCACCGGGTCCTCGGTGCGTACGGCCGCGTCCAGCGTGCGGAGGTACGGCAGGAGGGGAGCCCGGCGGTCCAGGTCGACGGTCGTGACCGGGAGTTTGGGGCCCGGGGCCGGGACCGGCTCGTCGGGGACCGGTGCGTGGCGGGCGATGACGTCGCGGAAGGCGTGGTACTTGGGGCCGGGGTCGCCGCTCTCGGTGAGCGGGGCGTCGTAGTCGTACGACGTGACGGTGGGGGCGTAGGTGTGGTGGTGGTTGGCGCCGTTGGTGAAGCCGAAGTTGGTGCCGCCGTGGAACATGTAGATGTTGACGGAGGCGCCCGCCGACAGCAGACGGTCGAGGTCGGCCGCCGTGTCCTCCGCCGACCGCGTGTGGTGCGGGCCGCCCCAGTGGTCGAACCATCCGATCCAGAACTCCGCGCACATCAGCGGCCCTTCGGGCCGGTGGGCGCGCAGTGCGGCCAGGTGGTCGTCGATTCGGCTGCCGAAGGTGCCGGTGGTGAGCGTGCCGGGGGGACTGCCCGCGGTGAGGTGCTTGGCGTTGGCCTGGTCGCAGGTGAACAGCAGTTCCTCCACTCCGCGGGAGCGAAGGGCCCGCTCGACGTGCTCCAGGTAGGCGGTGTCGTCGCCGTACGCGCCGTACTCGTTCTCCACCTGTACGGCGATCACCGGGCCGCCGTTGGCGGCGAGGTGCGGGAGGAGCGGGGGGAGGAGGCGGTCGAGGTAGCGGTCGAGGGCGTCGGTGAAGCGGGGGTCGCTGGTGCGGAGGCGGATGTCGTGGTCTGCGACGAGCCAAGCGGGCAGGCCGCCGCCGTCCCACTCGGCGCAGATGTAGGGCCCCGGCCGCAGGAGGACGTGCAGGCCTTCCGCCTGCGCCAGCCGCAGGAAGCGGGGCAGGTCGAGCAGGCCGTCGAGGACCAGGGGGCTGTCGGGTTCGGGCTGGTGGAGGTTCCAGGGGATGTAGGTCTCGACGGTGTTGAGGCCCATCAGGCGGGCTTTGCGGAGGCGGTCGGGCCATTGGGCGGGGTGGACGCGGAAGTAGTGCAGGGCGCCGGAGATGATCCTGAACGGTCGGCCGTGGAGGAGGAAGCCGGTGGGGGTGGTGGTCAGGGCTGGCATGGAGGTCGGGTCCCTTCTGTGGTGGGCGTGTTCGCGTGTTCTCGTGACGGGTGCGGGGTGATCGGTTCGCCGTCGGGGGTTCCTCGCTTCTCGCCCGTGGGTGGGTCGCGGTCGTGACGGGGCGATCGGCTCGCCGTCGGTGAACGTCTCGCTTCTCGCCGGTGGGTGGGTCGGGGTCGCGGTCGTGACGGGGCGATCGGCTCGCCGTCGGTGAACGTCTCGCTTCTCGCCGGTGGGTGGGTCGGGGTCGTGGCGGTGCGGCGAGCCCGTCGCCGGTTGGGCATACGGCCGCCTGCTGGTACCAGCGGACACCTTGGCTGTGCAGCGCTACGCGACGGGCTGCGCCGCACCGCCACGACCCGCTCCGGTGCGTTGTTGGCGGGTGCGGGAGCGTGCCGGGTGCGCTGCGGTTCCGTGGATCGGCCCGGTCCGTTGGTGGGTTCGGGAGCGTGCCGGGTGCGCTGCGGTCCCGTGGATCGGCCCGGTCCGTTGGTGGGTTCGGGAGCGTGCCGGGTGCGCTGCGGTTCCGTGGTTCGGGCCGGTGCGAGGGCGGGTGTGGGTGGGTTGGGCTTCTGTCAGGTGGCTGTCTGGCGGGTCGTTCGGATCAGCCAGGTGGTCGCTGCCAGGCAGACGGCGGAGACGGCGGCCAGGAGAAGGGGTACGGCGCGGATGCCGGACCACTCGATGACCTTGCCGAGGGCCGGGCCGGCGGCCACGCCGCCCACCATCGACGCGGCGATGACCACCGCGCCGGCCCGTCGGGCCCGGGGAGCCAGACGGTGCAGCCAGGGCAGGCCGGTGGGGAAGATGGGCGCGATGAACAGGCCGACGCCGGCGTAGGCGTACGGCGCGAGGGCGGGTACGGCGGCCAGCAGCAGGCAGGCGGTCATGCCGGCGCAGGAGACGGTGATGATGGCCGGGGCCGAGAAGCGCAGGGCGAGCGGGGCCACCAGGAAGCGGCCGACGGTCATCATCAGCCAGTAGACGGAGGTGGCGGTGGCGGCGATGCCGGCGCCGTAGCCGACGGTCTCCAGGTGGGTCGGTTCCCAGCCGCCGACGCCGGCCTCGATGCCGACGTGCAGGACGTAGAGGGTGACGAAGACGGTCAGGACGGAGGTCAGGCTGCGGCCCAGCGCGCCTGTTGTGGCGGCGGTCTGGGGGGTCGTCGGCTGCGGGGCGCGGTCGCGCACACCCTTCAGGCACAGGAGGAGCGGCAGGTTGGCCAGGGCGAAGCCGAGGAAGATCGCCGGGTAGTGGTCGGCGCCGGCCGCCCCGATCAGGGCGGGGCCGAGGATCGCGCCGACGCCGAAGTGGGCGTTGAGGATGTTCAGCAGTGCGGCGGAACGGTGGCCGAAGCCGACGGCGAAGAGCTGGTTGAGGCCGTAGTCGATGCCGCCGAAGCCGAGGCCGGCGAGGAGGGCGGCGGCCAGTGCGGCGGGCCAGTTCGGTGCCAGCGCGAAGCCTGCTGCGCCGAGGGCCATCAGCAGGTACGAGGTGCCGAGGATCCGGCGGTTGCCGGTGCGGCCGTACAGCCGGTCGAAGAGGAGGACGCCGGCGACGCCGCCGATGAAGTGGGCGCTCAGGGCGAGGCCGGCGGCCGAGGGTGAGAGGGCGAACTCCTCCCGCAGGGCCGGGATCGCCGGTCCGTACAGGGCCTGGAGAGCGCCGATCAGGACGAAGCCGACGCAGGACGCGACCACGGCGGTGGGGGTGAAGACGGGGGCCGGGGCGGGTGGGAGGGGGGCGCGGCGCGCCGTGCGGTGGTCGGTCACGCGGGCTCCAAGGGACGGCCCACTGCGGCGTGGGCGGCCAGTAACTCCGACGAGCGTCGATGTTACCGGTAACATCAGTGGCGTCAAGCAGTCCCTGCGGACGCGACGAGGACACCGCCGTCTCGACCGTGGGGCACGGCCGAGACGGCGGCGAGGGCTCCGGCAACGGGTGCGGTACGTGGGTCTCACGACCCGCAAGAAGGTCGAGCGGTCAGCTACGGTGGGCCGCGTGCCGCACGAACGCGCTCCACTCCGCAGGGCGGAAGGCCAGTTGGGCGCGGGCGGGGGCCTTGGAGTCGCGGATGTGGATGGTGCCGGGCGTGATGGCGGCCTCCAGGCATTCGCCGCCCTCGTTGCCGCTGTAGCTGCTCTTGAACCAGGCGCGGGGGACGGACTCAGCGGTACTCATCGCTCTCCCAGCAAGCTCTCGATCAGGGCAAGGGACTCCTGCATCGTAAGCGCCTGTGCTCTGATGCTCCCGTACCGTGCGGCGAGCATCCGCACCTCCTCCGGCTCCGTGATGAGGTTGCTGTTGCTCTGCGTCTCCGTGTATCCGACCTGCGGCTTCCCTTTGGGTGCCAGCAGCACGAACGGCCCGCCCATTCCGGCGTGTTCACTGCACACCGAAGGCATCACCTGAAGCTCCACATTGGGCAACCGCCCGAGCTTGAGCAGATGCCGCAACTGTTCCTGGTGAATGTCCCAGCCGCCGAGAGGACGGCGCAGCACCACCTCCTCGATCACTGCCGTCACCACCGGAAGGGGCCGGCGAGTCAGGATGTCCTGCCGGTCCACCCGAGATGCCACGCGCTGCTCGACGGTGTCCGGGTCCAGCACCGGTTTGCGCATCACGTACAGCGCACGGGTCCGCCGCTCGGTCTGCAAGAGACCGGGCACATCATGGTTGTTGTAGAAGTTGATCTCGACCGCGCTCTTCTCCAGCCGCGCATAGTCCTTGAACCATGCCGGATGCCGGACCCGAGCCTTCGACTTGGCCCGCTCCACGTCCTCGGCCAGCGCCTTCAGCAGCCCGCCCGCGTCGAGGAGTTCGTCCACGGCCTGGAGGAACTCACGCTGTGGCGTGCGTACGCCCCTCTCCAGCGCGGAGATCAGATCCGGGCCGTACCCCAGCCGGTCCCCGACGTCCCGCTGCATGAGCCCGGCCCGCTCCCGCAGCAGCCTCAGCTGCTTACCGACCGCGCGGTTCAGGTCGTTCAGCTGCTCGACCTCGTCGTAGGCCTCTTCCGTCTCCGTACCGTCCACCCGCCCCGACACGGTCATCCGCGGCCCTCACTCTCCGTCCGAAGCATCCACACGCCGAAAGCAGAGTAGAACCGCTCGAACACGCTCCGTGACGAGAGTCGGGAAATCTCCACCTTGGAGTGGAGGCCGGCGCGGACGCGGTCCCACGGTGAGCGCAGAAAGGTCGGGAGCCTTGACTGTGTCGCGTCGGCCACGGCTTGGTTGCGACAAGGGCGTTGTGGGGTGGGGGAGTTGAGGGGTGCGGGAGCATGGCGGGTATGGGACGGGACCGGTATGTCGACTTTCTTCGGGCGTGGGCCATCCTGCTGGTCTTGCTCGGGCACTGGCTCATCACCGGTCTGGTGCGGCATCCGGACGGGGCGATCGAGGCGCCGGAGCTGCTGGCGACGGTGCCCTGGACGCAGTGGCTGACGCTGGGGTTCCAGATCATGCCGCTGTTCTTCCTCGCCGGGGGGTACGCGGCGGGCGGGTCCTGGACGCGGGCGCGGGAGGCGGGCGGGACGGCCGCCGGGTGGGTGGGGCAGCGGGCGGTACGGCTGCTGTTGCCGGCGGGCGTCTACAGCGGGCTCGTACTGGTGGCCGTCGGGGTGTCCTCGGCTGTCGGCGTGGATCCGTCCACGCTGGCGCTGGTGGGGTGGGCCATGGCCATGCAGTTCTGGTTCCTGCCGGTGTACCTGCTGCTCAGCGCGCTGACTCCGGCCCTGCACGCCCTGCACCGGCGGTGGGGGCTGCTCGTTCCGACGGGGTGGGGCTGCCTCGCCCTCCTCGTCGGGGTCCTGGACCTCTCGGCGGGTCTGCCGTACGTCGGAGGGCTCAACTACGTGCTCGTGTGGGGCGTCGTCTACCAGTTCGGCTTCTGCTGGCGGGACGGTCTGGTGGGGGGCAGAAGGACACTGCCGGCCGCTCTGGCCGTGGGGGGTGGGGTGGGGTTCGCCGCGCTCGTCGGGGCCGGGCCGTTTCCGGTCAGTCTGATCCTGGTGACGGGGCAGGATCCCAGCAACACCGACCCGCCCTCGGCGGCCATGCTGGCGTGGGCCCTATCCCAGGTCGGGCTGTGCCTGCTCGTGGCCCCCGTGGTGCGGCGGATGCTGGAGCGGGAGCGGGTGTGGTGGGCGGTGCGCGGGACGGGGGCCGTCAGCATGACCCTGTACCTGTGGCACATGCTGCCGGTGCTGGTGGTCGCCGCCGCCTTCTATCTGACCGGGCTCGCCCCTCAGCCCGACTTCGGCTCACCGGCGTGGTGGGCGTGGCGGGTGCCGTGGCTGGTGGTGCTCGGGGGCGTCCTGCTGGGGGTCGTACGGGTGCTGCTGCCCCTTGAGCGTCGGCTGGCCTCGCTGGACGTGGGCGTCCGTCCCGACGCCGGGCCGCGGGAAGCCTGGCGGATGTGGGCCGGCCTGGGTCTGAGCGTCTGGGCGCTGGCGTACTTCGCCGGGCACGGGTTCGCGTACGGGGGGAGGTTCCCGGTGTGGGCCGCGCTGGGGCTGGGGGTGGGGACGGTGCTGGTCGCACTCCCCCGCCGGGCGCCTCGGCGGCCGGCCGGGGAACCCGCGGCGGGAGCGCAGGCGCGGGCCTCCGGGGCCCTGGAGGAAGCCGTCTGACCCGGGGCTCGCGGCGGGTCCGCGGGGCCGGGTCGGTCACGCCGTGCGTTTCCGGGCTGCCGTCTTCTTTGCGGGCGTCTTCTTCGCCGCCGTCTTCTTGGCGGTGCTCTTCGCCGTGCTCTTCGACGCCGCCGCCTTCTTCGCGCCCTGCGCCGACTTCGCCGTCGACTTCCTCGCCGTGCCGGAGGCGGCCGTCTTCTTCGCCGTCGACGTCGACTTCTTCCCGCCCGTCCGCTTCGGCGCCGTGCGGGCCGACTTCCGCTGCGGCAGGTCTCTGACCTCGGACTTCTCCGGTTCCGCCGGTTCCGCCGGTGCCTCGCCGCGCGACTCCCTCGCCGCGCGCACGCTCTTCTCCAGGGCGGCCATCAGGTCGAGCACCTTGCCGCCGGCCGCGGGGGCGGGAGCCTCCGGCGGGATCTCGCCGGCCGCCTTCGCGGCGACGACCTCCTCGAGGGCCTCACGGTACTCATCGTGGAGGTCCTCCATGTCGACCTCGCCGAGGGTGTCCATCAGGGCGTCCGCGAGGTCGAGCTCCTTGTCGCGGACGGTGACGGAGGTGTCCGGGGCGACGCCCTCCGGGGCGCGGACCTCGTCGGGCCAGAGCAGGCCGTGCATGGCGATCGCGTCGCCCACCACGCGGAGCATGCCGAGGCGTTCGCGGCCGCGCAGCGCGTACTTCGCGATGGCGACCTTGTTGCTGCGTTTGAGTGCCTCCCGCAGCAGGGTGTACGGCTTGGCGGCCGGGGCGCCGCCCGCCTGGAGGTAGTAAGCGGCGTCCATCTGGAGCGGGTCGATCCGTTCGGCCGGCACGAAGGCGACGATCTCGATGGTCTTCGCGGTCGGGATCGGCAGGTGGGACAGGTCCTCGTCGGTGATCGGGATGATCGTGCCGTCGGCGTCCTCGTACCCCTTGCCGATCTCCCCCTGCGTCACCTCGCGGTCCTCCAGCTCGCACACCTTGCGGTAGCGGATGCGGCCGCCGTCCTCGGTGTGGATCTGTCGGAAGGAGATCGAGTGGCTCTCGGTGGCGTTCACCAGCTTGATCGGGATGCTGACGAGGCCGAAGGAGATGGCGCCGTTCCAGATGGATCGCACGTGCAGCACCTTTCGGGGCGTGAGCTGACAAAAGCGACGTAGGTAAATAATCTTCGCGAATTATGTGATTCTCATCGTATGACGCCGATTACAGAGGTGGAGGGGCGACGGCTCGCGCTGAGCAATCTGGAGAAGGTGCTGTATCCGGCGACCGGCTTCACCAAGGGCGAGGTGCTGCACTACTACGCGACGGTCGCCGAGGCCCTGCTGCCCCATCTGCGGGACCGGCCGCTGTCCTTTCTGCGCTACCCGGACGGGCCCGGCGGGCAGCAGTTCTTCGCCAAGAACGTGCCCCCGGGCACCCCCGAGTGGGTCACCACCGCCGAGGTGCCGCGGGCGGAGGGGCCCGCCCGGATGGTGCTCGTCCAGGACCTCGCCAGCCTGATGTGGTCGGCGAACCTGGTCACCGAGTTCCATACGCCCCAGTGGGTGGTCCAGGACCCCGAGGAGGCCGACCGGATCGTCTTCGACCTCGACCCCGGCGCGCCCGCGACCGTCGTCGAGTGCTGCGAGGTCGCGCTGTGGCTGCGGGACCGGCTGGCGGCGGACGGGATCGAGGCGTACGCGAAGACGTCCGGGTCGAAGGGCCTGCACCTGCTGGCGGCGGTGCGGGGCTCGTCGTCCGAACAGGTCACGGACTACGCCAAGCGGCTCGCGGTGGAGGCGGAGCGGACGATGCCCCGGCTGGCCCTCCACCGGATGACGCGCAGTCTCCGCCCGGGCAAGGTCTTCGTCGACTGGAGCCAGAACGCGGCGCGCAAGACCACCGCCACGCCCTACACCCTGCGGGCGCGTCCGGAGCCCACCGTGTCGGCGCCCGTGACCTGGGAGGAGGTCGAGGAGTGCGGGACGCCGGAGCAACTGGAGTTCCGGGCGGAGGACGTCATGTCCCGGGTCCGGGACCACGGCGACCTGCTCGCCCCCTTGTTCGACACCGGGGGCGCCGGACGGCTGCCCTGAGCGGTGCAGGGGCGGGCGGCCGGCCCGGCCCCGGGCTCGCGCCCGGCCCTGCGCCCCGTGCCCGGCCCCGCGCCCCGTGCCGGGCCTCGGGCCTCCTGTTCCGGCCTCGGGTCCTCTGCCCTGTCTCACTCCCCCGGACCGCGACTCCGACCCAGCCCGAGACCCCCGTGTCCGGCCTCGCCCTCGCTGTTCGGCTCCGCGCCCCTGCCGGTCCGTGCCCCGGCCTGGACCGCGACTCCGCCCCGGCTCACGCCTCCGACGAGGCTTCACGTCCCACGTCCGGCCTCATGTCCCGTGTCCGGCCTCGCGCCTCCACCCCGTGTCCGGCCTCGCCCTCGCTGTTCGGCTCCGCGCCCCTGCCGGTCCGTGCCCCGGCCTGAACCGCGACTCCGCCCCGGCTCACGCCTCCGACGAGGCCTCACGTCCCACGTCCGGCCTCACATCCCACGTCCGGCCTCACGTCCCGTGTCCGGCCTCACGTCCCGTGTCCGGCCTCGCGCCTCCACCCCGTCTCCGCGCCCCCTGCCGGGCCCCGCGCACGTGAACCGTCCACAACGGGCCCCGAGATCGCGGCAGCCCCGAGGCGGTCACCGCCGACGGCCCGCACTGCGCCGGCTCAACCGCCGGAGGCCCACGTCCCCCTGTCCCGGGCCATCGCGTGCAGGCCCTCCACGTCCGCCGGCTTCAGGACCCCGCCCGTCCTGGCCAGCGCGGGCAGTTCCGTGTCGCGCAGGACGCGGACCTCGCGCGGGGGCGTGGCCATCCGTACGTCGGCCGGGCTCACCAGGGCGAGCACCGGGCGGACCTCGGCCGTCAGGGCGTGGGACGCCCGGTCGGCGTCGGCCCGGATGCGGCGCAGCAGCGGATACGGGTCGTGGCGGCCCAGGCCGACCGTCGGGTCGGCGACCAGGACCTTCTGCTTGCGCGCGTACAGGGCGTGGACGGCGAACAGGCCGCCGGGGCCGATGGCCAGGTGGTGGATGCGGTCGCCGCCGGGCAGCGGGACGGAGTGCAGGGTGTGCCAGCCGTAGCCGTCGAGCAGGTCCAGGGCCTCACCGACCGTCTGCTCGGCCTCGAGGGCGCGGCGGCGCGGGTCGGGACGCAGCCGGTGGGCGGGGCCGGGGTCGCGCTCCAGGGCGACCAGCAGGGCCTCGCCGGGTCGGTTGGGAGCCAGGTCGTCGTCCGGGTGGAGGGCGAGGCGGGCCAGCTCGGCGGGGGTGGGGACCGGGGGCGGGCCGACCGTGACCGGGCCGGTCAGGAAGGGGCCGAGCGCCTCCAGGACGTCCTCTTTGCGCTCGTCGGCGAGCACGTTGACCCGGCCGGCCTCGCGGTCGTACCAGGCGATGTTCCTGCCGTCCGTCAGGCAGACGTAGAGCCGCTCCTGGCCGTGTCGCCAGGTCGGTATGACGCGCAGTCCGCTCATGCACCATCACCCCATGACCATGGGAACAGGTGGGGTGCTCCAGGGGCAAGAAGGCGGCTACCGTGGGAGGAGTCGAGCAGGCCAGGGACGTGCGCGGTGGGGGTGGCGTCGTTGCGGACCCGCAGTGGACAATCCGGCGTACCGGCTCCGGACGCCGCGTGGAACGAGATCGTGCCCGGCCTGTGGATGGGCGGGCTCGAGTTCCGCGGCGGCGCCGGGCAGCGGGAGTACGCGGTGGTGCGGGGCGAGTTCGATCTCGTCCAGACCCTGTTGCGGCTGCCCGGGCACGGGCCGGACCGGGGCGTGCGGCACCAGGTGTGGCCGATCCCCGACGGCCCCCTGGACGGCACCCAGCTCGCCGGGGTGATGCGTCTGGCGCAGGCGGCGGGCGAGGCGCTGGACGAGGGGCTCACGGTCCTGGTCCGCTGCCGGCACGGCTACAACCGTTCGGGGCTGGTGGTCGCGCACGCGCTGGTGCGCCGGGGTCACGCGGCGGAGGACGCGATCCGGCTGATACGGTCGCGGCGCTCGCCCTGGGCCCTGCACAACGAGCTGTTCGTGGAGTACCTGCGGGCGGGCCTGTCGACGGCCCGGCTATTGGAGGAGCTGGCCGAGTAATCGTTTCTCCAGCCCGACCCCCTCCTGGTACGACCCCGCCCCTCCCCCACCGGTCCCCGCACCGCCCCACCGACCGGTCCCCGCACCTCCCGGTACGCAAATGGGACTTCCCCGCGAATAAGGTGTACGCGGCCGACCGCCGCCATGATCACAGGAGCCCCGTGTCCCCCAGCCGCCGCCTCCTCGCCGTCGCGTCCGTCGCCCTGCTGGCGTCGGCCGTCGCGGGCTGCGGCGACGCCGGCGGGCTGCGCGGCGCGGGAGCGACTCCCACCGCGATCAGCCCGGCCCGGCTCTGGCCGCAGCTGACACCGGCCTCCAGCCCGGCCTGGGACATCGAGGAGGCGGACACCGAGACGATCAAGGGCGTGGCGGTCCCCGGGGACGACATCCGCGAGGTCGACCCGACGGCGATCGTCCGCGCCGAGATCGACGCGAACCCCGACGACTACGAGGGGGACGAGGCGCCCTACCGCGACACCGCCCGCGGGATGGCCCACTGCGCCGAGGAGGGCACGGACGCCGCGGACGGCACCGGCGCACCCGACAGCCCGGGCGCCACGGACGGCACGGGCGCGCCCGACAGCCCGGGCGCCACAAACAGCGGCGGCGCCTCCGCGAGCCGGTGCCCCGTCCTGCAGCCCTACTACCGGGACCTCACCGGCGACGGGCGTGCCGACCTGACCCTGGGCTTCCGGATGCTGCCCGGCGACCTGACCGCCATCCGCGTCTACACCGTGGACCAGCACCGGCTGCTGCGGGTGATGGCCTGGGAGGACGCGGTGAGCGCGGTCGAGCTGGCCGGGCGGTCGGTGATCATCCGTTCGCCCTCCGACCTCGCCGAGTACGAGTACCGGCTCCAGTGGACCTGGGACCCCGAGCGGAAGGCGATGCTGCTCACCCACGACGAGATGCTGCGCTCCGACGGCCGCAGGCACGGCCCGGGCACCACGGGCGCTCCCGGGAACACCCCTGGGAAGCCCCTGCCGTCCTCCTCGGCGAGCGGACGATGAGACCCGCCCTCCCCCGGTGTGCCGGCACGCTGGCGGTGAAGGCGGCCGTGTTCATCACGGTGATGTGCTGCGCCCTCGCCGCCCTGCTCGGTGTGCTGGTGCACGTCCAGGTGACCGACCAGACCGTCGGCCAGGCCCGGGACCTCGCGCTGTCCCGGCTGACGGACGCGACGGAGGCGTACGAGGCCGGGAACCGGCTGATGCCGTGGGCCGGGGTGGACTCCGAGGGGCTGCCCGCGGCGCTGCGGGAGCTCGCGGCGGGCGGGGAGCGCGGCACGATGGTCGCCGACCACCGCGGGCGGCCCGTGATGTGGGCGGCGGGCCCGGCCGACGGCGGGCGGGTGCTGGCCGTGGCGGTCGACTACGGGCAGCAGGCGCGCACCATCGAGGCGCTGGACAGCGCGATCCTGTGGTCGTCGGTTCTGGCGATCGGCGCGACGCTGGTGGTCGGCGCGTTCGCGGTGACCCGGGTGACCCGGCGGCTGCACACCACGGCGCGGGTGGCCCGGCGGATCAGCGCCGGGGATCTGGACGCGCGGGTGGACGATCCGCGGACGAAGGAGCCGGCGCGCCTCCAGGACGAGGTGGCGGCGGTCGCGGCGGCCCTGGACACGATGGCGTCCTCGCTGCAGGGCAAGCTGCTGAGCGAGCAGCGCTTCACCGCCGACGTGGCGCACGAGCTGCGCACCCCGCTGACCGGGCTGCACGCCGCGGCCGAGTTGCTGCCGCCGGGCCGGCCGACGGAGCTGGTGCGCGACCGGGTGGCGGCGCTGCGCACCCTCACCGAGGACCTGCTGGAGATCTCCCGCCTGGACACCGGGCGGGAGCGGCTGGAGCTGGACAGCGAGGAGCTGGGCGCGCTGGCCGGGCGGGTGGTGCGGGCGGCGGGGACGGAGACGGAGGTCCGGGTCGTGCGGGACGCCCGTGTGGAGACGGACCGGCGGCGGCTGGAGCGGGTGCTGGGCAACCTCGTCTCCAACGCGCACCGGCACGGGCGGGCGCCGGTGGTGCTGACCGTGGACGGGCCGGTGGTGACCGTACGGGACCACGGGGACGGCTATCCGGGGTACCTCGTGGCGCACGGGCCGCAGCGGTTCCGCACCGAGGGCGGGTCGAAGGGGCACGGGCTCGGGCTGACGATCGCGGTCGGCCAGGCGGAGGTGCTCGGTGCGCGGCTGACGTTCGCCAACGCTCCGGACGGCGGCGCGGTGGCCACGCTGGCGCTGCCCGGGACGCCTCCCACCGGGGACGGTGTCCCCGACGGCGCAGTGTGACGGGCACCGGACGCCGGTCGCCCCTAATGTGGCGAACAGTCAGTTTCGTCCCCCCGCGTGGAGGTGGCCATGCGCCTGTGCCCCGACCTCGCCCGCCTCGCCATAACCGCTGCGGGCATGCCCTGCGCCGCCGGGCCGTCCACCCGGTGACACCGATCCGAAAATCCGTCCAAGGCTCATAAGGAGCCACATTTGGGTAAGTTCCGGACATGACGCGAGCCGGAGCCGAAACCATCGACCGGGCGGTCGACGCGCCGACCCCCGCGGTCCACCTCCCCCGGCGCCGCGGCGTCGAGCTCGCCCTCATCCTCCTGGCCGTCCTGCTGTCGGTGTACGGCTACTGCGCCGTCGGCGTCGCCAGGAGCGGCACGGTCCCACCGGGCGCCGCGGGCTACGGCGCCGGCCTCGGTGTGCTCGCGCTGCTGGCGCACCTGGCGGTACGGCTGCGCGCCCCCTACGCCGACCCTCTCCTGCTGCCCATCGCCGTGCTGCTCAACGGGATCGGCCTGGTGCTGATCTACCGGCTGGACCTGGAGACGCCCGGCGACCGGGCGGCGCCCACCCAACTGGTGTGGTCGACGCTGGGCGTGGCCCTGTTCATCTTCGTGGTGGCCGCGCTGCGCGACCACCGGGTGCTCCAGCGGTACGCGTACGTGTCCGTGGTCGCCGCCCTCGCCCTGCTGACGCTGCCGGTCCTGTTCCCGTCGGTCAACGGCGCCCGTATCTGGGTCCGGATCGCGGGGTTCTCCATCCAGCCGGGCGAGTTCGCGAAGGTGCTGCTCGCGGTGTTCTTCGCCGCGTACCTGGCGGCCAACCGCACGGCGCTGGCGTACGCGGGCCGGAAGATCTGGTGGATGCAGCTGCCCACCGGGCGCGTCCTCGGCCCGATCGTCGCGATCTGGCTGCTGAGCGTCGGCGTCCTCGTCCTCGAACGCGACCTGGGCACCTCACTGCTCTTCTTCGGCCTGTTCGTCGTCATGCTGTACGTGGCCACCGGCCGCACCGGCTGGATCACGGTCGGCCTGGTGCTGGCCTCGCTCGGCGCGGTCGCCGTCGGCTGGCTGGAGCCGCACGTGCACAGCCGGGTCGAGGACTGGCTGCACCCGTTCGCCTCGATCGAGGCGGGCCGGGGCCCCAATCAGCTGGCGCAGTCCCTGTTCTCCTTCGCGGCCGGCGACGTGCTCGGCACCGGCCTGGGCCTCGGCCACTCCGTCCTGATCGGTTTCGCCGTGAAGTCGGACTTCATCCTGGCGACGGCCGGGGAGGAACTGGGCCTGGCCGGGCTCTCCGCCCTCTTCCTCCTGTACGGGCTCCTGGTGGAGCGGGGCTACCGGGCCGGCCTCGCCCTGCGCGACCCCTTCGGCCGTCTCCTGGCGATCGGCCTCGCCTCGATCGTGGCGCTGCAGGTGTTCGTGATCGCGGGCGGGGTGACCGGTCTGATCCCGCTGACCGGGATGGCGATGCCGTTCCTGGCCCAGGGGGGCTCGTCGGTCGTCACCAACTGGGCGATCGTGGCGCTGCTGATCCGGGTGAGCGACTCGGCGCGGCGGCAGTACGACGGGAAGGCGGCCCCGTGAGACACGAGGTGCTCCGTGGGGACGCGAGGTGACCCCGTGATGAGCCGTCACATCCGGCACGCCGCCGTCTTCTGCGCCCTGCTGCTGGTGGCCCTCCTGGTCAACGCCACCCGCGTCCAGGTCGTCCGCTCCGCCTCCTACGACGACAACCCGGCCAACCGGCGGGCCGACATCGCCCGGTACGGCCAGCCCCGGGGCGACATCCTGATCGCCGGCGAGCCGGTGACCGGCTCCCGGGACACCGGGGAGCAGCTGCGCTACGAACGTTCCTACGTCGACGGGCCGTTGTACGCGCCGGTGACCGGCTTCGCCTCGCAGGTGTACGGGACGACGCTCCTGGAGCACACGGAGGACGGCGTCCTGTCCGGCACCGACCCGCTGCTGGCGCCGTTCCCGCTGCTGAGCGACGTCACCCGCGCCCGGCCCTCCGGCGGGAACGTCGTGACGACCCTCGACCCGGGGGCGCAGCGGGCGGCGTACCAGGGGCTGGCCGGGCGCAAGGGCGCGGTGGCGGCGGTGGAGCCGTCGACCGGGCGGGTCCTGGCGCTCTTCTCGGCGCCGTCGTACGACCCCACCGCCCTGTCCGGCAACGGGCCGGCGGCCGAGGAGGCGTGGGTGCGGCTGAACGCCGATCCGGACCGGCCGATGCTGAACCGGGCGGTGCGGCAGACGTATCCGCCGGGGTCGACCTTCAAGGTGGTGACCGCGGCGGCGGCGCTGGACGCGGGGGTGGCCAGGGACCTGGACGCACCGACCGACTCCCCCGACCCCTACACCCTCCCCGGGACGAGGACCCGCCTGACGAACCCGTCCAGGGGGTGCGAGGACGCCTCACTGCGGGACGCCTTCATGTTGTCGTGCAACACGGTGTTCGCGAAGCTCGGCGTGGACGTGGGGCTGACGGACATGGTGACCACGGCGGAGGCGTTCGGGTTCAACGCGACGGACCTGCGCATCCCCTTCTCCGTGTCGCAGAGCACCTTCGACACCTCGCTGGACAGGGCGCAGTTGGCGCTGTCCTCGATCGGGCAGTACAACACGCGGGCCACCCCCCTGCAGATGGCGATGGTCGCGGCGGCCGTCGCCAACGGAGGTCAGGTGCGCCCGCCGTACCTGGTGGAGCGCACGACCCGGCGGAACGGCGCGACGGTCGCCGCGGCCGGCCCGCGCCCGGCGCGGCAGGCGATCCACCCGTCGACCGCGCGGCGGCTGCGGCAGCTGATGACGGACGTGGTGCGGGAGGGCACCGGCCGGAACGCCGCGATCCCCGGCGCGACCGTCGGCGGCAAGACCGGCACCGCGCAGCACGGCATCGGCAACGCCGGGACGCCGTACGCGTGGTTCGTCTCATGGGCGCAGGGGGACCGGGACCCGGAGCCGAAGGTGGCGGTCGCGGTGGTGGTGGAGGACTCGGCGGCGAACCGGCGGGACATCACCGGGGGCGGTCTCGCGGCGCCGATCGCGAAGGCGGTGATGGAGGCGGTGCTCACCTCGTGAGACGGGGACTTCCGGGCGGGTCAGGTCCGTCCTACCGTGCGCTCATGACTGACGCCGCCGCTTTCCAACTCGCCCAGGTCAATCTCGCGCGCCTCAGGTTCCCGCTGGACTCACCGCAGTTGAAGGATTTCGTGGACGCCCTCGACCCGGTCAACGCCGACGCGGACGCGGCGAACGGCTTCGTGTGGCGACTGCAGTCGGAGAACGGCGACGCCACCGACATCCAGGTCTTCGGCGACGCGTGGCTGATCGTCAACATGTCGGTGTGGCGGGACGCCGACGCTCTGACCGCGTACATGTACCAGGGGCGCCACCGCGAGATGCTGTCCCGCCGGCGCGAGTGGTTCGAGCGGGTCCAGGAGGCGATGACGGCCCTGTGGTGGGTTCCGTCCGGCCACCGTCCGACGGTCGCGGAGGCGGAGGCCCGGCTGCTCCACCTGCGGACGCACGGCCCGACGCCGTACGCCTTCACCCTGCGCACGTCGTTCCCCGCGCAGGGAGCGGAGCCGGTGGCGTTCGAGGTGCCGGAAGGGCTGGGCTGCTCGGCCTAGTTGCTCTCGGCGGTCATCCGGCGCCGACGGTTGCCCGCGGTGAGGTCGATGTCGATGAGGAACGGCTCGCCGACCTTGAGCCGGTCGTGGTGGACGCCCGTGGGAACGTACTTGCTGGTGGCGGGATCGAGTTCATATACGTACACGACGGGCGAACCGTTGTTCTCCTCCACCCGCCAGTAGTGACGAATGCCTGCGTTCGCATACTTCCAGGGCTTGACCTTCCGGTCACGATCCTCGGAGTCCTCCGAGACGATCTCGACGGCGAGCACGAGGTCCTCGGGCTTTACGCACGTCCGGCGCGGCCCTGTGTCCGCGCCGGCCCGGATCACCAGGATGTCGGGCTCCGGGCGGTTGCGCTTGTCGAGCTTCACGGTGAACTCGCGGAAGACCTCGAACTCCACCGGTGCCTGATCCAGCAGGCTGTTCTCGAACAGACGCAACGTGAACATGTGAAACTCGGTCTGCGGACTCACGAAGACGAGGCTCCCGTCGATCAGCTCCGTGTGCGGAGGCAGGTTCGGGAGCCGGTCGAGGTCGTCCGCCGTCCAGCCCTCGGCCGGCGGACGGGCCCACTCGTAGTCCTCGTCCAGCCCGTACTCGCGTGCGGCGCTCATGATCACTCCCATGTGCCGGAGCCTGGCGGACACGACCAGCCTACCCAGGGGGATCTCCCGATTCGCCGCTCCACGGAGTGATCACCGCACGAGGGATTGACGCGCCTTGCTGACAAGCAGTCTCATAAGAGCCATGACGACCCTCACGGAAGCCGACGCGCTCGACGGACTGCGCGATGCGCTCGGGCTGCTCAAGGACCGGGAGCAGGTGGCCGAGCGGCTGCTCGCCTCCTCCGCCAAGCACTCCTTCGACCCGGACAAGGAGCTCGACTGGGACGCGCCCTACGAGGAGGGCAAGTGGTTCTGGCCGCCGGAGCTGGTGTCGCTGTACGACACGCCGATGTGGAAGCGGATGAGCGAGGAGCAGCGGATCCTGCTGTCGCAGCACGAGGCGGCGGCGCTGGCCTCCCTCGGCATCTGGTTCGAGATCATCCTGATGCAGCTGCTCGTCCGGCACATCTACGACAAGGCGGCGACGAGCGCCCATGTGCGGTACGCGCTCACCGAGATCGAGGACGAGTGCCGCCACTCGAAGATGTTCGCCCGGCTGATCGCGCACGGCGGCACGCCCTGGTACCCGGTGAGCCGCGTGCACCAGAACCTCGGCCGCCTCTTCAAGACGATCTCCACCACCCCCGGGTCCTTCACGGCGACCCTGCTCGGCGAGGAGGTCCTCGACTGGATGCAGCGGCTGACCTTCCCCGACGAGCGGGTCCAGCCCCTGATCCGGGGCGTCACCCGCATCCACGTGGTGGAGGAGGCCCGGCACGTGCGGTACGCCCGTGAGGAGCTGCGCCGCCAGATGGTGACCGCGCCGAGGTGGTCGCAGGAGTTCACGCGCGTGACCTCCGGGGAGTTCGCCCGCGTGTTCTCCGTCGCCTTCGTCAACCCCGACGTCTACACGAACGTCGGCCTGGACAAGCGGGAGGCGATGGCCCAGGTGAAGGCCAGCGCCCACCGCCGGGAGGTCATGCAGACGGGATCCAAGCGGCTGACCGACTTCCTGGACGACATCGGGGTGCTGCGGGGGGTGGGGCGGCGGTTGTGGCGGTCGTCCGGGCTGCTGGCGTAGGCACACCGCGGGGGCGGTGATTACGCTGCACGTCATGACCCCCGCCGCCCCCGCCTACCGCCGTCTCAGCGTCGAGGAGCGTCGTAGTCAGCTGCTCGACGCCGCGCTCTCCCTCTTCGCGCACCGCGCACCGGAGGACATCTCGCTCGACGACGTGGCGGAAGCCGCCGGGGTTTCCCGGCCCCTGGTGTACCGGTACTTCCCCGGCGGCAAGCAGCAGCTCTACGAGGCCGCGCTCCGCTCCGCCGCCGAGGACCTCCGGCACTGCTTCGACGAACCGCACGACGGCCCCCTGCTGCCCCGCCTCGGCCGCGCCCTGGACCGCTACCTGGCCTTCGTGGGCCGGCACGACGCCGGCTTCAGCGCCCTCCTCCAGGGCGGCAGCGTCGTCGAGACCTCCCGTACGACCGCCATCGTGGACGGCGTGCGCCGGGCCGCGGCCGAGCACATCTACAGCCACCTCGGCGTGGCCGCACCCGGCCCCCGGCTGCGGATGACGGTCCGGATGTGGATCACCGCCGTGGAGGCGGCCTCGCTCATCTGGCTCGACGAGGACAAGCAGCCGCCCGCCGAGGAGCTGCGGGACTGGCTGGTGGACCAGTTCGTCGCCGTCCTCACGGTGACCGCCGCGCGCGATCCGCAGACCGCGGACGTGGTGCACGGTGCGCTCGCCGCGGAGACCTGATCGACACTGGTGGCGTGAAGAGCGAAGACACCCCTTTCGAGGGCGGCCCCATGGACGGCCGCGTCCTGCCCGTGCTGCTCGGTCCGACGGGACATCCGCCGAAGACGTACCGCATCCCCGTCCCCGACGCGCAGGGCGGCCCGCCGGCCGTCCTGGTCTACCGCCGTGTGCCCCGCGGGCACGGCGGGAAGCTCGGGCTCTCCCGGGGCTGGAAGTACGAGTACGACCCGGAAGGGCGGTCGGGCGGCCGGCTGAAGTGGCCGTGGTCGAAGCCCGACGCCACGCCGGGCGGCCGACGGGATGACGCCGACGGGTGATCTCGTTGCGCCGAACCGCGCAGGCCTGACACGCCCCGGGGACACGCGCCCTGATGCTCGCCGTGCGGGGTGGAGCGGCCACCCCCCGGCGGAGGTGATGACGTGTCAGAAAGGTTGCTGCGTCGGGTGTGCACGGCCTGCGCGACGACGATGCTGGCCGCACAGGCCGTGCTGGTCCCGGCCGTCGCCGTGGCCGTACCGGAACCCCCGGAGTCCGGTGAGCGGTCGGTCGCCGAGTTGCTGACGGACCTTCAGAAGCTGTACCGGCAGGCCGAGCAGGCCAGCGAGGCATACAACGCCACCGAGGAGGAACTGAAGGAACGGCGGGCCGAGACCGACCGGATCGACGCCGAACTGACGAAGACCCGTCTGTCGCTGCAGGAGAGCCGCGGCGCCGCCGGACGCCTGGCCCGGCAGCAGTACCAGACCAGCACCGACATCTCCCCCTACGTACGGTTGCTGCTGGCCCGCGACCCGCAGCACGCCCTCGACCAGGGCCATGTGATCGGCCAGCTGGCACGGGAGCGGGCCGAGACGGTGGGCCGCCTGGAGGGCAGCGAACGCAAGGCCGACCGGCTCGCCCGCCGGGCCCGCGCCGCCCTCGACGCCCAGCTCACCCTCACCGAACGCAGGAAGAAGGAACGCGACGCCGTACGGCACCGCCTCGACGCCGTGGAGGCACTTCTCGCCTCCCTCACCGCCGACCAGCTCACCGCCCTCGCCGCGTACGAACGCGACGGCGTCGCCAAGGCCCAGAAGCAGCTCGTGGCGTCGGGCGCGCTCAGCGGCACCCGTCCCCCGTCGGCCGGCGGCGACCGGGCCCTGCGCTACGCCCTGCGGCAGCTGGGCAAGCCGTACGAGTGGGGCGCGGAGGGGCCGAAGTCCTACGACTGCTCGGGCCTGACCTCCCAGGCGTGGGCCCACGCCGGGACGCCCATCCCCCGCACCAGCCAGCAGCAGTGGGCCCGGCTGAAGCGCGTCCCGCTGACCGAGCTGCGCCCCGGCGACCTGGTCGTCTACTACCCCGAGGCCACGCACGTGGCGATGTACCTCGGGGACGGCAGGGTGGTCCAGGCCCCGCGCACCGGTGAGGAGATCAAGATCTCCCCGATCGCGTCGCACCCGGTCCTGGGGGCGGTGCGCCCGGACCCGAAGGACGCGCCCCTACGGCAGTACAAGCCCCCGAAGCTGCCGGTTCCCCCGAAGCTGCCGGTTCCTTCGAAGCTGCCGACTCCCCCGAAGGCGGCCCTCCCGAAGGCGGTTCCCCCGAAGGCGGCTCCCCAGGGGCGCGGGGCCGGGACACCGTCCGGCTCGGCCGCGCGGGCGCGACCGGCCGCACACCCCGCGCAGCCGTCCGCGCCCCGCGAACCGCGCGGTGGCTAGGCTCCCGCCACCTCCGCCAGGTAGGCGCCCGTCTTCTCCGGCTCGTAGAAGAAGTTCTCGAAGTCCGCGGGGTCGTTGAACCCGTTGGCGAAACGATCAGCCACAGGCTGGAGCTGGCCGGCCGCGCCGATGAGGTTCAGGATGTGCTCCGGCGGCGGAGCCAGCATCGCGTTGGTCCACTTGGTGACGTGGCGGGCCGTCTCCCAGTACCGGTCGAACGTCGCCTGCATCCACTCCTCGTCGAACTCCTTCTCGCCCCGTTCGAGGATCGAGGCGAGGTAGGCGGCCGCGCACTTGGAGGCCGAGTTGGAGCCCTGCCCGGTGATCGGGTCGTTGGCGACGACCACGTCGGCGACGCCGAGGACCAGACCGCCGCCGGGGAGACGGCCGATGGGGTTGCGGACGGTGGGCGCGTAACGGCCGGCCAGCGTGCCGCCGGCGTCGGTCAGTTCCACCTTGGTGGCCCGCGCGTACTCCCAGGGCGTGAACTTCTCCATGAGTTCCAGGGTCAGGGAGAGGTGCTCCGCCGGGTCCTTGACGCCCTTGAAGACGTCGAGCGGGCCGCCGGGTATGCCCTCCCAGAAGAGGATGTCGGCGCGGCCGGAGGTGGTCAGCGTCGGCATGACGAACAGCTCGCCGACCCCGGGGACGAGGTTGCAGCGGACCGCCTCGGTGTCCGGGTGCTCCGGGCGCGGGCCCAGTCCGTGGACGTACGACACGGCCAGGGCACGCTGCGGCTCGCTGTAGGGGGACCGCTCCGGGTCCCGGGTGAACATCTGCACGAGCTCACCCTTGCCGGCCGAGACCAGGACGAGGTCGTAGGCGCGGGAGAAGTAGTCGAGGTCGGAGACCGCGGCGCCGTGGATTACCAGCTGGCCGCCGCGCTGCGCGAAGATCTCCATCCAGCCGGCCATCTTCACCCGCTGGTCGACCGACTGGGCGAACCCGTCGAGCCGGCCCAGCCAGTCGATCGCGCGCTGGGTCGGGCCCGGGTCGTGCGAGCCGGGGGCGGCCACCGAGACGCCGAGTCCTTCGATCTTCGGGGCCTGGGACTCCCAGAAGTTCAGCTGGAGATCACGCTCGTGCTGGAGGGCCGTGTGGAACATGCACTGCGTCGACATCACCCGGCCGGAGCGGATCTCGTCCGCGGTCCGGTTGGACATCAGGGTGACCTCGTACCCGTGCGACTGGAGTCCGAGGGCGAGCTGGAGGCCGGACTGGCCGGCTCCGACGACGAGTATCTTCCGCATGCGGGGGTGTCTCCTACTCGGGGGTTTCGTCGAGCGCGTGGCCCACCAGGGCCAGGAGGGTCTCGATCACGGAGATCCGGCGACGCGCATCCATGATCATGACAGGTATGTGCGCGGGGATCGTCAGCGCCTCCCGGACGTCCTCCGGTTCGAACAGCTCACTGCCGTCGAAGTGGTTGACCGCGACGACGTACGGCAGCCCGCAGCTCTCGAAGTAGTCCAGCGCCGGGAAGCAGTCCTTCAGGCGCCGCGTGTCGGCCATGACGACGGCGCCGATCGCGCCTCGCACCAGGTCGTCCCACATGAACCAGAACCGCTGCTGGCCCGGCGTGCCGAACAGGTAGAGCACCAGGTCGTCGTCGAGCGTGATGCGGCCGTAGTCCATGGCGACCGTGGTGGTGACCTTCTCCGGCGTGCCGGTGAGGTCGTCGGTCTCCTCGCTGGCCTCGGTCATCAGCGCCTCCGTCTGGAGGGGCGTGATCTCCGAGACGGTGCCGACCAGGGTGGTCTTGCCGACGCCGAACCCGCCGGCGACCACGATCTTCGTGGCGATGGGGGCACGCGTGCGGTCCGTCTGCCAGGGCTGCAACGTCTCGTCGGGTTCGGGCTCGACGACGGGGGAGACGCCACGAGCGGCGTCAGAGACGACGGAGTCCACTCAGCACCCTTTCCAGCAGAGCGCGGTCGGGACGGCCCGTACCGTGACCGGTCCCGGTGCCGTACACACGGATCTTTCCCTGGTCCGCGAGGTCGCTGAGGAGCACCCGGACCACGCCGAGCGGCATCTTCAGCAGCGCGGCGATCTCGGCCACCGTACGCATGCGGCGGCACAGTTCGACGATGGCCCGCAACTCCGGCATCACCCGGGTGGTCAGGGACCCGTTCGTCAGTTCCTTGCGCTCATCGGGCGCCTCGAGTTCGGCCGTGGTCGCCACGAACGTCTCGACGAGGAGGACGTGCCCGAAGCGGGTACGGCCGCCGGTGAGCGAGTAGGGGCGCACGCGGGCCGGCCTGCGGTCGCCGCCGCGCACGGGCAGATGCTGCTTCCGGCTCTGCTGCCTCTTCGGGGCGTCGCTCATCGGGCACTCCCCGCCGACTCCGACTCCAGTGATTTCCGCAGCTCGCTGCGGAGTTCGGGGGTGAGGACGTGTCCGGCCCGGCCCACGAAGAGCGCCATGTGGTAGGCCACCACGCTCATGTCGCAGTCGGCGGAGCCGTGCACGCCGAGCAGCGAGCCGTCGCTGATCGACATGACGAAGAGGCTGCCCTCGTCCATGGCGACCATGGTGTGCTTCACCCCGCCGAAGTCCATCAGCTTGGCGGCGCCGATGGTGAGGCTGCCGATGCCGGAGACGATGGTGGCGAGGTCCGCGGAGGAGCCGCGCGGGCCGGCGGGTTTCGCTCCGCGGGCCGGGCGGGCCGCGTCGACGGTGGTGTCCCCGCGCGAGCCGGTCCGAGCGTGGGCGAGACCCGGGTCCGAGGAGAGGAGGAGCAGGCCGTCGGAGGAGACGACCGCGACGGACTGGATGCCCGGCACCTCCTCCACGAGGTTGGTCAACAGCCAGTGCAGGTTACGGGCTTCACTGCTCAGTCCGAAGGTACTGGGCGCGGTCAACTACTTGCCTCCTCGACTGTGCCCCCCGTGTCTTCTTCGGCGTGTGCGTGTGCTTCTTGAGGTGACGGTGTCTTGGTCTGTGCCGTCTGTTCGGCGATCTCCGCCTCCACGTCGCGGTAGCCGGCGACCGCCCCCCGGCGGAAGCCTCCCAGGCGGCGGCGGAGGGCTTCCGCGTCCACGGATCCGGGCCGACGGTGTGGAGCCGGGGCGGGAGTGGTGATCTTGGGTGTGCGCTTGGGGAGGCCCTTGTCGGTGAGGACGTCCTCCGCAGGGTTCGGGTCCCCGAGGTCCGGGTCCCCGGTGTTCGGGGTGTCCGGTGCTTCCGTGGCGTCCGGGGTGCGGGTGTGTTCCGCCTCGGCGTCGCCGTCGGCGTAGTCGTCACCGGCACCACCCGTGCGGCGCCCGCCCTCGGGTGCGGGCGACCCTTGTGGGGCGTCCCCTCCGTCGGCGGCCGCGGCTTCACCCGCGGCGAGGCCCTCGGCCATCGAGCCGGTGGTCGTGTGGTCCTCAGCCTCAGGGCCGGTGGCCGTCCGGTCCGTGGCTGCCGTGTCGGCCGCCGTGCCGTCCCCGTGCGTCGGCTCGGCGCCGGGTGCCCGCTCGTCTCCCGCTCCGTCCGCTTCCCCCTGCGGCGTCGGGATCAGGAGTTCCATCGTCGTCTCGGCCGGGGTTTCCGGCTCCGCCTCGCGTACGGCCTTCTCGGCGAGGGCGACCAGCGGGTCGCCGGTTCCCTCGGCGCGGCCCGGGAGGACGTTGGAGTTGGCCTCCGCGTCCGCGCCGGGCAGGGAGAAGGCCTGGGCGCCGGCGGACGCCGGTGCGGACGTCGGGACGGCGGCCCCCGGGGCGGTGGCGAGCAGCGGGGCCGGGAGGACGACGACCGCGGCGATCCCGCCCTGCTTCTGGTCGCGCAACTGCACCCGTACCCCGTGCCGGTGGGCGAGGCGGGCCACGACGTACAGGCCGAGCCCGAGCCCTTCCTCGCCCTCCTGGTCGTAGGGCGTCTCCGGGTCGAATTCGGTGAGGCGGCCGTTGAGGCGGGTCAGGCGCTCCTCGGTCATGCCGATGCCCTCGTCCTGGACGGAGAGCATGACCTCGCCGTTCTCCAGGAGCCAGCCGGAGATCTCGACGGGCGTGTCCGGTGGGGAGAACGAGGTGGCGTTCTCCATGAGTTCGGCGAGGAGGTGGCTCAGGTCGTCGGCGGCGAAGCCGGCCACGTGCGCGTGCGGGGGGAGGGCGGAGATACGGACGCGTTCGTAGCGTTCGATCTCGCTGACCGCCGCCCGGACCACGTCCACCAGCGGGATCGGGCCCGCGTGCTGCTGGACGTGCTCGGTGCCCGCGAGCACCAGCAGGTTCTCGCTGTGCCGGCGCATGACCGTGGCGAAGTGGTCGAGCTTGAAGAGGGTGGCCAGGCGGTCGGGGTCCTGCTCGCGCTCCTCCAGGCCCTCGATGACGGCCAGCTGGCGTTCGACCAGGCCGAGGGTGCGCAGGGAGAGGTTGACGAAGGTGCCGGTGATGCTGGAGCGCAGCGCGTCCAGGCGGGCGGCGGCGTCGGCGAGTTCGGCGCGCAGTTCCTCACGGGCGTCGGCCATCTTCTGGCGCTGCCCCACGAGGTGCTTGCGGTCGGACTCCAGGGTGGCGACGCGCTCGTGGAGGGCGACGGCGTGCTCGTGCAGGGCGTTGACGGAGCGGACGACCTGGGCGAACTCGTCGTTGCGGCCGGTGAACCGCACCGGTTCCTCGGCGGCCGGGTTCTCGGCGCCGGCCAGCCGGGCGGAGCCGAGCCGCAGCACCGCCAGCGGGCGGGTGAGGCTGCGGGCCATGGCGGTGGCGATACCGACGGCGACCAGCATCAGGGCGCCGAGGACGGCGATGCGGATCTCCAGCGCGGTGACGTCGTCGTCGCGCAGCTGGGCGAGGTCCTTGGTGCGGCGGTCGTAGAGGGAGGACTCGACGCCCCGCATCAGGTCGACGCGGGCGGAGAGCGCGGCGTCCAGCTTCTTGGTGCCGGTGTCGAGCTCGTCGTCGCTCAGTTCGGGCTGGTCGGTCAGGCGCGTCAGGTACTTCTCGGCGGTCTCGACGTCGCCGCCGGTGACCGTGGAGTCGTAGGAGTCGACGGCCTGCTGCGGGGCGCTCTCGCGGAAGGCGGCCAAGGCCGCGTCGGAGCGCAGCCGGGACTGCTGCGCGGCGGCGGTGAGGGCGTCGCGCTTCTCGGTGTCGGCGTCGGAGGAGACGGTCACGGTGGACGACTCGCCGGTGACGGGGTCGTAGACGTCCTCCGTGGACGTCGGGACGTTCAGCGCCGCGAGCAGCAGCCCGCGGGCCGCGGCGGCCTGCTGGACGGCGGTGTCGAGCTCGGCGAGGGCGTGGGCGCCGGAGCCCGCGCGGGGCGGCATCTGCTCGGCGAGCCGCTCGGCGAGCCCGTGCAGCGCGGTGATCGCGGCCGAGTACGCCTGGTGCGCCTCGAGCGGCGTGCTCTTGCCGGTGAGGGCCGCCTGGCGAACCGAGGCGATGGCGTCGAGTTCCTCGCGGAGCGCGGCGGGCGTGTCGGTGTCGGCGGTCAGCTCGCGCACCTGCCGGTCCACCCGGGCGCTGCTCTGCGCCGAGGGCGCCTCGGACTTGGTGCGGCCGGCCGCGACGTAGGTGGTGACCTCGTCGCGCTCGTCGGCGATGGCCTGGGCGAGGACGAGGGCGTCCTGGGTCCGCTCGGCCAGCGTCACCAGGTCCTGCGAGTCCTTCAACTGCCCGGAGGCCGCGAGGATGGAGGGAGCCCCGGCACCGGCGATGGCGGCTGCCACCACGGCGACCGCAACGATCAGCCGGTTGCGTACGTGGGTCGGACGGCCCTTGCCGACAGGGGTGCGCTCCGCGCCCCCCTCGGAGGCCGTCTGCCTGCCTGTGCGCCGAGGCCGCGTCTTCTGCACCGGTGCTCGCATTCCTGACTCGTGTACCCATGGGCCGGATGACGCCCCGTCAACTGGTGCGTACGTCCGGTACGGTCCCCGACCCTCCCAGTGCCGGTGGGCAGGGTTCGCGCAACGCCTGCCCCGCCACCCGAAGGAGTGAACCTCGGGAGGGAGTTGGCGGGCAAGTTCCTCTGGCGCGTGCGACGGCCTTGCGCGGAGCGCCGGTTGGACGTGGGCGGCGGGCTTTGGCAGTATTCGCCGCCACGCCTTCCCGGAGTGCTTCATTCTCTCCCAAAACAGGCGTCTGACCTGGGAGGGTGCGCCCAGCCGGGGAGCGTTGCCAGCCTTTCGCGAAGGGTGTGGAGGGGTCGTGCAGACTGGCTGGATGCGTACGGAACTTGTCTCGGAGCCCGGCGATCGCGCCCGCCCCAACGAGGACTTCGCGAGTATCGGACTTCCCGCCTCCGGACAGGGCGGTTCGCTCGTCCTGCTGGACGGGGTGACGCCGCCGCGAGGCGGCACGGGCTGTCTGCATTCGGTCCCCTGGTACACCGCACACCTGGGCGGCGCCCTGACCGAACTGACCGTTTCGTCGCCGGATGTTCCCCTGGCCGAGGCGCTCGCCCGCGCCATCGCGCGTACTGGTGAGGCGCACGCGGAGACTTGTGACCTTTCTCACCCGCGCACCCCTCAGGCAACGGTGGTCCTCGCCCGCTGGTCCCCGGAGACGGTCGAGTATCTGGTGCTGTCCGACTCGGCTCTCCTGCTGGCGGCCCCCGACGGCGCGGTCACCCCCGTCCTCGACGACCGCCTCGGCCTCCTCCCGCCCGGCCTGCTGGCGAGCGAGGAGATCTGCGACGCGCGTGCCCGCAACAAGGAGGGCGGCTTCTTCACGGCCGCCGCGGATCCGACGGTCGCCGCCCGCGCGGTCACCGGCGCCGTCCCGCGCACGGCGGTGACCGCCCTGGCCGCCCTCACGGACGGGGCGACGCGCTGGGTGGAGAAGTTCCGCGAGGGCGACTGGACGGACCTGTTCACCTACGTCCGCAAGGAGGGCCCCCGGTCCCTGGTGGAGCGCGTACGGGAGCTGGAACGGGCGGACGCCGGGCGGGCGTTCCTGGGCCGCAGCAAGAGACACGACGACGCGACGGCGATCTTCGTGGAGCTGTGAGCCCGTCGTCCTGCGAGGCCCTCTAGCACCCTGGGCCGTTGAGAACCCTTGGCCGTTGAGCACCCTTGGCCATTTAGACCCCTGGGCCGTTGAGGCCCGGCCGCATAAACCTCGGCCATGAGGCCCGGCAGCTGATCCCCCCTGGTTCTGCAGCCCCGCCGCGCGAACCCTCGGCTCTGTGGCCGGCCGTGTGAACCTTCGGCTCTGTGGCCCCCGCCGCATGAGCCCGGCCTGCTGGGCCTTCGCGGAGGCCTTGTCGGACGGCCTACTTGGCCATGCCCTGGTTCAACTGCTGGAGCAGCCGCGCCAGCTCCGCGACCTCGCCGCGGTCCCAGTGCGCGAGCTGGCTGACGTAGCGCGCGCGGCGGGCCTCGCGGACCCGGCTGACGCGGGTGCGGCCCTCCTCCGTCAGGTCGACCAGCCAGGCGCGTCCGTCCGCCGGGTCCGGCTCGCGGGCGATCAGGCCGAGCTCCTCCAGTGCACGGAGCTGGCGGGACATGGTGGCCTTGCCGACGCCGATGTAGGCGGCGAGCTCGGTGGCGCGCTGGCGGCCGCACTCCTCCAGCCGCACGAGCAGTCCGTACGCCGCGGGCTCCAGGTCGGGATGGACCTCGCGGGCCATCTCCCCCTGGTTGGCGCGGGCGCGGCGCAGCAGCACCGTCAGCTCCCGCTCCAGGGACAGGAACTCCTGGTCCACACCTCGCGGCGGCATCTCGGGGGCAGCCCCGTGCTCGTCGCCGTTTCCGTCCTCGTGCACGTCAGCGCTCCTGATCCGGTTCCCACGACGATTCTACGTGCGTAGCTGCTCGGGCCGGGCAGGAGCGGCGGCGGACCCGCGGGGTGCGAGCGGCTGACCCGCGGGGACGAGCGGCGGCGGCCCGCGCGGGAACCGTGCGCCGGCTCGTGTCCCGTCCGCAGGGGCGGGGGCCCGGGCCTCCCACACGGGACCCGGGCCTCCGCTGTCCGATGGCGTCCGTCACGCCGCCACCGGAACCTCCGGCGTCGCGCCGTTCGTGGCCGGCGCGAGGGCCAGTTCCAGGACCTGGCGGACGTCGGTGACGGCGTGGACGTCGAGCTTGTCCAGGACCTCCGCGGGGACGTCGTCCAGATCGGGTTCGTTGCGCTTGGGGATGACGACCGTCGTGACGCCGGCGCGGTGGGCGGCGAGCAGCTTCTGCTTCACGCCGCCGATGGGGAGGACCCGGCCGGTCAGGGAGACCTCGCCGGTCATCGCCACGTCCGTGCGGACCAGGCGGCCCGACAGGAGGGACGCCAGGGCCGTCGTCATCGTGATGCCGGCGCTCGGCCCGTCCTTGGGCACCGCGCCCGCCGGGAAGTGGATGTGCACGCCCCGGTCCTTGAGGTCGCCGACGGGGAGTTCCAGCTCGGCTCCGTGGCTGCGCAGGAAGCTCAGCGCGATCTGCGCCGACTCCTTCATCACGTCGCCCAGCTGGCCGGTCAGGGTCAGGCCCGCCGCACCCGTCTCCGGGTCGGCCAGCGACGCCTCGACGTAGAGGACGTCGCCGCCCGCGCCCGTGACCGCCAGGCCCGTCGCCACACCGGGCACCGAGGTGCGCCGCTCGGCCGGGTCCTGGGCGGACTCGGGGACGTGGTGCGGCCGGCCGATCAGCCCGCGCAGGTCGCCGTCGGTGACGGTGAACGGCAGCTCCCGCTCGCCCAGTTCGTGCTGGGCCGCGATCTTGCGCAGCAGCCGGGCGACGGACCGCTCCAGGTTGCGCACACCGGCCTCGCGGGTGTACTCGCCGGCCAGCTTGCGCAGCGCGCCCTCGTCGAGGGTGACCTCGTCCTTGTCCAGGCCCGCCCGCTCCAGCTGGCGCGGGAGCAGGTGGTCGCGGGCGATGACGATCTTCTCGTCCTCGGTGTAGCCGTCGAGCCGGACCAGCTCCATACGGTCGAGCAGGGCCTCGGGGATGGCCTCCAGGACGTTGGCGGTGGCGAGGAAGACGACGTCCGACAGGTCGAGCTCGACCTCCAGGTAGTGGTCGCGGAAGGTGTGGTTCTGCGCCGGGTCCAGGACCTCCAGCAGGGCCGCCGCCGGGTCGCCCCGGAAGTCGGAGCCCACCTTGTCGATCTCGTCGAGCAGGACGACCGGGTTCATCGAGCCGGCCTCCTTGATGGCACGGACGATCCGGCCGGGGAGCGCGCCGACGTAGGTGCGCCGGTGACCGCGGATCTCCGCCTCGTCGCGGACACCGCCGAGGGCGACCCGGACGAACTTGCGGCCCATGGCGTGGGCGACGCTCTCGCCGAGGCTGGTCTTTCCGACGCCGGGCGGCCCGACCAGGGCCAGGACGGCGCCGCCGCGCCGGCCGCCGACGACGCCCAGGCCCCGCTCGCTGCGGCGCTTGCGCACCGCCAGGTACTCGGTGATCCGCTCCTTCACGTCCTCCAGGCCCGCGTGCTCGGCGTCGAGGACCGCCTTGGCGCCCTGGATGTCGTAGGCGTCCTCGGTCCGCTCGTTCCACGGCAGTTCGAGGACGGTGTCGAGCCAGGTGCGGATCCAGGAACCCTCGGGCGACTGGTCGCTCGCCCGTTCCAGCTTGTCGACCTCCTTGAGGGCGGCCTCGCGGACCTTCTCGGGCAGGTCGGCGGCCTCGACGCGGGCGCGGTAGTCGTCGGACTCCTCGCCGTCCTTCTCGCCGTTGAGCTCGCGCAGTTCCTTGCGGACGGCTTCCAGCTGACGGCGCAGCAGGAACTCGCGCTGCTGCTTGTCGACGCCCTCCTGGACGTCCTTGGCGATGGTCTCGGCGACGTCCTGCTCGGCGAGGTGGTCGCGCAGCTGCTGGGTGGCGAGCCGGAGGCGGGCGACCGGGTCGGCGGTCTCCAGCAGCTCCACCTTCTGCTCGGTGGTCAGGAAGGGCGAGTAGCCCGAGTTGTCGGCGAGCGCCGAGACGTCGTCGATGGCCTGGACGCGGTCGACGACCTGCCAGGCGCCGCGCTTGCGCAGCCAGGCGGTGGCCAGCGCCTTGTACTCCTTGACCAGTTCGGTGACGTGGCCGGGCAGCGGCTCCGGGGTCTTCTCGTCGATCCGCGTGCCCTCGACCCACAGCGCCGCACCGGGCCCCGTGGTGCCGGCGCCGATCTTCACGCGGCCACGGCCGCGGATCAGGGCGCCGGGGTCACCGTCGGCCAGCCGGCCGACCTGCTCGACCGTGCCGAGCACACCGGTGCTCGCGTACGTGCCGTCGACGCGCGGCACCAGGAGGACCTTGGGCTTCCCGGGCTCCGACCGGGCGGCGGCCTGGGCGGCCTCCACGGCGGCGCGTACGTCGGCGTCGTTGAGGTCCAGCGGAACCACCATCCCGGGCAGCACGACCTCGTCGTCGAGCGGCAGCACAGGCAGGGTGAGCGGTGTGAACGCTGCGGACTCAGCAGCCATGATCTCCCCTTAGGCAGTCAAGTTGAGTTATGCCGACTCAATGCACAGGAGCCTTCCGATGTTCCCGGGACGCCGTTCGCTGTCAGCGATCACGTCTGCCGAAGCGGCCCTACGGCGGCATATCGTCCTGCAAGTAATACCTGAACAGCCGAATCACCTCTTACGGAGTTGCTGTGGGCGGGATCGTACGGGCCTGGGTGGACGGGTGGGTCGTGTCGCGCGGGGCCGCTCCGCCCACTCCGGAACCCTGGGGGTTCACCGTCGACGTCGGACAGCCGGAGCAGGTGTCCCGGCACGTCTTCGCCTCGGTCGGCGACGACGTCGACGAGGCGAAGGTGCGCGAGGTCGCGGCCGGCGTGACCGGGGCCGGGGTGTGGCTCAAGGTGTTCCGGCACCCGGCGGCGGTCGGAGGATGGCTGGGCCGGGGCTGGTGGGTGGACCCCGACCCCGGCTGGCTGATGAGCGTGCCGCTGCGGTCGGCGGCGGACCCGGTGGAGGCCCCGGAGGGCTACCGGCTGCGCATCTGGACGCGTGGTGGCGTCACCCACGTACTGGTCGCCGCGCCCGACGGATCCTTCGCCGCGCGGGGCCAGGTCGCCCCGACCGGCGCGACCGCCGTGCTCGACCGGATACAGACCGCTCCGGGGCAGCGACGCCGCGGGCTGGGCAGCGTCGTCGTGCGGACCCTGGAGGCCGTGGCGGCGGCCGAGGGCGCGCGGACCGGAGTCCTGGCCGGGACCCCGCCGGGGCGCGCGCTGTACGAGTCGCTGGGGTGGCGGGTGGTGGCGCCGATGACGAGCGCGAGGTTCACGGGGGCGGACGGCGGGACCGAGGACGCCGGGACCTGACGCGGGTCCGGCCGCGGGTCCGGCCGCGGGTCCGGCCGCGGGTCCGGCCGCGGCGCACGACCGGGGGCCGCCCGCCGGCGCCGCACCCCCCGCCCAGGCTCCCGCACCCGGCCCCGCGACCGCCTGTGTCCCCGCCCGGGATCACGCAACCCCGGCCCCCGGCTCCCCCACCGCCGCCCCCAGGGCCACGCCCCACCCCGATCCCCGGCGCGATCGGATGCCCGCAGTCGGTCGGCTGGTCCGTGAGGGCGACCGGGTCCGCGAGGGCGACCAGGTCCTGGAGGAGCATCACGCCGAGCACCGCGAGCAGCGGCCACCGCGCCCACGGCGTCAGCAGCCCCGCCGACGCGCCGGCACTCGCGGCGACGCCGAAGCTGACGCCGTGGTCGAGGCGGTGCAGGGAGTTGTCGGGAAGGTGGCCCACGAGGACGGCGACGCCGACGGGGACCTCGGTCGCGAGCGTGGCGAGGACGTGCCCGAGCAGGAAGACGCAGGCCGTGCCCCTGGTCCCCGGCGTCAACGCAGCTCCCCGCTCACCCCGTACGAACGGCCCACAGGAAAATCCCCGACCCCGCGTCAGGGCCGGTGCAAGGATGGAAGGATGCCCGTCTCCCACGACTTCCACGAAGCCCCCGAAGTCCTGGACCGTCGCGAGGGCCCTTACGGCGAGGTCGTGCTGCGCCGGCACGGGGAGCTGCTCCAGATCATCGCCAACGGCTGCTTCCTGATGGACACCTCCGACGGCCGCTCGGAAAGGCTGCTCGTCGACGCCGCCCTGACCGCGCTGGACGACCGACCCTCCCCCGACGTGCTGATCGGCGGCCTGGGCGTCGGGTTCTCGCTCGCGCATGCCGCCGCCGATCCCCGCTGGGGCCGCATCACCGTCGTGGAGCGCGAACCGGCGGTCGTCGACTGGCACCGCCGCGGCCCGCTGTCCGCCTTCTCCGGCCCCGCCCTCGCCGATGCGCGCACGGAGATCGTGGAAGCGGATCTGGTGGATTACGTCAATGAGACATCCGCCACGTTCGACGCGCTGTGCCTCGACATCGACAACGGGCCCGACTGGACCGTCACGGAGGGCAACGGCGGGCTCTACTCGCCGGCCGGACTCGCAAGCTGCGCAAGGGTGTTGAGACCCGGCGGTGTCCTCGCCGTATGGTCCGCACGGCCGTCTCCGGAATTCGAGGGAACCTTGGGGAATGCCGGGTTCCAACAGGTGCGTACCGAAGAGATCCCGGTTGCCCGAGGAGTGCCGGACGTCGTGCACCTCGCCGTCCGACCTGGATAGCAAAGCCGAGGTGACTCCGGGTACGTTTCATGCCTGACGCCGGTCATTTACGCGTCAACCGCAGTCATGCGCACACAAGGGATCACCCCACTGGTCCCGGAAAAGCACACCTCAGGGGCGGGCGATGGAGCAGACACACACCTCGCACAACGGCACGACGACGGCGACCCCGGGCGCGCAGCGACGCGTTCTGGTGGTCGAGGACGATGCGACGATCGTCGACGCCATCGCGGCCCGCCTGCGCGCCGAGGGATTCCTCGTGCAAACGGCGGGAGACGGCCCGGCGGCCGTCGACACCGCGGAGGCCTGGCAGCCCGACCTGCTGATCCTCGACATCATGCTGCCCGGCTTCGACGGTCTGGAGGTCTGCCGCCGTGTGCAGGCCGCCCGCCCGGTACCGGTGCTGATGCTCACCGCGCGCGACGACGAGACCGACATGCTGGTCGGGCTCGGCGTGGGCGCCGACGACTACATGACCAAGCCGTTCTCCATGCGGGAGCTGGCGGCACGCGTGCACGTGCTGCTGCGCCGCGTGGAGCGGGCCGCCATCGCGGCGGCCACCCCGCGCTCCGGCATCCTGCGCCTCGGCGAGCTGGAGATCGACCACGCGCAGCGCCGGGTACGGGTGCGCAGCGAGGACGTGCACCTCACGCCCACCGAGTTCGACCTGCTGGTCTGCCTGGCGAACACCCCGCGCGCGGTGCTCTCCCGCGAGCAGCTCCTGGCGGAGGTGTGGGACTGGGCGGACGCCTCCGGCACCCGGACCGTCGACAGCCACATCAAGGCGCTGCGCCGGAAGATCGGCGCCGAGCGGATCCGCACGGTGCACGGCGTGGGGTACGCGCTGGAGACCCCGACGCCATGAGCGGCGGGCCGGACGCACCGAGAGGCCCCGGGGAGCCCTGGGGCGGGGTACGCCCGTTCTCGATCAAGACCAAGCTGGGGGCGCTGGTCGTCATCTCGGTGCTGATCACCACCGGGCTGATGATGATCGCCATGCGCACCGAGACCGAGCTGCGCTTCATCACGGTCTTCTCGATGATCGCCACACTGCTCATCACGCAGTTCGTGGCTCATTCGCTCACCGCGCCGCTGGACGAGATGAACACGGTGGCCCGGTCGATCTCGCACGGGGACTACACGCGCCGGGTGTCCGAGAACCGCCGTGACGAGCTGGGCAACCTCGCCCAGACGATCAACGTCATGGCCGACGAGCTGGAGGCGCAGGACCGTCAGCGCAAGGAGCTGGTGGCCAACGTCTCGCACGAACTGCGCACACCCATCGCGGGTTTGCGCGCGGTCCTGGAGAACGTGGTCGACGGCATCGCCGAGGCCGACCCCGAGACCATGCGCACGGCCCTGAAGCAGACGGAGCGGCTCGGGCGCCTCGTGGAGACGCTGCTGGACCTGTCCCGCCTGGACAACGGCGTGGTACCGCTGCGCAAGCGGCGTTTCGAGGTGTGGCCGTACCTGTCCGGCGTGCTGAAGGAGGCCAACATGGTGGCCTCCGCGCGCGCGACCATGGGTTCCGGCGGCAGCCACACGCGGACGGACGTCCATCTGCACCTGGACGTCTCCCCGCCGGAACTGACCGCGCACGCGGACCCGGAACGCATCCACCAGGTCGTCGCCAACCTCATCGACAACGCCGTCAAGCACAGCCCGCCGCACGGCCGGGTGACGGTGAAGGCGCGGCGCGGTCCGCTGCCGGAGTCGCTGGAGCTGGAGGTCCTGGACGAGGGCCCCGGCATTCCGCGCTCGGAGTGGCACCGCGTCTTCGAGCGGTTCAACCGGGGAGCCGTCCGCCGGCCGCACGGTCCGGGCAGCGACGGCGGCACGGGGCTGGGGCTCGCGATCGCCCGCTGGGCGGTCGATCTGCACGGCGGCCGGATCGGAGTGGCCGAATCCGAGCGGGGTTGCCGGATTCTTGTCACTCTCCCGGGAGAGCCATCTTTGCCAAGTTGACGTAAAGTTCGAGCCGGAGCCACAAGATCCACGTGCGTCCGCGCTGACGAACAGCTGATGGACACGTGTGATCAGGCAGAGCACCGGCGCAGGCCGGCCCGGGTCCGCACGCTCGGCGTGCGCGACCTGCATCAACGCACCCGTTTCCGAGGGCAACCGCGCTTGTTTCCCGCCATTTCAACCCCCGAAACACGCTTTTTGATGTGACATACGCGACGATGGAGCGGCCCGGCCTGACCTTCACCCTCCGGGAGGCGTAGCCTTTATTCCCGCTGTCCATCACCTTGTGAAGCGGAAGAGGGCGGTTGCCGCCGTGTCGCCACAGTCCCCCAGTAACGCATCGAGCATCTCGACCGACGCCGACCAAGCGGGCAAGAATCCCGCTGCCGCGTTCGGTCCGAACGAGTGGCTCGTCGACGAGATCTATCAGCAGTACCTCCAGGACCCGAATTCGGTAGACCGTGCCTGGTGGGACTTCTTCGCCGACTACAAGCCGGGGGCCGCCAGCGCTCCGGCTCCGGCGGGTACTGCGGCCGCGGGGGCCGCAGGGACCACCACGCCCGCGGCACCCGCCGCGCCGGCCGCTCCGGCCGCTCCGGCCCAGGCCGCCCCCGCGGCCCCGGCTCCCGCGCCCGCCCCGGCCGCCCCCCGGCCCGCGGCCGCCGCTCCGGCTCCCGCGAAGCCCGCCCCGGCCGCCAAGCCGGCCGCGAAGGCCCAGCCCGCCTCCGAGGCCCCCGACGGCCCCGAGTACGTGACGCTGCGCGGCCCGTCCGCCGCGGTCGCCAAGAACATGAACGCGTCGCTGGAACTGCCGACCGCCACCTCGGTCCGCGCCGTCCCGGTGAAGCTGCTGTTCGACAACCGCATCGTCATCAACAACCACCTGAAGCGCGCCCGGGGCGGGAAGATCTCCTTCACGCACCTGATCGGCTTCGCGATGGTGCAGGCCATCAAGGCCATGCCGTCGATGAACTGGTCGTTCGGCGAGAAGGACGGCAAGCCGACCCTCGTCAAGCCGCCGCACGTCAACCTCGGCCTGGCCATCGACCTGGTGAAGCCCAACGGCGACCGCCAGCTCGTCGTCGCCGCCATCAAGAAGGCCGAGACGCTGAACTTCTTCGAGTTCTGGCAGGCCTACGAGGACATCGTCCGTCGCGCCCGCGACAACAAGCTGACGATGGACGACTTCACCGGCGTCACGGTCTCCCTGACCAACCCCGGCGGCCTCGGCACCGTCCACTCCGTGCCGCGCCTGATGCCCGGCCAGTCGGTGATCATGGGCGTCGGCTCCATGGACTACCCGGCGGAGTTCCAGGGCACCAGCCAGGACACCCTGAACAAGCTCGGCATCTCCAAGGTCATGACGCTCACGTCGACCTACGACCACCGGGTCATCCAGGGCGCCGCCTCCGGCGAGTTCCTGCGGGCCGTCGCCAACCTGCTGCTGGGCGAGAACGGCTTCTACGACGACATCTTCGAGGCGCTGCGCATCCCCTACGAGCCGGTCCGCTGGCTCAAGGACATCGACGCCAGCCACGACGACGACGTCACCAAGGCCGCCCGCGTCTTCGAGCTGATCCACTCCTACCGGGTCCGCGGCCACGTCATGGCCGACACCGACCCGCTGGAGTACCAGCAGCGCAAGCACCCCGACCTGGACATCACCGAGCACGGCCTCACCCTGTGGGACCTGGAGCGCGAGTTCGCCGTCGGCGGCTTCGCCGGCAAGTCGATGATGAAGCTGCGCGACATCCTCGGCGTCCTGCGCGACTCGTACTGCCGCACCACCGGCATCGAGTTCATGCACATCCAGGACCCCAAGCAGCGCAAGTGGATCCAGGACCGTGTCGAGCGCGGGCACTCCAAGCCGGAGCGCGAGGAGCAGCTGCGCATCCTGCGCCGCCTGAACGCGGCGGAGGCCTTCGAGACCTTCCTGCAGACGAAGTACGTCGGCCAGAAGCGCTTCTCCCTGGAGGGCGGCGAGTCCGTCATCCCGCTGCTGGACGCGGTGCTGGACTCGGCCGCCGAGTCCCGCCTGGACGAGGTCGTCATCGGCATGGCCCACCGCGGCCGCCTGAACGTCCTGGCCAACATCGTCGGCAAGTCGTACGCGCAGATCTTCCGCGAGTTCGAGGGCAACCTCGACCCGAAGTCGATGCACGGCTCCGGCGACGTGAAGTACCACCTGGGCGCCGAGGGCACCTTCACGGGCCTGGACGGCGAGCAGATCAAGGTGTCGCTGGTCGCCAACCCCTCGCACCTGGAGGCGGTGGACCCGGTCCTGGAGGGCGTCGCCCGCGCCAAGCAGGACATCATCAACAAGGGCGGCACGGACTTCACCGTCCTGCCGGTGGCGATCCACGGCGACGCGGCCTTCGCGGGCCAGGGCGTCGTGGCCGAGACCCTGAACATGTCGCAGCTGCGCGGCTACCGCACCGGCGGCACGGTCCACATCGTCATCAACAACCAGGTCGGCTTCACCGCGGCCCCCGAGTCCTCGCGTTCCTCCATGTACGCGACGGACGTGGCCCGCATGATCGAGGCCCCGATCTTCCACGTGAACGGCGACGACCCCGAGGCCGTCGTCCGCGTCGCCCGGCTGGCCTTCGAGTTCCGCCAGGCGTTCAACAAGGACGTGGTGATCGACCTCATCTGCTACCGCCGCCGCGGTCACAACGAGTCGGACAACCCGGCCTTCACCCAGCCGCTGATGTACGACCTGATCGACAAGAAGCGCTCGGTGCGCAAGCTGTACACCGAGTCCCTCATCGGTCGCGGCGACATCACCCTGGAAGAGGCCGAGCAGGCGCTGCAGGACTACCAGGGCCAGTTGGAGAAGGTCTTCACGGAGGTCCGCGAGGCCACCGCGCAGCCGGCTCCGAGCAGCTCCTACGACCCGCAGGACGGCTTCCCGGTCGCGGTCCCCACGGCCGTCTCCACGGAGATCGTCAAGCGCATCGCCGAGTCCCAGGTCAACATCCCCGACCACATCACCGTCCATCCGCGTCTGCTGCCGCAGCTGCAGCGCCGTGCGGCGATGGTCGAGGACGGCACCATCGACTGGGGCATGGGCGAGACGCTCGCCGTCGGCTCCCTCCTCCTGGAGGGCGTCCCGGTCCGCCTGGCCGGCCAGGACTCGCAGCGCGGCACCTTCGGCCAGCGTCACGCGGTGATCATCGACCGTGAGACGGGCGAGGAGTTCACGCCGCTGATGTACCTCTCCGAGGAGCAGGCGCGCCTGAACGTCTACAACTCCCTCCTCTCCGAGTACGCGGCGATGGGCTTCGAGTACGGCTACTCGCTGGCCCGCCCCGACGCGCTCGTGATGTGGGAGGCGCAGTTCGGCGACTTCGTCAACGGCGCCCAGACGGTCGTGGACGAGTTCATCTCGTCGGCGGAGCAGAAGTGGGGGCAGACGAGCGGTGTCACGCTCCTCCTCCCCCACGGCTACGAGGGCCAGGGCCCGGACCACTCGTCCGCCCGCCCGGAGCGCTTCCTGCAGCTCTGCGCCCAGAACAACATGACGGTCGCCATGCCGACCTCGCCGTCGAACTACTTCCACCTCCTGCGGTGGCAGGTGCACAACCCGCACCACAAGCCGCTGGTCGTCTTCACCCCGAAGTCGATGCTGCGCCTGAAGGCCGCGGCGTCGAAGGCGGAGGAGTTCACCACGGGCCAGTTCCGCCCGGTCATCGGCGACGGCTCCGTCGACCCGGCCGCGGTCCGCAAGGTCGTCTTCTGCGCCGGCAAGGTCTACTACGACCTCGAGGCCGAGCGTCAGAAGCGCGGCGTCACGGACACCGCGATCATCCGCATCGAGCGCCTGTACCCGCTGCCGGGTGCCGAGCTCCAGGCGGAGATCGCCAAGTACCCGAACGCCGAGAAGTACCTGTGGGCCCAGGAGGAGCCGGCCAACCAGGGCGCCTGGCCGTTCATCGCCCTGAACCTGATCGACCACCTGGACCTGGCCGTCGGTGCCGACGTGCCCCACGGCGAGCGTCTGCGCCGCATCTCGCGCCCGCACAGCTCGTCCCCAGCGGTCGGTTCGGCCAAGCGCCACCAGGCCGAGCAGGAGCAGCTGGTGCGCGAGGTGTTCGAGGCGTAACCGCTCGCGCGCACGCCGTACGCGGCCGGGCCGCACTCCCTTCCCGGGGGTGCGGCCCGGCCGTTTTCCGCGCACTTATCCTTGACCACATGTACTTCACGGACCGTGGCATCGAAGAGCTGGAGAAGCGGCGCGGCGAGGAGGAGGTCACCTTCGAGTGGCTCGCCGAGCAGCTGAGGACGTTCGTCGACCTGAACCCGGACTTCGAGGTGCCGGTGGAGCGGCTGGCGACGTGGCTGGCCCGGCTGGACGACGAGGACGAGGAGTAGGTCCTCGGCGGTTCCGCGATTCTGCGGTCCTGCGGTCCTGCGGTCCTGCGGTACCTGTGCCGGTCGCGTCGGCCGCGCGGGAAGGGCGCCCTGGTGGGCGCCCGTTTTTTTGTGCGTGCTCCCGGGTTCTGGTGTGCGCTCCCGGGCCTCTTGTGCGCGCTCCCGGTCTTCCGTGGCGCTCCCGTCGGCCCGTCACCTTCGAGCGGGGCCTTGTCCCCGGATCAGGTGTCTTGACTTTCCGTGACCGCGATATATCGTGAATGACGGAAGACACGATATGACGTGTCGAGCGTACGAGGAGGTCCGCACCATGTCCGAGTGGTCCGTCGCCGAGCCGAGCAAGCTCTCCTTCGACGAGCCGGTGAGCGACCTGCAGGTACGCATCGTCGCCGGCACGGTGAACGTGGTGGGGACCGACGAGGGTCCGCCCGCCTGGAGGTCTCCCACCTGGAGGGACCACCCCTGGTGGTGACCCATCGCGACGGGACGCTGACGGTGGCGTACGAGGACCTGCCCTGGAAGGGTTTCCTCAAGTGGCTCGACCGCAAGGGGTGGCGGCGCAGTGCCGTCGTCTCGCTGGCCGTTCCGGCGCACACGCGCGTGGAGGTGGGGGTGGTGAGCGCTGGGGCGGTCGTCTCGGGCATCGACGGGCACGCCGAGGTGAAGGGGGTGTCCGGGGACACGACCCTGGTGCGGCTCACGGGCCCGGTCCGCGCGGACACCGTCTCGGGGAGCGTGGAGGCCCAGGCGCTCACCGGCGACCTGCGGTTCAACTCGGTGTCGGGGGACCTGACCGTGGTCGAGGCGGGTTCCTCCGTGAAGGCCGACTCGGTGAGCGGGTCCATGATCGTCGACCTCGACCCGACGAGCCGCCCCACCGCCATCAGCCTGACCAGCGTCTCCGGTGAGATCGCCATCCGGATCCCCCACCCGGCGGACGCGGAGGTCGAGGCGAACACCGCGAGCGGCTCGGTCTCGAACGCCTTCGAGGACCTCCGGGTAGGCGGCCAGTGGGGCGCGAAGCGCATCACCGGCCGGCTCGGCGCGGGCAACGGCAGCCTGAAGGCGACGACGGTCTCGGGCTCGATCGCCCTGCTGCGCCGGCCTCCGACGGAGGAGGAACCGTGGGAGCCGGAAGCGACCCCTCCGGCCGACGGCGCGACCGCCGGCCCGGGGGACAATGCCTCTTCCGGCACGACCGACGCGGCATCCCCCGACGGCCCGGCCGACAGTACGACCGACAAGAAGGTGCTCTGACATGCCCCCCGTCTTCGCCCACGGCCGCCTCCGCCTCTACCTGCTGAAGCTCCTGGACGAGGCCCCGCGCCACGGCTACGAGGTGATCCGGCTCCTGGAGGAGCGTTTCCAGGGGCTGTACGCGCCGTCGGCGGGCACGGTGTACCCGCGGCTGGCCAAGCTGGAGGCCGAGGGCCTGGTCAGGCACACCACCGAGGGCGGCCGCAAGGTGTACGCCATCACCGACGCCGGCCGGGCCGAACTGGCCGAGCGCAGCGGCGAGCTGGCCGACCTGGAGCTGGAGATCCACGAGTCGGTCGCGGAACTCGCCGCCGAGATCCGTGCCGACGTGCGCGGCGCCGCGGGCGACCTGCGCCGCGAGATGCGGGCAGCGGCCTCACAGGCGCGTCAGGGCACGAAGCCGGGCCCCGGCGAGAACGGGGAGTTCGGCGACAAGGAGGCGTGGCGCGCCGCCAAGGAGGAGATGCGCCGCGTCAAGCAGGAGTGGAAGGAGCAGGCGCGCCGGGCCAAGGACGAGAGCCGCCGGGCCCGCGAGGAGGCCCAACAGGCCCGCCGCCAGGCGAAGGAGGCCCAGGACCGGGCCCGCGCCCAGGCCCAGGAGGAGATGCAGCGCATAGCGCGGCGCGTGCAGGAACAGGTCCAGGACCACTTCGCCCGCGGTGACTGGCCGACGGGCGTGCGGGAGGGCCTGACCGAACTGGCCAAGGAGTTCGGGGAGTTCGGCAAGGACTTCGGGAAGGAGTTCGGCAAGGACTTCGGCTTCGGCCGCGACAGCGGTACGGCGACCTCGGGGCCGGTGTACTCCCGAACCCCGGAGGACTTCCCCGCCGACTACGAGCCGGCCTGGGCCCATGAGGACCCCAGCGGCGACCCGGCCCGCGACCTGGACCGCCTGCTGGACCGCTTCCGCGACGACATTCGCGACGCGGCCCGCGACCACGGGGTGACGGCGGACCAGCTCCGCGACGCCCGTCGGCACCTGTCATCGGCCGCGGCGCACATCGGGGCGATACTGCGGGCGCCCAGGGCGTGACGGTCCCGTGCCGCCGAGGGCCGGCGGCACCGTCCGCTTCAGCCCGCCTGCGCCTCTCCCCCGCCGTAGAGCACCCGGGTGAGGGACGAGTGGGTGACGCCGTGGTCGGCGAGGGTCTCGGCGGGTGGGCCGGGGCGGGCGGTCAGGGCGAGGAGGATGTGCTCGTCGCCGATGTGCCGGTCCCGGTGGGCCAGGGCGATGCGGAGGGACTTCTCCAGGACGTCCTTGGCGTCCCGCCCGAAACCGGTCCGCCCGCCCTTGCGCCGCCGGTCGTCCGACATCGCCCCGACGCCGTGCACCTCCTCGACCCGGGAGACGATCTCGGACACGTCGATCCCGAGACCGGCGAGGGCGTCGGCGTCGGCACGGGACAGACCCGCGCGCCGGCGCACCTCGCCCAGCGCCTGCCGCACCGGCTCCCTGCGCTCCGCCGGGAGGCCGAGGGCGCTGAGCGCGAAGGATCCGCGGCTCGCTTCACGGTCCAGCAGGGCGAGCAGCAGATGCTCGGGCCCCACGGTCCGGGCCCCCGAGCTCTCGCACCGCTCGACCGCGCCGCGCACCACGTCGCGGGCGTCCTTCGTGAACCGCTCGAACATCACTGCCTCCCGTACTTCTTGTGCACGGCCTGCCTGCTGACTCCGAGTTCCGCGGCGATCTCCTGCCACGACCATCCCTGATGGCGCGCACTGCGCACCTGCACCGCCTCCAGCTGTTCCAGCAGCCGACGCAAGGCGGCGACGGCACGCAGCCCGACCCGCGGATCACGGTCGCCGGCACGCGCGGCGAGATCGGTTGCCTCAGTCATGACGTCAACTTACGTTGACACCCATCCGATGTCAACCACGGTTGACACACGAAGGGCGGGCCCGAAGGATTCGAGCCCGCCACGCTCCCGCTCCCCCGACGTCAGGAGTGCGTCAGCACGATCTTGCCGAACTGGTCACCGGACGCGAGCCGCTCGAAGCCCTCGCGGGCCCGGTCGAGCGGAAGCACCTCGTCGACGACCGGGCGGACCCCGGTGGCGGCGCAGAAGGCGAGCAGGTCCTCCAGCTCGTCCTTGGTCCCCATCGTGGAGCCGACGACCTTGAGCTCCAGGAAGAAGATGCGGGTCAGCTCGGCGTGCGAGGGCCGGTCACCGCTCGTGGCACCCGAGATGACGAGCGTCCCGCCGGGCCGCAGCGACTTCACGGAGTGGGACCAGGTGGCGGCACCGACCGTCTCGATGACGGCGTCGACCCGCTGGGGCAGCCGCGCTCCCGGCTCGACCGCCTCGACGGCACCGAGCTCGAGCGCCCGCTTCCGCTTGGCCTCGTCCCGGCTGGTCGCGAAGACCCGCAGCCCCGCCGCCTTCCCGAGCACGATCGCAGCGGTGGCGACCCCGCCACCGGCGCCCTGCACGAGAACAGAGTCACCCGGCCGCACGCCGGCGTTGGTGAAGAGCATGCGGTACGCGGTGAGCCAGGCGGTGGGCAGACAGGCGGCCTCCTCGAAGGAGAGCTCCTTGGGCTTGGGCAGGACGTTCCAGGTCGGCACGGCGACCTGCTCGGCGAAGGTGCCCTGGTAGCGCTCGGTCAGGATGGAACGGGGCTCGTCGGGCCCGACCCCGTGCCCGCTCTGACCGATCACGGAGTGCAGGACGACCTCGTTGCCGTCCTCGTCGACGCCGGCGGCGTCACATCCGAGGATCATCGGCAGCTTGTCCTCAGCGAGGCCCACGCCCCGCAAGGACCAGAGATCGTGGTGATTGAGGGAGGCGGCGCGAACGTTGACGGTGCTCCAGCCGGGCCGGGCCTCAGGAGCCGGACGCTCCCCCAACTCCAGGCCGTTGAGCGGCTGGTCACGGTCGATTCGAGCGGCGTAGACGGCGAACATGAAGCCGACGATAGGGGCCGGGAGGGGACGGGGAAACCGGGGGTGCCTGTGAGACATGCCCTCTTGCGGGCCGGCGCCTATCCATATCGGTCGGCGTCCTTCAAGCCGGTCGGCGCCGTTCAACACCGGCAGACGCCCGCCCCCACCGGCCGGCACCTTCAGTCCGGCCCGTCATTCTCAGCCCGTCCGGCGCTTCAGGACGAGGCCTGTTCAGGGCCGACACGGGGGTCCGGGGGCGGAGTCCCCGAGGACGGTGACCTCTTCGCCAACCGAACGGGCGGGTGGGCAAGGAGATGGCCCCGTCCGAACGGACGGGGCCATCACAGGTGCACGTCAGCGACGAGCAACCCCCTCAGCCCGGGCCGCCGCGGCGACAGCCGCCGTGACCGCCGGAGCCACCCTCTCGTCGAAGGGCGAGGGAATGACGTAGTCGGCCGCGAGATCGTCCCCGACGACCCCCGCCAGCGCCTCCGCCGCCGCGATCTTCATGCCCTCGGTGATCCGGGACGCCCGCACCTGCAGCGCACCCGCGAAGATCCCCGGGAACGCCAGCACGTTGTTGATCTGGTTCGGGAAGTCCGACCGCCCGGTGGCGACGACCGCCGCGTACTTGTGGGCGACGTCCGGGTGGACCTCCGGGTTCGGGTTGGCCATGGCGAAGACGAACGCGCCCTCCGCCATGGAGGCCACCGCCGCCTCCGGGACCGTACCGCCGGAGACGCCGATGAAGACGTCGGCGCCGGCCAGCGCGTCCTCCAGGGACCCGGTCAGCCCGGCCTTGTTGGTGAACCCGGCCAGCTCGCGCTTGACGTCGGTGAGGTCCTCCCGGTCCGCGGAGACGATGCCCTTGCGGTCGGTGACCGCGACGTCCCCGATACCGGCCTCGACCAGCATCTTGGCGATGGCGACACCGGCCGCGCCGGCGCCCGAGATGACGGCCCGCAGGTCGCCGATGGCCCGCCCGCTCAGCCGCGCCGCGTTCCGCAGCGCCGCCAGCGTCACGACGGCCGTACCGTGCTGGTCGTCGTGGAAGACCGGGATGTCCAGCGCCTCCTGGAGCCGGCGCTCGATCTCGAAGCACCGGGGCGCCGAGATGTCCTCCAGGTTCACTCCGCCGAACGAGGGCGCGAGGCGCACCACGGTCTCGACGATCTCGTCCACGTCCGTGCAGGCGAGCGCGATCGGAACCGCGTCCACGCCGCCGAACTGCTTGAAGAGGATCGCTTTGCCTTCCATGACCGGAAGGGACGCCTCCGGCCCGATGTCGCCGAGCCCGAGGACGGCCGTGCCGTCGGTGACGACGGCGACGACGGAGGACTTCCAGGTGTAGTCGTTCACCAGCTCCGGCTGTTCCGCGATCGCGGTGCACACGCGAGCGACGCCGGGCGTGTAGGCGAGGGACAGGTCGTCCTTGTCGCGGACCGGGACGGTGGCCTGCACGGCCATCTTTCCGCCACGGTGCAACGCGAACGCCGGGTCGAACGAGTCGAGGGGCTCCGCACCGCCCTCCTGGCCCGTATGGTCCGTTTCGCTCTCGCTGCGAGGATTGACGATCTCCGCTGCCACTGTGTCTTACCCCTTAGGTGTTCATGGTTTGAGGGTGGCCACTCCTGGTTGAGAAGTGGGCGGGCATCGCGCAGGGCCCAGTGGTGTCCCGTACGGGCACTGCGCGGCGGGCGCGCCGCACACGCGCCCTGAGCCCCGGATGAGGGGTGTAAAGAACCTTCTTACCGGACGGACACCACCGACGACGAGTCCAATCCGTGCAAGGTCACACGCCGCATCTTGCAGAGCTTCTACAGCCCACGCACGCCGTCATATGCCAGTGACATGACTCATGCGCGTGGCGGAGAACAACTACCGGGCAAACCCTTGACACGGACTCAAGTCACCGTACGGACCGCATTAGTACCGACCACATCGTGAGATGAACCGAAGATCTTCCGGCCGGAAGGAGAGATTCCCGCAGATGGTGCGGTCCGGTCCGGCCGTGTTGTACCGGACTGGTGCGGTTCGGGGGTCGCCCGTTATCCGATTTTGACATGGCTGGCCCCCTGAATGGCGCAGTCCGAATGGCAAGATGCGGTAATCACACGAGGTCGCGACACCCGAAGGTGTGTGTTCTCGTCGACCCATCGGCATCTCCATCCATCCGCCGGAGGCACTCACCATGACCGCACGCTCCATCCGCCGTACCACCGCCGCGCGCACCCGGCTAGCCGCGGTCGGTTCCCTCGCGGTCGCGGGCGCCCTGCTGCTCACCGCCTGCGGTGACCAGACCGACAGTGGCAGCGGAAGCAGCACCTCCGAGGCGACGGGCAAGGCCAACGCCGCCCCCCTCTTCTCCAAGCTGCCGAAGAAGATCCAGGACGCGGGCGTCATCCAGGTCGGCACCAACGCCGAGTACGCCCCCATGGAGTACGTCGAGGGCGGCAAGATCGTGGGCGTCGACCCCGACATCGCCGCGGCGCTCGGCAAGCAGCTCGGCGTCGAGTTCAAGTTCACCTCCGGCTCCTTCGACGGTCTGATCACTGCGGTCAACACCGGCCGCTACGACATCGCCATGTCGTCGATCACCGACAACAAGCAGCGCCAGGAGGGCCTGGACGAGAGCGGCAAGAAGCTGGGCGAGGGCGTCGACTTCGTCGACTACTTCACGGCCGGCACCGCCGTCTACGTCAAGAAGGGCAACCCCAAGGGCATCAAGTCCATCGAGGACCTCTGCGGCCAGACGGCCGCCGTGCAGCGGGGCACCACCTACGAGGAGGCCCTGAAGGACCAGTCCAAGAAGTGCACGGACGGTGGCAAGAAGGCCATCAAGATCGAGTCCTTCGAGAACGACACCGAGGCCCAGACCCGCGTGAAGTCCGGCGGCGCCGTGGCCGGTGTCAACGACTACCCGGTCGCCGTGGACATGGCCCGCAAGGCCGACGGCGGCAACGCCTTCGAGGTCATCGGCGAGCAGTACGACGCCGGCCCGTTCGGCATCGTGGTCGACAAGCAGAACACCCAGCTGCGCGACGCCCTCAAGGAGGCCGTCGACGCGATCATCAAGGACGGCTCGTACCAGAAGGTGCTGGAGAAGTGGGGCGCCCAGAGCGGCGCGATCGACGCTGCCCAGATCAACGGCGGCAAGTGATCCCCCGCACCACCGAAGGGCAGTCCCATGACTGACAAGCTCCACAAGTCCGCCGAGGGCGCTCCACCGGCGGACCAGCCGCCGGTGGCGAACGACACGTCGTTCTCCGGCCCGCCGGAGGCCATCAAGGCCATCCCGGTGCGCCACTACGGCCGCTGGGTCAGCGCCGTCGTCGTCCTCGCGCTCCTCGTGCTGCTCGTCCAGGCGTTCGCCAACGGTGACATCCGTTGGCAGGCGGTGGGCGACAAGCTGTTCGACTCGACCGTCATCGCGGGTGCCGGCCGGACGCTGCTGATCAGCCTCCTGGCCATGGTGCTCGGCGTGGTCCTGGGTGTCGTCCTGGCCGTGATGCGGCTGTCGAAGAACCCGGTGACCAACAGCGTGGCCTGGATGTACATCTGGTTCTTCCGCGGTACGCCGGTCTACGTCCAGCTGCTGATGTGGTTCAACCTCGCGCTGATCTTCCCCGTCCTGAACCTCGGTCCGATCTACAAGGACGAGATGACGGACGTCATGACGCCGTTCATGTGCGCCCTCCTCGGCCTCGGCCTGAACGAGGCCGCGTACATGGCGGAGATCTGCCGCGCCGGCCTGCTGGCCGTCGACGAGGGGCAGACGGAGGCGGCCCACGCGCTGGGCATGAGCCACGGCAAGACGCTGCGCCGGATCGTGATCCCGCAGGCGATGCGGGTGATCGTGCCGCCGACCGGCAACGAGTTCATCAACATGCTGAAGACCTCGGCGCTGGTGTACGCGGTGACGTACAACGAGCTGCTGCGCTCCACCTCGGTGATCGGTTCCCAGTCGTACGCCGTGATGGAGATGCTCTTCGTCGCCTCGATCTGGTACCTGGTCATGACCAGCGTGTTCAGCGTCTTCCAGTACTACCTGGAGCGGTACTACGCGCGGGGCTCCAGCCGGACCCTGCCGCCGACCGTCTTCCAGAAGATCAAGGCGAACGTGCTTTCGCTGAGCCGTGAGAGGGGCAGGCCGTGACCGCGATGGTGAAGGCCGAGGGCGTCCACAAGTCCTTCGGCGCGGTCGAGGTCCTCAAGGGCATCGACCTGGAGGTCCAGTCCGGCGAGGTGTTCTGCCTGATCGGCCCGTCCGGCTCCGGCAAGTCGACCTTCCTCCGCTGCATCAACCACCTGGAGAAGATCAACGCCGGGCGCCTGTACGTCGACGGCCATCTGGTGGGCTACCGCCAGAAGGGCGACAAGCTGTACGAGCTCAAGGACAGCGAGGTCGCGCTGCAGCGCCGGGACATCGGCATGGTGTTCCAGCGGTTCAACCTCTTCCCGCACATGACGGCGGTGGAGAACGTCATCGAGGCCCCGGTCCAGGTCAAGGGCGCGAACAAGGCCCAGGCCAAGGAGCGCGCGATGCAGCTCCTGGAGCGGGTGGGCCTGGCCGACAAGGCCGGGAACTACCCCTCGCAGCTCTCCGGCGGCCAGCAGCAGCGCGTCGCCATCGCCCGGGCCCTGGCCATGGACCCGAAGCTGATGCTGTTCGACGAGCCGACCTCGGCCCTCGACCCGGAGCTGGTCGGCGACGTGCTGGACGTCATGCGCGACCTGGCCGAGTCCGGCATGACGATGGTCGTCGTCACCCACGAGATGGGTTTCGCCCGTGAGGTGGGCGACAGCCTGGTCTTCATGGACGGTGGCGTGGTCGTCGAGTCCGGCAATCCGCGCGACGTCCTGACGGACCCGCAGCACGAGCGGACGCAGGCGTTCCTGTCCAAGGTGCTGTAACAGGCCACTGTCACGGACGGCGGTACCCGGAAGGGGCGGTACGGGCAACCCGTACCGCCCCTTCCGCGTGCCCGGTCCCCGCGGGAACCGGCGGGGTTACTTCAGCGCGAGCAGCAGCGTGTCCGACGGCGAGGCCCACACCGGGCGGACCTCGCCGAAGCCCTGCTCGCGCAGTACGCGCGTGTGCCAGGCGGGCGAGGGCGTCTCGCCTTCGGCGTGCTCGCCGTAGATCTCGAAGCGGCGGGCGGTGGGCTCGGCGAGGACGGGGTCGGCGGCCGCCAGCCGCCACCACTCGGCCCAGTCGACGGCTCCGGCCGCCTTGGCCTGATCCATGCGGTCGTGACGCCGGGCGCGCTCCGCCGCGTTGATCCGGGGCGTGCTCTCGTCAATCATGTGGTCCGCGTTCATGAAGACACCGCCGTCGCGGACGAGTCCCGCGACCTGACCGTAGAGGGCCGCGAGGGGTTCGCTGTGCAGCCAGTGCAGGGCCGTGGCGGTGAGGACGGCGTCGTAGGAGCCGTACGGCAGCCTGGCCGGCCAGTCCGGGTCCTTGAGGTCGGCGGTGACCAGGGTGACGCGGTCGTCCCCCGCGAAGGTGCCCTCGGCGATGGCGAGCAGCGCCGGGTCGAGGTCGACGCCGGTGCTGGTGGCCTCGGGGAATCTGCGCAGCAGCCGGGCGGTGATGCTGCCGGTGCCGCAGGCGAGGTCGAGGACGCGCGGTGCGGTGCCGACGAGGGCCTCCACCATGTCGAGCATGACCCGGAAGCGGTCCTCCCGGTCGGGCAGGTACCACTCCTGCTGCCGGTCCCAGCTCTCCTGCCAGGCCTGCCAGTCGGTTCCGGTGCCCACACTGCCGGTGGTCATGGGACCCCCCTCTTCTTCCGTCACCCGCTCTTCGAGCGCCCGCGTAATACCCTGGATGCACGACCAGCCGTTACCCGAGCGCATTGACGACCATAGAGCCCCTCCGTAAGGACTACAAGTGGAACTGGCCTATTACTCGGACTACGCCGTACGCCTCGTCAACACCGAGGAACCGGCCCGGGGCAAGGACACGTTGACCTCGGTGGAGGCCGTCCGCGACCTGTTCGGGGGGAACCAGTCGGCGGCCCGCCGCGCCACCGACGCGGACGTCACCCGGTTCCGCTCGGTGCGGTCCCGGCTGCGCGCGGTGTTCGAGGCGGCCGACGGCGGGGACGAGACCCTCGCCGTGGACCTGCTGAACTCCCTGCTGCTGGAGTTCCCCGTGAGCCCGCAGATCTCCGGCCACGACTTCCGCGACGACGACGGCCGCCCGCTGTGGCACATGCACCTGGCCGATCACCCCTCGAACGCGACCGCGGGCTACGCGGCGATCGCCGCCATGGGCCTGGCCTTCCACCTGACCGAGTACGGCGTGGACCGGCTGGGCGTGTGCGAGGCGGATCCCTGCCGCAACGCCTACCTGGACACCTCCACCAACCGTTCCCGGCGCTACTGCTCCGACCGCTGCGCCACCCGCGCCAACGTGGCCGCCTACCGCGCCCGCAAACGCCTGGAGGCGGACCGGTCCGCAAGCACCGGCCTGGCCGCCGAGACCGCCCAGCGCAGCACCGCCAGCGGCGAGCGCTGATCCGGCTTCAGCGGCCGGTAGCGGAACCGCACGGTGCCGAGGATCAGTTCGTCGGGCACAGTGCCGTAGTCCGTGCTGTCGCCACCGGCGTAGGCGTTGTCCCCGAGCACCCACCAGCCGCCGTCGCGGCGCTCCGCGGCCCGCTTGACGACCAGCAGGTCCTGCTGGAACGGATGCCGCAGCACGACGACGTCACCGGGCCTGACCCGGGCTCCGTACTGCACCACCAGCTGGTCCCCGTGGTGCAGCGTGGGCACCATGGACGGCCCGGTCACCTCCGCCAGTCCGAAGGGCGCGGCCGCCCTCCGCGGCTCGCTCTCGTGCGACGGCTCCGGCATCGCCGGCACCTCCCCTGGTCCGTTCCTCCACCAGTCTCAGTCTGACCCCGGACTTTTGTCCTAAGCCCATGGGGGCACTCGCCAAATCCCGTCGTGCAGGGAGTAATGTCCCACCTGAGAAGACGATCACGAGGAAGGAACGCTCCATGCTTTCCCGCCTGTTTGCCCCCAAGGTCAAGGTCAGTGCGCACTGCGACCTTCCCTGCGGTGTGTACGACCCGGCCCAGGCCCGCATCGAGGCGGAGTCGGTGAAGGCCGTGCAGGAGAAGATGGCCGCCAACGACGACCCGCACTTCCAGACGCGCGCCACCGTCATCAAGGAGCAGCGCGCCGAGCTCGCGAAGCACCACGTCTCCGTGCTGTGGAGCGACTACTTCAAGCCCCCGCACTTCGAGAAGTACCCGCAGCTGCACCAGCTGGTCAACGACACCCTGAAGGCCCTGTCGACCGCCAAGGCCTCCACGGACCCGAAGACGGGCGAGAAGGCCCTGGAGCTGATCGCCGAGATCGACAAGATCTTCTGGGAGACGAAGAAGGCCTGACACCGTCCAGGCCGTTCCCGTGACCTGCGGTCGGTGCACCACCGCGGGCCGAGGGACATTCCGAAGGGGCCCGGCCGTCACCACGGCCGGGCCCCTTCGGCGTTCCCGGGTCGCCGCACGACGTCGTACAACACCCCCGCCCAACACCCCCGCCGGCAGACCGGCGCCCTCGCCCGGCAGGCCGAACAGGCCCTCCTGACCGGCGTGCTCGACGTGCTGCGCCCGTCGCCGATGGCCCCGCCGCGCGCGGCGACGACCGGCCTACGATCGCCCCATGAGCATCCGCATCCGCTGGACGTACGCCTTCGTCGACCGGCCCGCCGAACGCTTCGAGCCGGCCCGCTCGTTCTGGACCGCCGTCACGGACACGCGTCCGTCCGCCCCACGGGGTGACGAGGGCGAGTTCGTCACACTGCTGCCCGACGGCGCCGACGCGTGCGTGAAGGGGCAGGGCGTCACCGAGGGCGAGGGAGGAGCGCACCTGGACTTCTGCGTCGAGGACGTACCCGGGTTCGTACGGACCGCGCGGGACCTCGGGGCGGAGACGGTCGCCCCGCACGACGGCTGGGCGGTCCTGCGCTCTCCGGCCGGGCAGTTGTTCTGCGCGGTGCCCTGGCACGGCGAGTCGGTCCGCCCGCCGGTGGTGTCCGGCAGCCGGCTGGACCAGGTCTGCGTGGATGTGCCTCCCTCTGCGTACGACGCGGAAGTCGCCTTCTGGAGCGGTCTGCTGCCCGACTGGACCTCGCGGCCGGGTTCCCTGCCGGAGTTCCACTCGGTCGCGCCGCCGCACGGACTGCCGATCCGCATCCTTCTCCAGCGGCTGGACGCCGAACGGCCCCTCTCCGCCCACCTCGACCTGGCCTGCGGCGCGGACGTCGACGCCGTCCGCGCCCGTCACGAGCGGCTCGGCGCGACCCTCGTCGCCGCCCACTCCCGGTGGACGGTCATGCGCGACCCGGCGGGAGGCGTGTACTGCCTGACCGGACGCGACCCGGAGACGGGCGGGCCGTCGCGGACGGCGGCCGGCGACTAGGCCTGTCGCTCCGATCAGCTCGCAGGGCAGCGACAGTGCTTCTCAGCCCCGCGTCTGCGGCGTGATCCGAACGACGGACCGCCCCGGCCACCGCGCGTCACGAGGTCGGGGCGGCGGGGGTTCCGGCCTCCGCCGGGCCGGGACGGTCGGGCTGCTGCTCCCCCTGCCGGTCCTGCTCGGTGGGGGCGTGCTGCTCGGTGGGGGCGTGGTGTTCGGCGTGGCCGTGGTGCTGGACGCCGGGCTCGACGAACGCCTCGCAGTCGGGGTTGTGGCAGGGGCCCGCGACCCAGCGCGGGACCCAGGCGCCCAGCGTCTTGTGACGCCGGACGACGGTATCTACGGGCTGCCCGCAGGCGGGACAGACGTGGTGTTCCCTGTCCATGTCACCAGGGTAGGCCGGTCACGGCTTCCTTGCGTAGACACGCACCACCACTCCGTTGGAGAAGCTGCGCACCGACTCCAGCGTGAAGTCGGCCACGGAGAACCCGGTGCCGCCGAACATCGGCATGCCCGAGCCGTAGACCTGCGGGTAGCTCTTGATGACGAGTTCGTCGATCTCGTCCAGCAGTGCGCCCGCGACCTGCGCGCCGCCGCACAGCCAGATGCCGAGCTTGCCGTCCTCGGCCTTCAGTTCGCGGACCCGGGCGACCAGGTCGCCGTCGATCACCTCCACGTTCGGGTCGGGCGAGGCGCCGAGGGTGCGCGAGGCGACGAGCTCGCGGAGATGGGCGTACGGACTGGTGAGGCCGGCGTCGAGGCCGAGCTGGTAGCTGCCGCGCCCCTGGATGACGGTGTCGAAGTGCAGGTTCTCGGCGTCCTTGATGCCCATCTGCTCCCGGACGGGCGTGGGGAGGGTCTCGGGGTACGTCGAGGCGATGAAGCCGATGTACTCCTCGTCCAGGAAGGTGAACATCGACGAGGCGTCGCCGTCGGGGTCTCCGATGAAGCCGTCGAGGGAGCAGGCGACGAAGTAGGTGAGCTTTCGCAAGGGGTCTCTTTCCGCAGACTGTCTCTGAACCACTCTGTTTGTAGTACTTCACTCATAGTGGCTGCAAGGTCTTTTCCGCGGTTTCCCTGAGATCGAGTCAAGTGGGAGAAGAGGTTCCGCATGGCGGCTACGGGCCGACGCCACCGTGGAGACGCGTAGCGGCGGGTCCCGCACACCGTGGGGTTGTGCGGGACCCGCCGGGCCGGGCCCCCGGGTGGCCGTGCGGAGTCAGGAGCCGCACGGCCCCGGGGACCCGGGGTCCTTCCTTCAGGTTGCCGTCACGGGACGGGCCGCGGAGGGCGTCGTCACGTGGTCCTCCGCGTCACGAACTCCGCCAGCGACAGCAGGCCGCCCGCCGACGCGGGGTCCGGGATCGCCCGTGCCAGTTCGGACATCGCCCGGCCCATCCGGTCGGCCGCCTGTTCCTGCGCCCACGCGCGCCCGCCGGCCTGCTCGACGGCGAGAACGGTGCGCTCCAGGTCGCCCCGGTCGTACGGCGCCGCGTACAGCTCGGCCAGTTCCGCGGCGGCCGGGGTGCCGGAGGCCAACGCGGCCACCACCGGCAGGGACTTCTTGCGGGCGGCCAGGTCCGCGCCGGCCGGCTTGCCGGTGTGCCGGGGGTCGCCCCATATGCCGATCACGTCGTCGATGAGCTGGAACGCGAGCCCTGCCTCACGGCCGAACCCGTCCAGCGCCTCGACGTCCTCCTCGGGCGCCCCGGCGTACAGCGCGCCGACGGCGCACGCACAGCCGAGGAGCGCGCCCGTCTTGGCCTCGGCCATGGCGAGCACCTCGTCGAGGGTGACCTCGGCGGGGCCCAGCTTCTCCATCGCCGTGTCCGCCTGCTGCCCGGCGCACAGCTCGACCACGCAGGCCGCGAGGCGGGCGGCGGCGGCCGCGGACGCGGGGTGCGGGTCCTCCGCCAGCAGGCCGAGGGACAGCGCCTGAAGGGCGTCCCCGGCGAGGATCGCCTCGGCGTCGCCGAACACGGTCCAGGCGGTGGGACGATGCCGGCGGGTGGTGTCCCGGTCCATCACGTCGTCGTGCAACAGCGTGAAGTTGTGCACCAGTTCCACCGCCGCGGCAGCCCGTACGGCCGCCCTGCGGGCCGTGGTCCCGCCGAGGGCCGCGGCCGCGGTGAGCACGAGCGCGGGGCGGATCGCCTTTCCGGCGTTGCCCGCGGCCGGTGTGCCGTCCGCGTGCTCCCAGCCGAAGTGGTAGAGCGCGATCCTGCGCATCGAACGGGGCAGCGAGTCGAGGGCCGCCCGCAGTGCCGGGTCGACGGACGCCCGGGCGTCCTCCAGGATCGTCGTCGCCTCCTGTCCGTCGAACGCGCCCGCCCCACCGTCGCTCCGACTCCCGATGGGCATCCGCCTTTCACGCGTCTCGCCGAGGTGCGGCCTGGTCTCCGTCACGAAGTCGGTCATGGAGTCCCCCTCACAGGGTCCGCGGACGGTGGCGGTTGCGCTGCCACCCGGCGCGTACGCCCTGGGTGTACCCGCCCCGAAGGGCGGGGACACGGCGTTCGCACGGGCGAGCTCACCGCCAGCGGCCGATCTCGACGTTCTCCAGCACGCCCAGCGCGTCCGGCACCAGCACCGCGGCCGAGTAGTAGGCCGTGACCAGGTACTTGATGATGGCCTGTTCGTTGATGCCCATGAACCGCACGGACAGGCTCGGCTCGATCTCGTCCGGGATGCCGGACTGGCGCAGCCCGATGACGCCCTGGTCCTGCTCGCCGAGACGCATCGCGATGATGGAGCTGGTCCGGGCCTCGGTGACCGGGATCTTGTTGCACGGGTAGATCGGCACCCCGCGCCAGGTGGGGATCCGGTTGCCGCCGACGTCGATCGTCTCCGGGACGAGCCCGCGCTTGTTCAGCTCGCGTCCGATCGCGGCGATCGCGCGCGGGTGGGCGAGAAGCATCTTGGTCCCGCGCCGCCTGCTGAGCAGTTCGTCCAGGTCGTCGGGGCCGGGCACGCCGTCGTGCGGCTGGATCCGCTGGTCGTACTCGCAGTTGTGGAGGAGACCGAAGGTCCGGTTGTTGACGAGCTCGTGCTCCTGACGCTCCTTCAGCGCCTCGACCGTCAGCCGCAACTGCTGCTCGGTCTGGTTCATCGGCTGGTTGTACAGGTCCGCCACGCGCGTGTGGATGCGCAGCACGGTCTGGGCGATGCTCAGCTCGTACTCGCGCGGCCGGGCCTCGTAGTCCACGAACGTGTGCGGGATGTCCGGCTCGCCGGAGTGGCCCGCGGCGAGGTCGACGGCCTTCTCGCCGTACTTGTTGGTCCGCTGCTGGGGGATCGCGCGCTGCCGCCGGACGTGCTCGCGCAGGGAGTCCGCGCGCTCCGCCACCTGCTCGAAGTCCTCGCGGGCCAGGATCAGCACCGTGCTGGCGGTGTGGGCGCGCGCGGTGTACTCCCAGATGGCGTCGCCGTCGATCAGTGCCTGGTCGCCGAAGTAGGCGCCGTCGGCGAGGACCCCGAGGACCTGGTCGTCGCCGTAGGGGCCGGTGCCGACCTTCTCCACCCTGCCGTGCGCCAGCAGGTAGACCTCGTCGGTCTGGCTGCCGAAGGAGGCGATGACCTCGCCCGGGGCGTACTCCCGCTGCCGGCAGCGGGCGGCCAGCTCCGAGAGCACCTCGTCGTCCTCGTACGAGCGCAGCACGGGCAGTTCACCCAGCTCGGCGGGGATGACCTCGACGCGGTCGCCGGTCTTGACGAACGTGATGCGGCCGTCGCCGACCGCGTATGTCAGCCGCCGGTTCACCCGGTACGTGCCGCCCTGCACGTCCACCCAGGGCAGCATCCGCAGCAGCCAGCGGGAGCTGATCTCCTGCATCTGCGGTGCGGACTTGGTCGTGGTGGCCAGGTTCCGCGCGGCCGCGGTGCCGAGGCTCTGCTGCGGCTTGCCCTGCTCCGTACGGACCTCTTCGCCTACCGACATATGGAAACGCCCTCCCAGTCATGCACGGGCGCCGTACTGCGCCGATGCACTGTTCACGCGAGCAAGCCTCCCTCACGCAGGGTGGTCGTACCATTACCCGAAAGAGCGTGAATGGATCATCCCGTGACGGGGTAGAGCGGGTTTTCGAGGCGAGAGGTGTTCGACAATGGCGGGGTGACCGACCCCGCCGACCTGCGACCGCGGCTCCCCTCCCCTCTGCACGAGGTGTCCGACGACCGGTTCGCCCGGCACGGCGTACGGCTGCTCCTCAAGCGGGACGACCTGATCCATCCGGAGCTGGTCGGCAACAAGTGGCGCAAGCTCGCGCCGAACCTGGAGGCGGCGGCCGGCCGGCCGATCGTCACCTTCGGCGGCGCCTACTCCAACCACCTGCGGGCCACGGCCGCCGCCGGCCGCCTGCTGGACCTGCCCACCGTCGGGGTGGTGCGCGGCGACGAGCTCGCAGGACGGCCGCTGAACCCGTCCCTGGCACGGTGCGCGGCCGACGGGATGCGGCTGCACTTCGTCGACCGGACGACCTACCGCCGCAAGACCGACCCCGACACCCTCGCCGCCGTCCTGCGCGAAGCCGGCGCCGAGGACGCGTACGTCGTCCCGGAGGGCGGCAGCAACGCGGCGGCCGTCCTCGGTTGCCGGGCGCTCGGCGCGGAGCTGCGCGGCCGTGCCGACGTGGCCGCCGTGGCCTGCGGCACCGGCGGCACCCTCGCGGGCCTCGCCGCCGGCCTGGCCCCCGGCGCCCTCGCCCTGGGCATACCCGTGCTCAAGGGCGGCTTCCTGGACGCCGGCATACGGACCCTGCAGACGGAGGCATTCGGCTCGCCCCGGGGCGACTGGCGCCTCGAGGAACGCTTCCACTTCGGCGGCTACGCCCGCACCACCCCCGCCCTCGACGCCTTCGCCGAGGACTTCGAGCGACGCCACGGCCTTCCGCTGGAACGTCTCTATGTCGCCAAGTTGCTCTACGCACTTTTCACCCTCACCGAGGAGGGCGCGTTCCCGCCGGGCACGCGGCTCGCGGCCGTGGTGACCGGGGCGCCGTTCGAAGCCTGAGGGGCCTTCGCCCCGCCACTCGGGAACAGCGCCCCGCCCTCAGGAGAAGGTGGCTCCTACCCCGCCTCCCGGTAGGCCGCCGCCTCCTCCAGGTCCAGCCTGCGCAGCAAGGTCCGCAGCATCTCGTCGTCGATGTAGCGGCCGTCGCGGAGGCGGACGAAGACCTCCCGCTCGGCGCTGATCATCTTCCGGGACAGCCGGCGGTAGGTGTCGTCGACGGTCTCGCCGGTGATGGGGTTGACCTGGCCGAGACGTTCCCAGACCGCGTTGCGGCGGCGTTCGAGGACCGCGCGGAGGCGGTTGGCGAGAGGCGGCGGCAGGGCGTTGCGCTCGTCGGCGAGGAGGGCGTCGAGTCGCTCCTCGGCGGCCCGCGAGGCCTGCGCCTGCGCGTTGGCCTCGGCGAGCGTCGCCGCCTGCGGGTCGGGCTCGGGGAACTTCAGCAGCCGGATCAGCGGGGGCAGGGTCAGGCCCTGGACGACCAGGGTGCCGATGACCGTGGTGAAGGTCAGGAAGAGGATGAGGTTGCGGTGCGGGAAGGGCTCCTCGCCGTGGTCGGCGGTGAGGGGGATGGAGAAGGCGATGGCGAGCGAGACCACGCCCCGCATGCCGGCCCAGGCGATGACGACCGGCCCCCGCCAGGTCGGATTCTCCTCGCGCTCGCGGATGCGTCTCGACAGCAGCCGGGGGACGAACGTCGCCGGGTACACCCACGCGAAGCGGCACGCGACGACCACGAGGAACAGGACGACGGCGTACCAGACGGCTTCCACGCCCTCGTACGCGCCGAGGCCCCTCAGGACGACCGGCAGTTGCAGGCCGATCAGCGCGAAGACCGCCGACTCCAGGACGAAGGCGACCATCTTCCACACCGCGTCCTCCTGGAGCCGCGTGGCGAAGTCGACCTCCCACGCGCGGTGGCCCAGGTAGAGGGCGACGACGACCACGGCGATCACACCGGAGGCGTGGAACTGCTCGGCGGTCGCGTAGGCCACGAAGGGGATCAGCAGGGAGAGCGTGTTCTGGAGCAGCGGCTCCTTGACGTGGGTGCGCAGCCAGTGCAGCGGAGCCATGAGGATCAGACCGACCGCGGTGCCGCCGACCGCCGCCACCAGGAACTCCTCGATCCCGCCGGCCCAGGACGCGCCTTCGCCGATGACGACGGCGAGGGCCACCTTGTAGGCGGTGATCGCGGTGGCGTCGTTCAGGAGGGACTCGCCCTGGAGGATCGTGGTGATCCTGGACGGCAGCCCGAGCCGGCGTGCGACCGCCGTCGCCGCGACCGCGTCCGGCGGCGCCACCACCGCGCCCAGCACCAGCGCCGCGGCCAGCGGCAGACCGGGGACGAGCAGGTAGGCGGCGTAGCCGACGACGACCGTCGCGAAGAGCACGTACCCGACCGACAGCAGCGCCACGGGCCGCGCCTGCGCGCGCAGGTCGAGGTAGGAGCTGTCGGTGGCCGAGGTGTGCAGCAGCGGGGGCAGCAGGAGGGGCAGGACGATGTCGGGGTCCAGGGTGTAGTCGGGGACGCCGGGGACGTAGGAGACCGCCAGTCCCACGGCGACCAGGAGAAGCGGGGCGGGCACCGGGGTGCGCCGGGCCGCCGCGGCGATCGCCGCACTGCCCGCCACCAGCAACAGCAGTGGCATCACGTCCATGTCCTGCCCACCCTCGCTTTTTTTCTGCGCAGGCGTCCGCACGCCCGTCGTAACCTGGCCATCATGAAACAGTGCACGCACGCCGACGCGCTGCCGCACCCCGAGCCCGAACCGCTCAGCGAGACCTGTGTGGAGTGCCTGCGGGAGGGCCATCACCCGGTGCAGTTGCGGCTGTGCCTGTCGTGCGGCCACGTCGGCTGCTGCGACTCCTCGCCGGGCCGGCACGCGACGGAACACCACAAGGAGTCCGGCCACCCGGTCATGCGGACCTTCGAACCCGGCGAGAACTGGCGCTGGTGCTTCGTGGACCACGTCCTCGCATGAGCCGGCCCGACGACGGCCCGGCCGTTCAGCGGGTACGGTTCGAGCATCTGACGCCTGGGTACGTCAACCCGGCGCGCCCTCTTCCCTTTCGGGCCCGCAGACCCCTAGACACGGAGCGTGTTCACAGATTTACTGTGAGTGACGCCAGGGGGTTGGGGTCCCGGGGACAGGACACTTGAGAGCGCGATAGCGTCACCGCTGCACCACACACGCGTTACCCCGGGGGGCGACCCTCGGCCCCGAAGAGCTTGTACCACCTTGGAGGTGAGGGTGTCCCAGATCGCAGGCGAGCCCGCGACCCAGGACTTCGTGGAAGTCCGGCTGCCGGCTGCGGGTGCCTACCTGTCGGTGCTGCGGACGGCCACGGCCGGCCTCGCGGCCCGTTTGGACTTCACCCTGGACGAGATCGAGGACCTGCGCATCGCGGTGGACGAGGCCTGCGCGATCCTGCTCCAGCAGGCCGTGCCCGGCTCGGTGCTCAGCTGTGTCTTCCGCCTGGTCGACGACTCGTTGGAGGTCACCGTCTCGGCGCCGACCACGGACGGCCACGCGCCCTCGCGGGACACCTTCGCCTGGACCGTGCTGTCCGCCCTCGCGGGCAAGGTCTCCTCCGCCGTAGACGAGGACAAAACCGTTTCGATCAGCCTCTACAAACAGCGCGGCGCGGGACCCGGGCCGGCGTGAGGAACGGGGACGGGCCGGTGCGGGACGAAGAACGCGGCACACGGGAACTGCCGGCCGAGAGCGCCGGGAACCCCGTCTCTCCGGGCGGGTCCCGACGCACGACGGACGGCATCGACGGCATTCCCGAGCAGGCCCGGCCGCACCCGGAGGACGACGTGACCTCCGTGGAAGCCGGGGGCCCGGACACTGCCGTGCAGGGCGCGCCTCGGGAGAGGCGGATCGGGGGATCCCCCGGCCGGGCTGAGGCGAGGGCTCGACAGAGGGCGACGGGCGGGACGATGAGCGAGCACGAGCGAGACGACGATCAGGGCGTGCCGGGCGCACAGCACGAGCCCCGGAACGGTGCGCCCCAGGACCGCGAGCTTCTGAACCGTGTGTCCCAGGACCACCGCGAGCCTCAGGACCGGACCGGGGCGCGCGCCATGTTCGTCGAGCTGCGCGCGCTGCAGGAGGGCAGCGCGGAGTACGCGGAGCTGCGCAACCAGCTGGTCCGGATGCACCTGCCGCTCGTCGAGCACCTCGCACGCCGCTTCCGCAACCGTGGTGAGCCGCTGGACGACCTCACCCAGGTCGCCACCATCGGTCTGATCAAGTCCGTCGACCGCTTCGACCCGGACCGCGGCGTGGAGTTCTCCACGTACGCGACGCCGACGGTCGTCGGCGAGATCAAGCGGCACTTCCGCGACAAGGGCTGGGCGGTGCGGGTTCCGCGCAGGCTCCAGGAACTGCGGCTGGCGCTGACGACGGCCACCGCCGAGCTGTCGCAGCTGCACGGCCGCTCCCCCACCGTCCACGAGCTCGCGGAGAAGCTGGCGATCTCGGAGGAGGAGGTCCTGGAGGGCCTGGAGTCCGCCAACGCGTACTCCACGCTGTCCCTGGACGTCCCCGACACCGACGACGAGTCGCCGGCCGTGGCGGACACGCTGGGCGCGGAGGACGAGGCGCTGGAGGGCGTGGAGTACCGGGAGTCGCTCAAGCCGCTGCTGGAGGATCTGCCGCCCCGGGAGAAGCGGATCCTGCTGCTGCGCTTCTTCGGCAACATGACCCAGTCGCAGATCGCGCAGGAGGTCGGCATCTCCCAGATGCACGTCTCGCGCCTGCTGGCGCGCACCCTGGCGCAGCTTCGGGAGAAGCTGCTGGTCGAGGAGTGACCGCTACGACCGGTCGGTGACGCCTGACGGAGGGGCGACCGCGCTACTTACGGGCGCCCTTCTCGGTGTTGCCGGGCCCCTTGATTCCGAGGGCCCGGGTGGTTTCACCGTTGACGAGCAGGACCAGCGCCGCGACGGCCACGACCGCGAGCGCGATACCGGCCGGGATCGCCATGCTGTCGGCCTGCAGAAGGTTGTAGGCGACGGGCAGCGCCATGATCTGCGTGATGACGGCCGGCCCCCGGCTCCAACTGCGGCGGCCCAGCAGTCCTCGTGCGGCGAGGAGCGGCAGCAGCGCGAGCACCATCAGCGTCACCCCGCCGGTGACGGCCTGCTGCCGGTCGTCCGGGTCCCCGGTGATCCCGAGGACGAGCACCCACACCCCACCGACGAGCAGCGCCAGCCCCTCCAGGGCGGTGAGCCCGGCGGCGTACGTCAGGCGGCGCGGGCGGGGGCCTGCGGTTTCCGGGGCGTCGGGGTTCTGCTCGCTGCTCACCCCTGAAGGGTAGCCCGCACGCCGACCGCGCCCTCCGGCGCCGTGGGAGCGTGCGCGTCACGTGCGCTCAGGGCCGTGGCGAGGCTCACGGCTGGATCTCTTACCCGATCTTCACTCGGCCTGTGCCCTGGTACCCCCCAGTAGGTACGCTGCCATCCATGCGTGCACTTCTCGTGGTCAACCCAGCAGCAACCACTACGAGTGCACGGACGCGCGACGTCCTCATCCACGCGCTCGCGAGCGAGATGAAGCTCGAGGCGGTCACCACGGAGTACCGCGGGCACGCGCGTGACCTGGGGCGGCAGGCGGCGCAGAGCGACGACATAGACATGGTCGTGGCCCTGGGCGGCGACGGCACGATCAACGAGGTGGTCAACGGCCTCCTGCACGACGGCCCCGACCCCGAGCACCTGCCCGGCCTGGCCGTGGTCCCCGGCGGTTCCACCAACGTCTTCGCCCGCGCCCTCGGTCTGCTCAACGACCCCGTGGAGGCCACCGGCGCCCTGCTGGACGCCCTGCGCGAGGGCAGGGAGCGCACCGTCGGGCTCGGGCTCACCTCGGGCACCCCGGGCACGGAGGACGAAGCGGTGCCGTCGCGCTGGTTCACCTTCAACGCGGGGCTCGGCTTCGACGCGGGAGTCGTGGGCAGGGTGGAACAGCAGCGCGAGCGCGGCCGGAAGTCCACCCACGCCCTCTATCTCCGCCAGGCGGCGCGTCAGCTCCTCGGCGAGACCCAGCGCCGGCACGGGTCGATCACGTTGGAGCGTCCGGACGCGGAGCCGGTGACCGATCTGGTGCTGTCCATCGTCTGCAACACGGCTCCGTGGACCTATTTGGGCAATCGCCCGGTATACGCGTCGCCTAAGGCCTCGTTCGATACCGGGCTCGACGTATTCGGTCTCAGCCGCCTGTCCACCGCCTCGGTTGTCCGGTATGGAACCCAGTTGCTTACTTCGTCCCCCGAGCGGGGCCCCCATGGGAAGCATGCTGTCTCACTGCACGACCTGGACCAGTTCACCTTGCATTCGAAGGTCCCGCTGCCCCTCCAGATGGACGGTGACCACCTGGGGCTGCGTACCAGCGTGACGTTCACAGGCGTACGCCGTGCACTGCGTGTGATTGTGTGAGCAGAAGAGGCGAAAGTCCTTTCACTCGAACGTTTAGGCCAGGATCCACCCCATGGAAGTACGGCTGTGACCTAGTCGACACCGAGGAATCAAAAAAAACTTTCCAGAAGGGGTTGTATCCGCCGCTGAGGTTTGCGAGTCTCTACGTGGCGATCGGGACAGCCCGCAACACCGGCATCCACTGATCACCGGAACCCCTCTACAAACATCAGGACCACGGCAGGGAACCTGGCTGGTGGCCCTTCACTTGTTGAGGGATTCGTGAAAGCGTTCACATTCACAAGCAACCTGCACGTAATACCAAGGAGAGGTAGCAGCCATGGACTGGCGTCACAACGCCGTTTGCCGCGAGGAAGACCCCGAGCTCTTCTTCCCCATCGGCAACACCGGTCCTGCGCTGCTGCAGATCGAGGAAGCCAAGGCCGTCTGCCGTCGCTGCCCCGTTATCGAGCAGTGTCTGCAGTGGGCGCTCGAGTCCGGCCAGGACTCCGGCGTCTGGGGTGGTCTCAGCGAGGACGAGCGCCGCGCCATGAAGCGCCGCGCCGCCCGCAACCGGGCCCGTCAGGCCTCCGCCTGACAACACCCGCCCCGCACACAGCCTGAGCTTGGCGGCGCGTACAGCGAGTACGCAACTCCCGCCCCCGAGCCGCAGCGCGCAGTACCCCCGATGCGCAGCAATCGCTGGCAACGAGCATGTTGAGCCCCGGACCCCTGAACGGTCCGGGGCTTCTTGCTGTGCACGGCAGCCGTCGGCAGCCGTGCACAGCGGCAGCCGACGGAAGCCGACCGCCTCGCCCCGGGCGCTACTTCTGCGCCCGCACCGGGATGTCCAGGATCACCTGCGTGCCGCGCTCCGGCGCCGGCACCATGTCGAAGCTCCCGCCCAACTCCCCTTCGACCAGCGTCCGTACGATCTGCAGGCCGAGGTTGCCGGAGGTGTGCGGGTCGAAGCCGGCGGGCAGGCCGACGCCGTCGTCCTGGACGGTGACCAGCAGACGGGCCTCCTTGGTGGTGCCGCCGCGGACCGCGGACACCTCGACCGTGCCGGTGTCGCCCTCGCGGAAGCCGTGCTCCAGGGCGTTCTGCAGGATCTCGGTGAGCACCATGGACAGCGGGGTGGCGACCTCCGCGTCCAGGATGCCGAAGCGTCCGGTGCGCCGGCCGGTGACCTTGCCCGGGGAGATCTCCGCGACCATCGCGAGGACCCGGTCCGCGATCTCGTCGAACTCCACCCGCTCGTCCAGGTTCTGGGACAGCGTCTCATGGACGATGGCGATCGAGCCGACGCGGCGGACCGCCTCCTCCAGGGCCTCCCTCCCCCGCTCGGACTCGATACGGCGGGCCTGGAGGCGGAGCAGGGCCGCGACCGTCTGGAGGTTGTTCTTCACCCGGTGGTGGATCTCCCGGATGGTCGCGTCCTTGGTGATCAACTCGCGTTCGCGGCGGCGCAGTTCCGTGACGTCCCGGAGCAGGACGAGCGAACCGATGCGGGTGCCCTTGGGCTTGAGCGGGATCGCGCGGAACTGGATGACCCCGTCGTTCGCCTCGATCTCGAACTCGCGGGGCGCCCAGCCGCTGGCCACCTTGGCGAGCGCCTCGTCCACCGGGCCGCGGGTCGGGGCGAGTTCGGCGGTGGTCTGGCCGAGGTGCTGGCCCACGAGGTCGGAGGCGAGGCCCATGCGGTGGTAGGCGGACAGCGCGTTCGGGGAGGCGTACTGGACGATGCCGTCGGCGTCGAGGCGGATCAGGCCGTCGCCGACGCGCGGGGCCGCGTCCATGTCCATCTGCTGGTCCGGGAAGGGGAAGGCGCCGGCCGCGATCATCTGCGCGAGGTCGGAGGCGCTCTGGAGGTAGGTCAGCTCCAGCCGGCTGGGGGTGCGCACGGTGAGCAGATTGGTGTTGCGGGCGATGACGCCGAGGACCTGGCCCTCACGCCGTACGGGGATCGACTCGACCCGGACGGGGACCTCCTCGCGCCACTCCGGGTCGCCCTCGCGCACGATCCGGCCCTCGTCGAGGGCGGCGTCCAGCAGGGGGCGTCGGCCCCGGGGGACGAGGTGGCCGACCATGTCGTCCTGGTAGGAGGTGGGGCCGGTGTTGGGGCGCATCTGGGCGACGGAGACGTAGCGGGTGCCGTCACGGGTGGGAACCCACAGGACCAGGTCGGCGAAGGAGAGGTCGGAGAGCAGCTGCCACTCCGAGACCAGCAGGTGGAGCCACTCGAGGTCGGAGTCGCCGAGTGAGGTGTGCTGGCGTACGAGTTCGTTCATGGAGGGCACGTGTGCGAGCGTACCCGGCGGTTTGGACCTGTCCGAAAAACACCCGCGGGCCGCGGCGCCTGAGAGGGACCCTCAACCCTCCCGGCACCGCAGCCCGGAGCAATATCGGCCGTGGGGTGTGCGGTCCCGGTCGGCCGAAGGTGAGGAGCCGGGGCAGTCAGGGCAGAGAGCTCCGGATCCTCGGTCCGCCTTCCTGTGCGGGGAAGACGGAAGTCTGGTGGTGCTCCGTCGCACGGCTTACGGCACGATTGTGGACTAGACCACTTGCGCGTGTCCATGCGTCGGAGCATGTTCGTTGTTGTCAGCTTCACGAGCCGGCGACCCGGGCCGGGCCAACTGGTCGGACGCCCTGGCATCCACAACGCAGCCTAGCCTGTGCGGGTTCTTGTGCGGAGGCAGATGGGCGAGGCAATTTCCGCGACCGCCTGTTAGATTGGTCTAAACCACTACCGTCCACTCCGTCCCTCCCCAGAACGGCAGGCCAGCGTGGAAGTTGTCATCGTTCCGGACGCCAGGTCGGGCGGCGAGCTCATCGCCGAGGCCATGGCGCAACTGCTGCGGCGCAAGCCCGACGCCCTGCTCGGCGTGGCCACCGGGTCCACCCCGCTGCCCGTCTACCGGGCGCTGACCGCCAAGGTGCGCTCCGGTGCCGTGGACACCTCGCGGGCGCGGATCGCCCAGCTCGACGAGTACGTGGGGCTGCCCGCCGAGCACCCGGAGTCCTACCGTTCCGTGCTCCGGCGCGAGGTGCTGGAGCCGCTCGGCATCGGCATGGGCGCCTTCCTCGGCCCGGACGGCACGGCCGAGGACGTGCCCGCCGCGTGCGAGGCCTACGACCGGGCCCTGGCCGAGGCCGGCGGCGTGGACCTGCAGCTGCTGGGGATCGGCACCGACGGGCACATCGGGTTCAACGAGCCGTGCTCCTCGCTGGCCTCGCGGACGCGGATCAAGACGCTGACCGAGCAGACCCGGATCGACAACGCGCGCTTCTTCGACGGTGACATCGAGCAGGTCCCGCAGCACGTCATCACCCAGGGCATCGGCACCATCCTGGAGGCGCGGCACCTGGTGCTGCTCGCGACCGGCGAGGGCAAGGCGGACGCCGTCGCGGCGACCGTCGAGGGGCCGGTCGCCGCGGTCTGCCCGGCCTCCGCGCTGCAACTGCACCCGCACGCGACGGTGGTCGCCGACGAGGCCGCCGCGTCCAAACTGAAGCTCGCGGACTACTTCCGCCACACCTACGCCAACAAGCCGGAGTGGCAAGGCCTCTGAGACCGGGACGCACCGGTACGGGCACGCCGAAGGCGCCGGGTTCCCCGAGGGGAGCGCGGCGCCTTCGGCGTACATACGGCTGCGCGGCGGGCGGTGCGACCGGGGGTCGACTACAGGCGGTGCGGACGGGCGCACGTACGGTACGGACGGCACGGAGGCGCGGACGGCACGTAGGTACGGACCGGCACCCACAGTGCCGGCGGGCACACGGGGTGCTGCCGGGCACACGGGGTGGGCGAGCCGGTCCGGGCGGGCCAGGCCGTGCGGGGCCGGGCGGCGCGCGGCCCCTCACCCTGCTGTCCGGGGTCCCTCGGCAGCCCGTCGCCGACTCCGCGACCGACGCCCGGTCCACCGTCAGGCCGACGTACGGAACGGGCCGACATACAAGCCCTCAGTGTGCGGGCCGACCCCGCGTGCCGTCGGCCCTGCGTGTCGCAGGCCCCGCGCGCCGCCCGGCCCCCGCGCCGCAGGCTCCCGTGTCGCAGGCCCCGCGCACCGCAGGCCCCCGTGTCGCAGGACGGGCGGGCCTGTCGGCCCCGCGCGCCGTAGGCACCCCGCAGACGTCGGGGCCGGGGCGGGCTAGAGGGTGCCCGTGAGGGCTTCTGCTGCTGCTCGGCCGCAGACGCGGGCCGCGCCGTGGGTGGCGAGGTGGAGGGCGCCGCGGGGAGGGGCCTGGGGGACACCCATCTCGACGACGATCGTGTCGGGGCGCGCGGCGAGGAGGGTGTCGAGGGCCGTCGTCATCCAGGGGTGACGGTGTTCGTCGCGGACCACGGCGACGATGCGGCGGTCTCCGGCCGCCGACAGCACCGCCCGCCCCGCGTCCTCACCGGCGAAGCTGCCCGTCTCGGTGCCGGGGAGGAGCCGGGCGAGTTCCGCGGCCACGCCCCACGGGGTCTCGTCGCCGACCGCGATGTTGGCGACCGGGGTGAGGGCGGCGACGTACGGGGCCTCGGTGAGCGGGGTGAAGCGGTCCGCGCCGGTGAGGCGCAGGGCGCGGCGGGCGGCGAGGAGGCCGACGTCGGTGCGGGGCGCGTCGCCCCCGGTGGACGGCGCGGCGGAAGCGGTCCAGCGGGCCAGGGCCCGGACGCGTTCCGCCGCGTCCGCCAGGCGCTCCTCGGGCAGCTCGCCCGTGCGGACGGCCGTGACGAGGGCGTCGCGCAGCCGCCGTACCGTCTCGTCGTCGGCGAGTCCGCCGCCCACGCAGATGGCGTCGGCGCCGGCGGCGATCGCGAGGACGCTGCCCCGCTCGATGCCGTACGTCCCGGCGACGGCCTGCATCTCCATGCCGTCGGTGACGATCAGGCCGTCGTAGCCGAGGTCGCCGCGCAGGAGGTCGGTGAGGATGCGGTGGGACAACGTTGCCGGGCGGCCGGGGTCGAGGGCGGGGACGAGGATGTGGGCGCTCATCACCGCGCGCGTGCCGGCGGCGATCGCGGTGCGGAAGGGGGCCAGCTCGCGCTCGGTCAGCACCGCGGGGTCGGCGTCGATGCGGGGCAGGGCGAGGTGGGAGTCGACGGCCGTGTCGCCGTGGCCGGGAAAGTGCTTGGTGCAGGCGGCTACGCCCGCCGACTGCAGGCCGGTGACGTAGGCGGCGGTGTGCCGGGCGACCAGGGCGGGGTCGGCGCCGAAGGAGCGGACGCCGATCACCGGGTTGTCCGGGTTGGAGTTCACGTCCGCCGAAGGGGCCCAGTTGAAGTTGACCCCGCAGGCGGCCAGGCGCCGGCCCAGTTCCCGGGCGACCTCCCTGGTCAGCTCCACGTCGTCCACCGCGCCGAGCGCGTGGTTGCCGGGGAAGCTGGAGCCGGTCCGCACCTCCAGGCGGGTCACGTCACCGCCCTCCTCGTCGATCGCGACGAGCACGTCGTCGCGCTCGGCGCGCAACTGGGCGGTCAGGGCGGCGAGTTGCTCGGGCGAGGCGATGTTACGGCCGAACAGGCCGACGGAGGCGAGGCCTTCGCCGAGGCGGCGCAGCAGCCAGTCGGGGGCGGTGGTGCCGGGGAAGCCGGGCTGGAGGACCGTCAGGGCGTCGCGCGTCAGAGTGTCGGTGCCGCTGGCGAGTGTCGTCATCGGGGGCGTTATCCCTTCACGGCGCCTGCGGTCAGACCCGCGGCCATCTTGCGCTGGACGAGGAGGAAGAGGACGACGATCGGTACGGCCATCATGGTGGCGCCGGCCATCATGGGGGCGTACTCGGTGCCGTGCTTGGTGGAGAAGTTGCTGAGCCACACGGTCGCGGTCTGGTTCTTCTGGCTCAGGAGCATCAGGGCGTAGAGGTACTCGTTCCAGGCCTGGATGAAGCCGTAGACCGAGGTGGCGACCATGCCCGGGGCGAGCAGCGGGAAGACCACGCGCAGGAAGGCGCCGGTGCGGGAGCAGCCGTCGACCATCGCGGCCTCCTCCAGCTCCTTCGGGATGTTGACGATGAAGCCGCGCAGCGTCCACACCGTGAAGGGGAGGATGAAGGTCAGGTAGGTGATGATCAGGCCGGTCAGCCGGTCGTACTGGCCCAGGTCGTTCAGGAGCAGGAAGACCGGGATGATCATGGCGACCAGCGGGACCATCTGGACGGCGAGGATGCCGACGATCACGATCTTGCGGCCGCGGAAGGCGAACCGGGAGATGGCGAGGGCGGCCAGCATGCCGACGACGATGCCGATCGCGACGACCGCGAGGGAGACGACCAGGCTGCGGCCGACCGGTCCCCAGAAGTCGGCGATGTTCAGCGCGCGGCTGAAGTTGGACAGGGTGAGGCCGGTGGGCAGCAGGCTCGGGTCCGGGTCGATGGCGTCCTTGGCCGGCTTGAACGCCGTGTTGAGCATCCAGTAGACGGGGAAGCCGGCGGTGACGAAGACGAGGAGGCCGAGGAGGTTCCAGCCGAGCTTGGACTTCCTGGGCTTGGAGCCGGCCTCGGGGCCGCTTCCCGTGGTGGCGACGGCGCTCATTCGACCTCTCCGATCTTCAGCATCTGGCGCATGTAGACGGCGACCACGCCGAGCAGGAGCAGCACGGTGATCAGAGCGATCGCCGAGCCCTGCGCGTAGTCGTTGACGACGAAGGCGCGGTCGTAGGAGTACGTCGTCAGGAGCTGGAACTCGGCCTCGGGGTGGCCGTTGCGCATGACGAAGACCTGCGGGAAGACGCCCATGTCCCAGATGACCGACAGGGTCGTGAGCATCACGATGATCGGCTTGAGGATGGGCAGGGTGACGTACCGGAAGACGCCCCAGGCTCCGGCGCCGTCCAGGCGGGCCGCCTCTTCCAGTTCCTTGGGGACCTGGGTGAGGCCGGCGCTGAGGGTGATCACGACGAACGGGACGGCTCCCCAGACCACCAGGAGCATGATCACGGCGAGGCCCTGGGGCCCGCTCGCGAACCAGTTGTGACCGATCAGCTCGACGCCGGGCAGTTTGCTCAGGACCGCGTTGAGGATGCCGTAGTCGGCGTCGAACAGCCACTTGAAGACCGTGGTGGCGACGATGATCGGCATGCCCCAGCTGGCCACCAGCGCGATGTTGACCAGGGTCTTCACCCAGCCGGAGACCCGCTGGAGCAGCAGTGCGATCAGCATGCCGATGACCATCGTGAAGATCACGCAGCCGGCCGCGAAGACGATCGTGCGCACGACGACCGCCCAGAACTCGCCGTCGCCGAGCACCTTGGTGAAGTTGTCGAACCCGGCCGACTCGGCCGGCTGGAAGCCCCAGAGCTGGGACTGCCCGAACTTCTGGAAGGAGAGGGTGACCAGGCGGACCAGCGGATAGCCCATCACCAGCGCGAGGATCAGCAGGCAGGGCGCCAGCAGCAGCCAGGGGGCGCCGGCGGAGCCGGTGGGGCGCTTGGCGCGGGGCCGCTGCTGCGGGGGCGGTGGCGGCGCCGACCGCGGCGGCGGCACCTTGGCAGGGGTGGTCGTGTCTGCGGCACTCATCGCGCGCTCCTCAGCGGTCCCTCAGGTCGTACGGAGGCAAAGACCCGTAGGTCGGAACGGACGGCGGGGCTCCGCCGCAGCGGAGCCCCGCCTCTCGTCACTTGGTGTTGATGACCTTGTCGATGGCGGCGTCCGCTTCCTTCGCGGCTTCCTCGACCGTCTTCTTTCCGGTGCCGATGCTCTGCAGCATGGTCTGCAGGACCTGGGCCTTCTCGACCTGGCCCCAGCCGGGGGCCATGGGGACGAACCAGTTGGACTCGGCCGCGGTGGCCGGGACGGCCGTCTTGGGGTCGTTCTTCAGGGTCGCGAGGTCGGTCTTGTTGTTGGGCAGGTTGCCCTTGGCCATGAGGCCCTTCTGACCGGAGGGGCCGGTGAACGCGTTGATCCACTCGGCGGCGAGGTCCTGCGCGTCCGACTTCACCGGCACGGCGAGGTCGGAGCCGCCCAGGAAGACGGGGAGGTTCTTGCCGGACGGGCCGGGCATCACGAAGTTCTCGAGGTTGCCCTTGAGCTTGCCGGTCTTGTCGTTCTCGGGGGCCTCGGAGGTCGCGCCCTCCCAGGCGGCGCCGAAGATCATGCCGGACTTGCCCTGGCCGTAGACGATGTAGCGGTCGGACTCGTCCTTGGTCTTGTCGCCGTGCATGTACTTGTCGACGACGGTTTTGAACTCGTTGAGGCCCTTGAGGGACTCCGGGGAGGAGAGGTTGGCCTTCCACTCGCCGCCCGACTCGACCGCGATGGAGCCGCCGGCGTCGTAGACGAAGGACATGGCCGCGTACCAGTCGCGGGTCGGCTGGTACCAGGCGCTGAACTTGTCGCCCTCCTTCTTCTGGACCTTGTCCAGGGCGGCGGTCAGCTCGGCGTAGGTCTTGGGGGCGGTCTTGACGCCGGCGGAGGCGAAGAGGTCCTTGCGCCAGTTGCCGACACGGCCGCCGGCGTAGTACGGGACGCCGTAGGTCTTGCCCTCGTAGGTCACCGAGGCCTTCAGGCCGTCCAGCCAGGCGGAGGAGTTGTCGAACTTGCCGGCGTCGAGGGGGGCGAAGGCGCCCTTGACCATGTAGCCGAGCATCTCGGTGTTGCCCATCTCGACGACGTCGGGGGCCTTGTCGGTGGCGAGGACCGCGTCGAGCTTGGCGTTCTTGTCGGGCCAGCCGTAGTACTCGTGGTTGATCTTGAGTCCGGGGTGCTTCTTCTGCACCGCCGCGTCGGCGGCCTTCACCAGGTCCGGCCAGTTGTTCTGCGCGTCGACCGTGAGCCAGACCGTCAGTTCCTTGGCCTCGGTGCCCTTGTCCGAGCCCCCGTTGTCACTGTCCCCGCACGCCGCGATGGAGATCATCATGCCCGCGATACCGATCGCGGCTGTCAGCTTGCGCTTCACGCCACCCTCCTCAGGGATGCCACAAACCCCCCTGCCTCCCCGCTGCGGTCGAGCGTCAACGCGTACCGTCCGTGGGGCCGGGACCTGGACCAATGGTGTAGACCAGTGCGGAGAGCTTGGCTCAGACCAATAGGGCTGTCAAGGGTGTGCCACCGGGGTTCGGACGTCCGTTACGCGACCGCGATATGCAGGGACTTTTCAATTTCTGACGCCCGATCGGACCCTCGCTCGGGGGATGTACCACCACCCCCGCGCGGCGTGCTGGACTAGACCAAGCAGGGTCCCGAAGGTATACAGAGGGGATCACGGAGAGCGCGAGGTCACCCGCACCGGTCACCCCGCCCACGAACCCGTGCCACGATGTGAGCCGCGGCCGATGGGTACGTCGGCCGCTTGGCACCCGGAGCCGGGAAGGCAGGCCATGAGCACCGACGTCAGCAGTGCGGAGAACGAGGGTGGGGCGACCGTCCGTACCGCGCGCGTGCCCAAGTACTACCGCCTGAAGAAGCACCTGCTCGACATGACGCGGACCCAGGCGCCCGGAACGCCGGTGCCGCCCGAGCGGACGCTGGCGGCCGAGTTCGACACCTCGCGCACCACCGTGCGCCAGGCGCTGCAGGAGCTGGTCGTCGAGGGCCGACTCGAACGCATCCAGGGCAAGGGCACCTTCGTCGCCAAGCCGAAGGTCTCGCAGGCGCTCCAACTCACCTCGTACACCGAGGACATGCGCGCCCAGGGCCTGGAGCCCACCTCGCAGCTCCTCGACATCGGCTACATCACCGCCGACGACACCCTCGCCGGCCTGCTCGACATCACCGCCGGCGGGCGCGTGCTGCGCATCGAGCGGCTGCGCATGGCCAACGGCGAGCCCATGGCCATCGAGACCACCCACCTCTCCGCCAAGCGTTTCCCCGCGCTGCGCAGGTCGCTGGTCAAGTACACCTCCCTCTACACCGCCCTCGCCGAGGTCTACGACGTCCACCTCGCCGAGGCCGAGGAGACCATCGAGACCTCCCTGGCCACCCCGCGCGAGGCGGGCCTGCTCGGCACCGACGTGGGTCTGCCGATGCTGATGCTCTCGCGGCACTCCCTGGACAAGGACGGCAAGCCGGTGGAGTGGGTGCGGTCGGTCTACCGCGGCGACCGGTACAAGTTCGTCGCACGGCTCAAGCGTCCTCAGGACTGAGCGACGAGGTCCGCATGTGAGCAACGGCTTCCGCCGGACTGAGCGACGGCTTCCGCCGGACTGAGCAACGATGTCCGCAGGACTGAGCAACATCTGAGGACCGATATTCGGACGAGGTCTTCCGCTGAGCTTTATCCGTCACCTACATTTCGCGTGCGTTGCACCCGTGATCAACAAGGGGACGGAGCCGCCGGATGTCGGAACCATCGGAAGTGTCGAGGGGGCCGCTGGTGACGCCTGTGCGCGTCGTCATCGCCCTCTGCCTGTTCGCGCCCTTCGTGGCGATGCTGTGGGTGGGTTCGTACGCGAAGGTGGACCCCGAGTTCATCGGCATCCCCTTCTTCTACTGGTACCAGATGGCGTGGGTGCTGATCTCGACCGCGCTGACGATGGTCGCGTACAAGCTGTGGCAGCGTGACCAGCGCGCCCGCACGGCCTCGGACGGGGGTGCGTCGGAGTGAAGGACGGCGTGAACGGCGTCGCACTCGCCGTCTTCATCTTCTTCTTCCTGGCCGTCACGGTCATGGGCTTCCTGGCCGCGCGATGGCGCAAGGCCGAGAACGAGCACAGCCTCGACGAGTGGGGGCTGGGCGGCCGCTCGTTCGGCACCTGGGTCACCTGGTTCCTGCTGGGCGGCGACCTCTACACCGCCTACACCTTCGTGGCGGTCCCGGCGGCGATCTACGCGGCCGGCGCGGCCGGCTTCTTCGCGGTGCCGTACACGATCCTGGTCTACCCGCTGATCTTCACGTTCCTGCCGCGCCTGTGGTCGGTCTCGCACAAGCACGGGTACGTGACGACCTCGGACTTCGTGCGCGGTCGCTTCGGCTCCAAGGGCCTGTCCCTGGCGGTCGCCCTCACCGGCATCCTCGCGACCATGCCGTACATCGCGCTCCAGCTCGTCGGCATCCAGGCCGTGCTGGACGTGATGGGCGTCGGCGGCGGCGAGGACACCAACTGGTTCATCAAGGACCTGCCGCTGCTGATCGCCTTCGGCGTGCTGGCCGCGTACACGTACTCGTCGGGCCTGCGCGCCCCCGCGCTGATCGCGTTCGTGAAGGACACGCTGATCTACATCGTGATCGCGGTGGCGATCATCTACATCCCGATCAAGCTGGGCGGTTTCGACGACGTCTTCGCCAAGGCGGGTGACGCCTTCGCCCAGGTGAACCCGGCGACGGACAAGCCGCGCGGCGCTCTGGTGCCGGCCGAGGCGGGGCAGTGGACGTACGCCACCCTGGCGCTGGGCTCGGCGCTGGCGCTCTTCATGTACCCGCACTCGATCACGGCGACGCTGTCCTCGCGCAGCCGTGAGGTGATCCGCCGCAACACCACGATCCTGCCGCTGTACTCCCTCATGCTCGGCCTGCTGGCCCTGCTGGGCTTCATGGCGATCGCGGCCGGGGTCAAGGTCAGCAACGGCCAGCTGGCCATCCCGCAGCTGTTCGAGAACATGTTCCCGGACTGGTTCGCGGGCGTGGCCTTCGCGGCGATCGGCATCGGCGCCCTGGTCCCCGCGGCGATCATGTCGATCGCGGCCGCGAACCTCTTCACGCGCAACATCTACAAGGACTTCATCAAGCCGGACGCGACGCCCAAGGAGGAGACGCGCGTCTCCAAGCTGGTCTCGCTGCTGGTGAAGGTGGGCGCCCTGGCCTTCGTCCTCACGATGGACAAGACGGTCGCCATCAACTTCCAGCTCCTCGGCGGCATCTGGATCCTGCAGACCTTCCCGGCCCTGGTCGGCGGTCTGTTCACCCGATGGTTCCACCGCTGGGCGCTGCTCGCCGGCTGGGCGGTCGGCATGGTGTACGGCACGGTCGCCGCGTACGGCGTCGCCTCGCCCACCCAGAAGCACTTCGGCGGCTCGTCGAAGGAAATCCCCGGCATCGGCGAGATCGGCTACATCGGCCTCACGGCGTTCGTGCTGAACCTGGTGGTGACGGTGGTCCTCACCTTCGTCCTGAAGGCCGTGAAGGCCCCCGAGGGCGTCGACGAGACCAGCCCGGAGGACTACACGGCGGACGCGGGCGACCCCGGCGTGCAGGTGGAACTGCCCCCGGCCACCGCGGGCTCCTCGCACTAGCCGGTACGGCAACGGGCGGGCCGTCGGAGAAATCCGGCGGCCCGCCGTCGTGCGGGTGGGGCACACTGCGCCGCATGGACATCCGGATCCGGGAAGCGAAGCCCACCGAACACGCCGCGCTCGGCGAGATCACCGCGCGGGCCTACCTCGCGGACGGTCTCCTCGACTTCGGCGAGAGCGACCCGTACCTGCCCGTGCTGAAGGACGTGGCCGGGCGCGCGGCCGTCGCCGAGGTCCTCGTCGCCGTGGAGGGCGACAGACTCCTCGGAGGGGTCACCTTCGTCCCCGCGGGCGGCCCCCTGGCCGACGTCGCCCGCCCGGGCGAGGCCGAGATCCGGGCGCTCGCGGTCGCGCACGAGGCCCGCGGCCGTGGCGCCGGCGAGGCGCTCGTACGGGTCTGCCTCGACCGCGCCCGGGCCACGGAGGGCTGCACCGCCGTCGTGCTGTCGAGCCAGCGGGCCATGCACTCCGCCCACCGCCTCTACGAACGCCTGGGCTTCGTCCGCACACCCGAGCGGGACTGGAATCCCGTGCCGGAGCTGGACGACATCACCCTCCTCACTTATCAGTTGACGCTCTGAAACCACCTCGACACAACATCTGGGGGTGGCGCGACGAGCGAGCACAAGATGTATGCTCATGCTCGCTGTCGCCGCAGGGGAATCCGGTGCGAATCCGGAACTGTCCCGCAACGGTGTACTTGTGCATGTCTGTGCACAGGAGTCAGTCCGAGGACCTGCCGACAGTGCGCCCCGGCCGTCCCGGCCCGGGTGCTTTGCCGTCCGGGCCTCGTGGAGTGGGCCGGTGGACCGCGACGCCGTGCGCGCTCGTGTGCTGCCCCCTGCCCTCCGCCAGGCCCCCGCCGAGCGAGGGAGAGCCCCACGTGACCATCGCGCCAGCCGACCCGGCTTCAGCAGCCCTGGAGACCGACGGTCCCGGCACCGCGCTGCTGCGCACCCTGACCGAGCTGACCGCCGACCTGCCCGACGCCGACCCCGGCCGGGTCGCCGCCGCCGCCCTGCGGGGCCGGTCCGCGCGGGCGGACGAGAGGGAGTTGCGCGAACTGGCCACGGAGGCGGCCGCCGGCCTCATCTCCGAGGACCCCGCCTACTCCCGGCTGGCCGCCCGTCTGCTGACGATCGGCATCCGCGCCGAGGCCGCCTCCCAGGGCGTCACCTCCTTCACGGAGTCCGTCGCGGTGGGGCACCGCGAGGGGCTGATCGCCGACCGGACCGCCGAGTTCGTACGACTGCACGGCCGGCGCCTCGATGCGCTGACGGACCCTCGGGCCGACGACCGCTTCGGCTACTTCGGGCTGCGCACCCTGCACAGCCGCTACCTGCTCCGGCACCCGATCACCCGCAAGGTCGTCGAGACGCCCCAGCACTTCCTGCTGCGGGTCGCCGCCGGTCTCGCCGAGGACGACACACCGCGGTCCGTCGACGAAGTCGCCGCGCTCTACGGGCTCATGAGCCGCCTCGACTACCTCCCCTCCTCCCCCACGCTCTTCAACTCCGGCACCCGGCACCCTCAGATGTCGTCCTGCTACCTCCTCGACTCTCCCAAGGACGAGCTGGACTCCATCTACGACCGCTACCACCAGGTGGCCCGCCTCTCGAAGCACGCCGGCGGCATCGGTCTGTCCTACTCCCGGATCCGCTCCCGCGGCAGCCTCATCCGCGGCACGAACGGGCACTCCAACGGCATCGTCCCGTTCCTGAAGACCCTCGACGCCTCGGTCGCCGCGGTGAACCAGGGCGGCCGGCGCAAGGGCGCGGCCGCGGTCTACCTGGAGACCTGGCACTCCGACATCGAGGAGTTCCTGGAGCTGCGCGACAACACCGGCGAGGACGCCCGCCGCACGCACAACCTCAACCTCGCGCACTGGGTCCCGGACGAGTTCATGCGCCGCGTGAACGCCGACGAGCAGTGGTCCCTCTTCTCCCCCTCCGACGTGCCCGAGCTGGTCGACCTGTGGGGCGAGGAGTTCGACGCGGCCTACCGCCGGGCCGAGGCGGCGGGCCTCGCGAAGAAGACCCTCCCCGCGCGCGAACTGTACGGCCGCATGATGCGCACCCTCGCGCAGACCGGCAACGGCTGGATGACCTTCAAGGACGCCGCCAACCGCACCGCCAACCAGACGGCCGAGCCCGGCCACGTCATCCACTCCTCCAACCTCTGCACGGAGATCCTCGAGGTCACGGACGACGGGGAGACGGCGGTCTGCAACCTCGGTTCGGTCAACCTGGGCGCCTTCGTCGACCCGGCGGCCGGCGACCTCGACTGGGAACGGCTCGACGAGACCGTCCGCACCGCCGTGACCTTCCTCGACCGCGTCGTCGACATCAACTTCTACCCGACCGAACAGGCGGGCCGCTCCAACGCCCGCTGGCGCCCGGTCGGCCTCGGCGCGATGGGCCTCCAGGACGTCTTCTTCAAGCTGCGCCTGCCCTTCGACTCCCCCGAGGCCAAGGCGCTCTCCACCCGGATCGCCGAGCGCGTCATGCTCGCCGCGTACGAGGCCTCCGCCGACCTCGCCGAGCGCAACGGCCCGCTGCCGGCCTGGGACAGGACCCGTACCGCCCGGGGCGTCCTGCACCCCGACCACTACGACGTCGAGTTCACCTGGCCGGAGCGCTGGGCGGCGCTGCGCGAGCGCATCGCGGCCGTCGGCCTGCGCAACTCCCTGCTCCTCGCCATCGCGCCGACCGCCACCATCGCATCGATCGCCGGGGTGTACGAGTGCATCGAGCCGCAGGTGTCCAACCTGTTCAAGCGCGAGACGCTGTCCGGAGAGTTCCTCCAGGTCAACTCCTACCTGGTGCAGGACCTCAAGGAGCTCGGCGTCTGGGACGCGCGCACCCGTGAGGCGCTGCGCGACTCCAACGGCTCGGTGCAGGACTTCGCCTGGATCCCCGCGGACGTACGGGCCCTGTACCGCACGGCGTGGGAAATCCCGCAGCGCGGCCTGATCGACATGGCCGCCGCCCGCACCCCGTACCTCGACCAGGCCCAGTCCCTGAACCTGTTCCTGGAGACGCCGACCATCGGCAAGCTCTCCTCGATGTACGCCTACGCCTGGAAGTCGGGCCTGAAGACGACGTACTACCTGCGCTCGCGCCCCGCGACGCGCATCGCCCGCGCCGCCCAGGCGCAGGCCACCGTCCCCGTCCAGCAGGCGACCTCCGAAGAGGCCGTCGCCTGCTCCCTTGAGAACCCCGAGTCCTGCGAGGCCTGCCAGTGATGTCCCCCCGCCCCCAGAACCTTCTCGACCCCGGCTTCGAGCTGACTCTCCGCCCGATGCGTTACCCGGACTTCTACGAGCGCTACCGGGACGCCATCAAGAACACCTGGACCGTGGAGGAGGTCGACCTCCACTCGGACGTCGCCGACCTCGCCAAGCTCACTCCCGCCGAGCAGCACCTCATCGGCCGCCTGGTCGCCTTCTTCGCGACGGGCGACTCGATCGTGGCGAACAACCTGGTGCTGACGCTGTACAAGCACATCAACTCCCCGGAGGCGCGCCTGTACCTGTCGCGCCAGCTCTTCGAGGAGGCCGTCCACGTCCAGTTCTACCTGACGCTCCTGGACACCTATCTCCCCGACCCGGACGACCGCGCGGCCGCCTTCGCCGCCGTCGAGAACATCCCCTCGATCCGGGAGAAGGCCGAGTTCTGCTTCAGGTGGATGGACTCGGTGGAGAAACTGGACCGCCTGGAGTCCACGGCGGACCGCCGCCGCTTCCTGCTCAACCTCATCTGCTTCGCCGCGTGCATCGAGGGCCTGTTCTTCTACGGCGCCTTCGCCTACGTCTACTGGTTCCGCAGCCGGGGTCTGCTGCACGGTCTCGCCACCGGCACCAACTGGGTGTTCCGCGACGAGACCATGCACATGTCCTTCGCGTTCGACGTCGTCGACACCGTCCGCAAGGAGGAGCCGGACCTCTTCGACGACGCACTGCAGCAGCAGGTCACCGACATGCTGCGGGAGGCCGTCGAGGCCGAGCTGCAGTTCGCGCGCGACCTGTGCGGTGACGGCCTCCCGGGCATGAACACCGACTCGATGCGGCAGTACCTGGAGTGCGTCGCCGATCAGCGCCTCACGCGTCTCGGCTTCGCCCCGGTGTACGGCTCGGAGAACCCCTTCTCCTTCATGGAGCTGCAGGGCGTTCAGGAGCTGACCAACTTCTTCGAGCGGCGTCCGTCGGCGTACCAGGTGGCGGTGGAGGGCACCGTCGACCTGGACGAGGACTTCTGAGTCCCGGTCTTGTCGCGTTCCTGGGCCTCCCTGATCTGACGGTCGATGCGCCGGTCGTGCACGATCCCGATCACTGACGGGAGGACCAGGAGGACGAACATGCCGAGCACGGCGAGCATTGCGATCAGTCCTGCTGTCTGTGCTGTAGTCATGACACCACTGTCGCCCCGGACACTCCTGACGAACAGTGGCAGGACTGCCGTAGACCCTCGATTTACTGCCACCTTCGAGGCACACTGGCAGCATGCTGAAGAACGTCGCCGCCGTCCTCCTCGACGGCGTGCACCCCTTTGAGCTGGGCGTCGTCTGCGAGGTGTTCGGCATCGACCGCAGTGACGACGGACTGCCCGACTACGACTTCGCCGTCGTCTCGGCGGAGGGGCCGACGCTGGACACGCATGTCGGCGGGCTCACCGTCTCCACGCCGTACGGCCTCGAGCGGCTGGACGAGGCCGACCTGATCGCCGTACCGGCCGGGAGCGACTACGTCACCCGCGACTATCCGGCCGAGCTGCTGAAAGCCCTGGTCAGGGCCGTCGACCGGGGCGCGAGGGTGCTCAGCGTGTGCTCCGGCGTCTTCGTGCTCGGCGCGGCCGGACTGCTCGACGGGCGGCGGTGCAGTGTGCACTGGCGGCAGGCGGACGAGCTGGCCCGACGCAACCCGGAGGCGATCATCGAGCCCGACGTGCTCTACGTCGACGAAGGGCCCGTGATCACCAGCGCCGGCACCGCCGCCGGCATCGACGCCTGTCTGCACATCGTGCGGCAGGAGCAGGGGCCCGAAGTCGCCAACAAGATCGCCCGGCGGATGGTCGTACCGCCGCACCGGGACGGCGGGCAGGCCCAGTACATCGAGCGCCCGCTGCCCCGCTCCCACTGCGACACGGTCGGCGAGGTGCTGGCGTGGATGGAGCGGCACCTCGACGAGGAGGTCACCGTCGAGCAGCTCGCCGAGCGTGCGCACATGTCCCCGCGCACCTTCGCCCGCCGCTTCCAGCAGGAGACCGGCACGACCCCCTACCGCTGGATCCTGCGCCAACGGGTGCTGCTGGCGCAGGACCTGCTGGAGGCGACGGACGAGACGGTGGATGCGATCGCCGGTCGAACGGGGTTCGGCACGGCGGCCGCACTGCGCCACCAGTTCGTACGGGCGCTGGGGACGACCCCGAACGCCTACCGGCGTACGTTCCGGGGGCCGCAGGCCGCCTGAACGCACGCCGGAAGCGGAGCTGTCACCGGGGTATCGGCTTCAGTCGCAGCCGCTGGGGACGCAGGGTGATGCCCACCCGGGTCGCGTCGTCGGAGCCCGCGACCTGCTCGAAGCGGAACGTCCGCGCGAGCGTCGCCGTGACCAGTGTGAGCAGGGCCATCGAGAAGTGGTCGCTGGGACACTTGCGGTTGCCCACGCCGAACGGGCGCATGGCGTACTTCGGCACGTCCTTCGAACGATCCGGATGCCATCGGTCCGGGTCGAACTCCAGATGCCGTTCGTAGGAACGCGGATCACGCTGGATCGCGTACGGGCTGTACACGATGTCGGCACCGGCCGGAATGCGATACCCGCCGAGTTCCGTGTCGGTGACCGCCCGCCGCGTCAATATCCATACGGCGGGCCGCAACCGCATCGCTTCGACGACGACGTTGTTGGTGTGCGTCAACTTGCGTACGTCCTCGAATGCGACGGGGTTGCCGCCGGTTACGGACTGGACCTCGGCGCACACTTTGTCCGCCTGCTCCGGATGGTCGGCGAGGACCAGCAGCAGCGACATGATCGTGGACGCTATGGTTTCGCTGCCAGGGGTGAGTATGGCGACGACCTGGTCGTGGATCTCCTGTTCGCCGATGGGGTCGCCATTGTCGTCCTTCGCTTGCAGCAATGCCGTCAGCAAATCGTCCGGCTTTTGACCGGATGCCCGGCGTTCGGCGATGATCTCGTCGACCAGGAGGTGCAAATCGGCCAGGGCGCGGTTGAATTCGAGGTTGGCCGGAAGCGGCAGCTTGTACAGCGGCCCGAGCGGCACCACCATGCGGTGGTACATACCTTGGAAGACGCTGGCGAGCGCGATGCACAGCCGCTCGGCGCGCTCGTCCATGAACCGCCCGCGCAGCAGGCAGCGGGCGGCCACCCGCACCGCGATGCGGAACGACTCCGAGGTGCAGTCGATCGTCTCGCCGGACGTCCAGCGCTCGGCGAGTGCGTGGGTCTCCTCCTCCATGATCGGCCCGTAGGCCGGGATGGCGTCGAGCCGGAACGCGGGCTGGATGGTGCGTCGCTGGCGGCGGTGCAGCGGCCCGTTGGCGGTGGCCACGCCCTCCTTGCCGAGCAGGCCTTCCAGGGACTCCCACAGGGGTCCGGCGATGATGTAGTCGGGGCTGAGGGCCAGCGCCCCGGTGAGGTCCGGGTCCGTGACGGCGTACACCGTCTTGGGGCCGAGCTTGAGGCGGACGACGTCCCCGTGTTCACGCAGCCGACTCATGAAAGCCAGTGGATCTCGGGCGAGCCGCCAGCCGTGACCGAGAAGCGGAATCCCGCCTCCGGCCAGCGGCGGCTGACGCAGGTCCGGTGCCTCGGGGGTCGCCGGCTTCACCGACTCGAGGGTCATTTCTCACCTGCCGCTTCGTTGTTGACGTACGGAGGGGTGGACCGGTCGTCCCAGCTGTCGACCATGTAGCGGCCCGACTCGTGGTGGAACCAGTAGACGGAGCTGAACCAGTTCCGCATGTTCGCGAGACAGGACTGCACGGCGGCGCTCACCTGCTTTCCCTGGACCGTCCCGTCGTCGAGCCGGTCGGCCAGCAGCAGGACGTCCTTCTCCACGGCCAGGAACTCGGATATGCATTCCTCGACGCGCCGCCTGACTTCGTCGACGGCTTCTTCGAGGGTCAGCCCCTCATGGGTGATGAGACTGATTCCGAGATTGTGCACCTCGTCGCCCGCGATTTCCTTGGGAAGCGAGCAGAGGTCGTTGTACCAGGCGGCGAATTCCTGACTCAGAAGGGCCGCACGCCGATAGCTCGGGTGTTTCCTCACGGCTTCCGGGAGTTCACATCCGGCGCTCGGTTCCAGCAGGTCCGTCCATATCCAGTGCGCGAACGTCAGCCGCCGCAGCGCCAGATATTCCTCGACGGTCGGAATGCGCCCTTGGACGCGATTGCGGAATTCCCGGTCGTACGCCTCGATCACGGCGTGGAAATGCCGGGTGAACCGCGCGTTCCACGTGCCGGGAAGGAAGGAGAACAGCCGGCCCACGCTGTCCGCGAGTCCGGCGACCAGCGGGTCCGGGTGGTGCAGGTGGGCGGTGGGCGCGTCCAGGGCCGCGTGCAAGCGGAACCTCAACTGCCGCCAGGCGCCGGCCCGGCCGTGCACGACGTCGCGGTCGTGCCGGTCGTCCCAGACGAAGAACCAGGCGCTGTAGTCGGCGATGGCCTGGAGCACCTCCTCGGAGGCGCCGAGGTAGTAACCCGCCATCAGGTCGGTGTAGCACAGGCCGTCGGCATATTCCGCGACCTTGTCCGCCGGCATCAGCCGCTTTTCCAGCAGCCACGAGCGGGTCTTCTCCTGCAACTTCGGCCAATAAGGATGCAGTTGCCGGGGAAAGGCCGCCTCGATGATTGGGAGAGAGAGCGAGGGCGGTACCGCGGCCGCGGTCACCGTCGCCGTGGTGCTGTGTGCGGTGCTGTATGTGGTGCTGTGTGGGAAAGCTGGCACGAACAACCCCTCTCAGCCGCCAGTGACGCACACCCCTCCCGCCGTGCCGGGCGTGCGCCGTTGCGTATCCCCGTACATCCCATTCAGCACTACAACTGACCGCTCTGGGAACGGATTTGCTTCATTCACTACCCCAACATGCTGAGAAACCTCCCCGCATGACTGGTTATGCATCAGCAGATGTGCAAAAGCGATCGAACATGCGTCGGACACACGAACGACGCCTGACCGGGAGGGATCCCGGCCAGGCGTCGTGTGCGTGGGGGCGTGCTTCAGTCGTTGGCGACCACGGGGTAGCGGGGCTCGTTCTCGGCCATCTGCCGCAGCGCGTCCTTGCGTTCACGCTTGGAGAGCCGGTCGATGTAGAGGTACCCGTACAGGTGATCCGTCTCGTGCTGCAAACACCGTGCGAAGTAGCCGGTGCCGCGCACCTTGATCGGGTTGCCCTTCTCGTCCTGACCGGTCACCTCGGCGTAGTCCGGCCGCGCGAGCGGCGCGTAGGCGGTCGGCACCGACAGGCAGCCCTCGTTGCTGTCGTCCAGCCGGCGCCGGTCGGCGGGCAGCTCGACGAGCTTGGGGTTGCAGACCACGCCGACGTGCCGTACGCCCTCGTCGTCGGGGCAGTCGTAGACGAAGACCTTCAGGTCGACGCCGATCTGGTTGGCGGCCAGGCCCACGCCCTCGGCGGTGCGCTGCGAGGCGAACATGTCCGCGACCAGCTGCTGGAGCTCCTCGCCGAACTCGGTGACGTCCTTGCACTCCTTGTGCAGGACCGGGTTGCCGACGACCGTGATCGGCCGCGAGGTCCCGGCCTCCCGCCAGGCCTGCTCGCGCTCCTCCGTCTCCTCGGTGTCGATGACGAAGCCCTCGTCGTCCACGGGGAGCACGCCCGCGTGCTGCTGATCGGTGTCCTGCTGGGCCATGACCGACGTACGCCTTCCTCAGAAAAACAGGGGGTGAATGCTCGATACAGGGTACGGGGACGCGCCCTGAGGGGGCGCGGGACCGTGTCCGACCTACGGCTTCGCCGCGCGGGCGCGAAGCGGCGGGCCCTAGCAGACCTCTTCCAGATCCCGCCAGTCCCTGGAATCCGGGCTGTCCGCGACCCAACCGTCCAGCAGCCCCCTCACCAGCGAGGCCGGGGCGGCCACCCCGCACTCCCGCTCCGGCACCCACAGCTGCCCGTCGGTGCGGTGGCCGAGCGGCCCCGGATGACCCGGCTCGCTGTGGTCGTGCGGGTCGAGGTGCTCACCGTCGCCCTCGTCGGAGGGCATCCGGGACTCGGAGCACATCCGGCACAGCAGCCGCACGGACGACGACCAGTCCTCGGCGGCGAAGCCGGCGTCGGCGGCGAGCTGCTCCAGGGCGTCCCGGTCGGACTCCGTGGCCGCCTCCAGCAGGACCACCCAGGTCGGGACCGGGGAGGGCGCCCACAGCTCGATCTCGTCGAAGACCGGGTAGGCGTGCCCGGTGGACGTGGTCCGCTCACCGTGCGGCACGCCGTCGTGCAGGACGACCTCGCCCCAGCGTCGCCCGGAGGACGGCAGCGGGATCGACAGCACCTCTATCCGGGCGGGGTCCAGCCGCCGCCCCCACACCACCTCGGCCTCCCCCTCGGGCGACAGCCGTACGGCCGCACTGCCCAGCGCCATGCCGAGTGGCTCGCCGGCGACGGCGGCGCCGCCCGGCACGCGCAGCCCGTAGGCCTGCCAGGCGCGGCGGGCCAGCGGCCAGTCCTGGAGGGCGGTGGCCGCGATGCCGACGTTCCACCAGTCCGGGGCCCCGGTCTCCCGGTCCAGCAGGGCGACCGCCCGCAGACCGGCGGAGCGGGCCTGCTCCCAGTCGTGCCGGAACTTGTGCAGCAGGGCGAGGTTGAACCAGGACTCCGACAGCCAGGGCTCCAGATCGGCGGCACGTGTCAGCAGCGCGCCCGCGTCCTCGTACCGGCCGTCGCCGATCAGCGTGAACGCACGGTCGGTCGCCTGCCGCCAGGAGGCGGAGGGCCGGTGCCGTCCTTTGCCGAAGATCCTCACGATTCCCGCCTGCCAGTTCCGTGGTGTGGGCTGGCCGGTGCCCCCGGACACCCTCTCCCTCGCATCCAACCACGTGTGGCTGGAAGGTCGCTCATTACCCATGGGTTACCCATCGGCGGGGAGGGTCAGACAGCCCCGCACGCCGCCCGCCACCACCCTCGCACGAGACGCTCACGCGCCGCCCCTCTCGTTCCACAGCACCCGGGCCAGCGCCTCCACCACTTCCGGCGCGTACTCCCCGCCCGTGCCCAGCCGCAGTTCCTCCAGTGCGGTCAGCGGCCCGCCGGGACCGGCGTCGCGCGCCTTCTCCTCGTAGGCGTTGACCACCCGCACGATCCGGGCGGCCACCGGCTGCTCGGGATAGGGATCGGCCTGCCGCTCCACGACCGTGGCGACCTGGGCGCTCGCCCCGGTCTGCCGGACGACGGCCCCGCCGAGCAGCGCGATCCGCCGCTGCTCGGCGACCGGCAGGTCGGCCGTGGCCCCGGCCGGCACCGGGTCCACGAGGCTGAGCTGCCCGATGTCGTGCATCAGGGCCGCGTACTCCAGCACGGTCAGCTCGGGCTCCGTCAGCCCCAGGTCCCGGCCCACGGCCTGGCTGAGGGCGGCGACCCGGCGGGCGTGCCCGGCCGGGGTGTACCCGGCGATCTCGGTGGCGCGGGCGAGGGAGGCGATGGTCTGCCGGTAGGTGGCGCGGACGGCCGCGTAGCGGCGCAGGGAGTACTGGGTGAGCAGCAGCGGCACCGAGAACACCGGCAACGCCCACAGGCCGACGACGGCCACCGCGAGCGCCATCACCGCGCCCGTGGCGCACACGGCCGACCCGATCCCGGGCACCGACCGCAGCTCGTCGCGGAGCAGCGGAGCGAACGGCCAGCAGGTGCGGGAGTGCGCGAGCGCGGCGGCGAGCACGGCGTCGCACAGCACGGTGAGGACGAGCAGCGCGAGCACCAGCAGCGCGTACGCGGGGCCGCTCCAGCGGTCGAACACCCCGAGGTGGTACAGCGGTTGGAAGCAGACCGCGGCGAAGCCGACGGCCAGGACCCGCCGGACCAGGTGGTCCAGGACGGGCCCCTGCCCGCGCGCGAGGTGCGGCACGCTGCCCAGCAGGGAGGCGGCGACCACGACCGAGACGACCTGGGCGACGCCGTGGTGCGAGGCCTGCCCGGCGTGCTCCCCGAGGAGGGCGTACGACAGCGATCCGGCGGCCCCGAGCGGCGCGGTGTCGCGCAGCCCGGAACCGCCCACGGCGGTTCCCCCGCCCGGTCGGGGGCGGGCATGCGGGAGGGTCAGCTCCCCCACGGCGATCAGCACGCCGAAGGCGAGGGCGACGGGCCGCTCCTGGACACCCGCGCGGAGGGTGGCGAAAAGGGAGACGCCGACGACGAGGGCCGCGGTGGCGTGCAGGGCGACCAGGGGGCGGCGGCAGGTCATCGTCGCGCCCCCGGCCGGTCGTCTGCGCGGGCCGGGGACGGCAGCATGGGCCGCGTCTCGTCCGCCGTCACCACCGGGTGCCATCCGTCCCGCGCGATCACCCGGACCAGCGCGGTGACCATCCGGGGGTCGAACTGGGTGCCCGCGCACCGCTGGAGCTCCTCGAGGGCCACCCGCACCGGGCGGGCCCTGCTGTAGGAGCGTGTGGAGGTCATCGCGTCGAAGGCGTCCGCGACCGCCACCACCCGTGCGCACTCAGGGATCTGACACCCCATCAGCCCGTAGGGGTAGCCGCTGCCGTCGATCCGCTCGTGGTGGTGGAGGATCGCCGAGCGGGCCTCGCCGAGGAAGGAGATGCCCCGGGTGATCTCGTGCCCGTACTCGGGGTGCAGTTCGATCACCCGCCGTTCGTCCGGCGTCAGCGGTCCGTCCTTGCGCAGCAGCCGGGTGGGCACGCCGAGCTTGCCGACGTCGTGCAGGATCCCCGCGAAGCGCAGCACCTCGACGCGCCCCTCGTCCATGCCCAGCTCGCGCGCGATCATCATCGAGGCCTGTCCGACCCGCTCGCTGTGCCCGCGGGTGTAGCCGTCCTTGATGTCGACGGCCTGCACGAGCGCGCGGATCGTCGCCTGGTGGGCGGCCCGCTCGCGGTGGTACTGCGCGAACACCCACCAGGAGACGGCCATCGGGAACAGCACGAGCAGCGCGGCCACCGGCCCGTAGGGGCTGCGCCACAGGACGGCCATCATCAGCCCGGCGAGCCCGTGCACCCCTACGGGGGCGAGCGACCGCAGGAACAGTCCGTGACAGACCCGCCGCAGCGGCAGCGCCTCGGCCAGCGCGAGGATCGCGCCGTCGAGCGCGGCGAGCACCAGGCAGAACACCAGCACGGCGGCCCCGGCCGGCACGAGCACGTAGGGGAAGTCGGAGGCCCCGACGGCGTCCCGCGTGTCCAGCGCCCCGTGCACGCGGGCCGCGGCCCACACGGCGATCACCAGATGGGCGGCGCGGCAGACGCGCCGCAGCAGGAAGGGCCGCTGCTCGACGGCGGAGAACAACGCGCCGGGCAGCGGGACGAGCGCGGCGGCGTACGGCGGCAGCAGGAAGACCCCGGCCAGCAGCACGGGGTAGAAGGTTCCGGCGAAGCGGCGGCGGGCGACCCGCTCACCGCCCGCGTACAGCGCGGCGAGCAGGGGAACCGCCCACCAGGAGGCGGGCACCGACGGCAGCGGCACCAGGCAGAGCGGCGCCCCGAGGGCGACGCAGCAGACGTGGGCACGCGCCCGCGCCGGGACCGCCTCCATCTCGCTCTCCCCCCGACCACGCCTTGTCAGGCTCCGGTTCAGGCTCCGGAGCCTAGGGTGGCGGGGGGTGGCACTGTGGGCGTATCACCCGCGGATTAGCACATTCGGGTGACGGCGGTGCTCTCAGGACTCCTGCGAGGTGGCCTGGGACGTGGCCGTCACGTCGTGCTCGGGCACGGCCTGGCCGGAGCGGATGAGCTCGATCCGGCCCATGACCTTGGAGCGCAGGTCGGTGGGCACGTCGTCATGGCCGCAACAGCGCTTGACGAGCTTCTTCACGGCCTCTTCGAGCCCGTACTTCTCCAGGCACGGCGAGCACTCGCTGAAGTGCTGCTTGAACTTGTCGCGATCGACGTCCGGCATCTCACTGTCGAGGAACTCGTAGAGATGACCGAGGACCTCACTGCAGTCCGTCTCGTGCGGCTCTCCGCAGCTCATGAGCCCGAGCCTTTCGCTTCGTCCGACTCTCCGGCGCCGGCCGGGACCAGCCCGCGCTCACGGGCGTAGTCCTCGAGCATGCCGCGCAGTTGCCGGCGGCCCCGGTGCAGCCGGGACATCACCGTACCGATGGGTGTCCCCATGATGTCCGCGATCTCCTTGTACGCAAAGCCCTCGACGTCGGCGAGGTACACGGCGATGCGGAATTCCTCGGGGATCGCCTGAAGTGCTTCCTTCACGTCCGAGTCGGGCAGGTGGTCGAGCGCCTGCGACTCGGCCGAGCGCAGACCGGTCGACATGTGCGACTCGGCGCGCGCCAGCTGCCAGTCCTCGATCTCCTCGGCCGCGCTGCGCTGGGGTTCGCGCTGCTTCTTGCGGTACGAGTTGATGAAAGTGTTCGTGAGGATCCGGTACAGCCAGGCCTTGAGGTTGGTGCCCTCGCGGAACTGGTGGAAGGACGCGTACGCCTTGGCGTACGTCTCCTGCACCAGGTCCTCGGCGTCGGCCGGGTTGCGCGTCATGCGCAGCGCGGCCGAGTACATCTGGTCGAGGAACTCGAGCGCGTCCCGCTCGAAGCGCGCACTGCGCTCCGCGGAGGACTCGCCGCCCGTCCCCACGCCCATGCCCTGGCCCTCGGGCAGCTCCGCCTGGCCGTTGTCGGTCCCTGCGTCGGTACCGGTGACCGGACCCACCTCCTCAAGATCTCGGGTGGGACCGAAACCGATCCCACTCGAATCGGAGGATAGACGACTACCCGCGCCTGCCGCCGCCCGAACGGGAGCGGTCTTGGCCGCGTGCAGCACCGTCCAGTCCAGGTCAACGCGGCTGCTGCGGCTCGGGCAAATAGTCGAACCCATGCGGCGGACTTCCTCTCGCACGACATCGGTGCTGTGTCCTCAGCACTTCTGTCGGCCTCAACAGTGGACCGCCCCACGGCATTCCCGAACCTTCACCCCAGTGACCCCGTCCACCTCAGGACCGCGTCGGTGACGACCGCCAGGGCCTGCTCCTGGGTGAGCTCCGCCCTCTTGGGCACGGCGAGGCCGTGATCACCGTACGGCACCCGAACGAGGTCGTAGTCGCCCTCGGGGAACTCCTCCGGCCTGCCGAACGGGTCGTTCCCGCCCTGGACGACGAGCGTGGGCACCCCCGCGCCGAGCAGCTCGGCGGCGCGGGACTTCTCCGGCTTGCCCGGCGGGTGGAGGGGGAAGCCGAGCGCGAGCACGGCACGGGCGCCCAGCTCGGTGGCGGTACGGCACGCCACGCGGGCGCCCGCGGACCGTCCGCCGGAGATCACCGGCAGCCCGGACCTCGCGACGGCCGGCCAGATCCCGCGCCAGCCGACGTCGAGCGTCTTCGGCGCGGGCGCCACCTTCTTCCCGGCCACCCGCCAGGGCTGCTCGACGAGCGCGACGCTCACGCCGTGCCCGGGGAGGACGGCGGCGAGGGCCTGGAGGTCGCGGGCCTCGATGCCGCCGCCGGCGCCGTGGCTGACGGCGAGGACGAGTCTTGGCTCCTTCGCCCGGTGCCAGGTGACGCGGGCGTCCCCCGCGTCGGTCGCGATCGTCTCGGTCACCCCGGTGGCCCGGTTGCTCTCGTTCGTCACGTCAGAAGAGTGTGCCCTCCTCGGGCCCCTCCAGCTCCTTCAGCAGCTCCGGGCCGTTGTTGCGGACGTTGCTGACGGCGGTGGCGACGGGGTAGGCGCGCATGAGTCCGGCCGGCGGCGGGTCGAGCAGCGCGCGCAGGTCGTCGACGTCCGTGCGTGCCGGGTCCAGCCAGGCGTCCCAGCGGTCCGGGGTGAGCATGAGGGGCATCCGCGGGTGGATGTCGGCCAGCGAGCCCGGGCCGTCGGCGGGGGCCACGGCCAGCGGGGTCCTCTCGGCCTCCGTGGTGATGACCGAGCAGGTCACCCACCAGGCCTGCGGGTGGTCGTCCGGCAGCGTCCGGTCCCGCCAGAACTCGTACAAACCGGCCATGGCGAAGACCGAGCCGTCGGCCGGCAGCACGAAGTAGGGCTGCTTGCGGGGCCGCTTCTTCCTGCCCTCGACCTCCAGGTCCCGCTCCTGCTCGCCGGTGACCCACTCGTAGTAGCCGTCGGCGGGCAGGATGCAGCGCCGTGCGGCGAACGCGCGCCGGTACGACGGCTTCTCGTGCACGGTCTCGGATCGCGCGTTGATCATGCGGGCGCCGCCCTCGGGCGACTTGGCCCAGGAGGGCACCAGCCCCCACTTCAGCTTGCGCAGCTGCCGAACCGGGCGCTTGTCGTCGGCGTCCTTCAAGGGGCGGTCGAGGACGGCGTAGACCTCCTTGGTCGGGGCCACGTTGTAGTCGGGCGCCAGGGTCTCCTCGGGCTCCCACTTGTCGATTTCAAAGATTCCTGCGAGATCCTCGGGCCTGCGACTCGCTGCATACCGTCCGCACATACGTGCCACACTGCCAGGCCCACCCGTCACCCGACCACCACCCCCGACCACGGCGCCACGCGCCCGACCCCCGCCGACCGAGACGAGAGGGAGCCCCCCGCACACCATGGACAGCACCGCCTCCACCGCGCTGCCCGATCTCTGGGACCGTCTCGTCGGCACCCAGCCGGACCCCGATCTGTGGGTGGTGCTGGCCACCATGGTCGCCGCGCTGGCCATAGTCGCCCCTCACACCCTGTGGCGCATCTCGCGCAACGCCATCACCATCGCCCACGAGGGCGGCCACGGCCTGGTGGCGCTGTTGACCGGCCGCACACTGACGGGCATACGCCTGCACTCCGACACCAGCGGCCTGACCGTCAGCCGCGGCAAGCCGCACGGCCCCGGCATGATCCTCACCGCGGCCGCCGGGTACACCGCTCCCCCGCTGCTGGGCCTGGGCGGTGCCGCGCTGCTCGGCGCCGGCCGCATCACGCTGCTGCTCTGGCTGGCGACGGCCCTGCTGGTGGCGATGCTGGTGATGATCCGCAACGCCTACGGCGCGCTGACGGTGATCCTCACGGGCGGCACGTTCCTGCTGGTGTCCTGGCTGACCGGCCCGCAGGTGCAGGCGGCGTTCGCCTACGCGGTGGTGTGGTTCCTGCTGCTGGGGGGCGTACGCCCGGCTTTCGAGCTGCAGGCGAAGCGGGCGCGGGGCGGTGCGGGGGATTCGGACGCGGATCAGCTGGCGCGCCTGACGCACGCCCCGGCCGCGATGTGGCTGTTCCTGTTCCACTCGGTGTCGCTGTGCTCGCTGCTGGGCGGGGGCCGCTGGCTGCTCGGGATGTGATGAGGAGGAGCCCGGCCCTCCCGGGCGGCGTGAGGCCGCTTCGGCGTGCGACTCGACCGCGGGGCGACCGGTCCACGACGGCGCCGCCCGAACGTCGGCCCACCCCGTCGGAGACTAAAGTGGGCGCATGCCCGAAACCCCCGCGCACACCGCCCTCTGGCCCGCCCCGCACGCGAGCGGAGCCGTCGACGCGACGGTCCACGTGCCCGGGTCGAAGTCCGTCACCAACCGCGCCCTCGTGCTGGCCGCCCTGGCCTCCGAGCCGGGCTGGCTGCGCCGCCCGCTCCGCTCCCGCGACACCCTGCTGATGGCCGACGCGCTGCGCGCCATGGGCGTCGGCATCGAGGAGACGGTGTCCTCGAGCTCCTCCGTCGCGGGTGGCCCGGACGGCACGGGCGAGGCCTGGCGGGTGCTGCCGACCGGCTTCAGCGGTCCGGCCACGGTCGACGTGGGCAACGCCGGCACGGTGATGCGGTTCCTGCCCCCGGTGGCGGCGCTCGCGGACGGCCCGGTCCGTTTCGACGGCGACCCCCGCTCGTACGAGCGTCCTCTGCACGGGGTCATCGACGCGCTGCGGGTTCTCGGCGCCCGGATCGACGACGACGGCCGCGGCGCGCTGCCGATGACGGTGCACGGCGGGGGCGCGCTGGACGGCGGCCCGGTGGAGGTCGACGCGTCCTCGTCGTCCCAGTTCGTCTCGGCGCTGCTGCTGTCCGGTCCGCGCTTCAACCAGGGCGTGGAGGTCCGCCACACCGGCTCGACGCTCCCCTCCCTGCCGCACATCCGCATGACGGTGGACATGCTGCGGGCGGTCGGCGCCCAGGTGGACACCCCGGAGTCGGGCGGCGAGCCGAACGTCTGGCGGGTCACGCCGGGTGCCCTGCTCGGCCGGGACCTGACGATCGAGCCGGACCTGTCCAACGCGCAGCCCTTCCTGGCGGCGGCGCTGGTCACCGGCGGCCGGGTCGTCGTCCCCGACTGGCCGGCCCGCACCACCCAGCCGGGCGACCGGCTGCGCGAGATCTTCACCGAGATGGGCGGCTCCTGCGAGCTGACCGAGTACGGCCTGGCGTTCACCGGTTCGGGCTCGATCCACGGCATCGACGTCGACCTCGGCGACGTCGGCGAGCTCACCCCGGGCATCGCCGCGGTCGCCGCCCTCGCGGACTCCCCCTCCACCCTGCGGGGCGTGGCGCATCTGCGGCTGCACGAGACGGACCGGCTGGCCGCGCTCACCAAGGAGATCAACGAGCTGGGCGGGGACGTGACGGAGACGGCCGACGGCCTGCACATCCGTCCGCGCCCCCTGCACGGCGGGATCTTCCACACCTATGACGACCACCGCATGGCCACGGCCGGCGCGGTCATCGGTCTCGCGGTCGAGGGCGTGCGGATCGAGAACGTGGCGACGACGGCGAAGACCCTGCCGGACTTCCCCGAGCTGTGGACCGGGATGCTCGGGATCTAGGGACTCAGCCATGCGCCGCTACGGCAAGCACACCGACGAGGACGACATCCGCGCCCGCCCGAACCGCAAGGGCAACCGGCCGCGGACGAACATCCGGCCCAAGCACGAGGACGCCGCCGAGGGCATGGTCCTCACCGTCGACCGCGGCCGTCTGACGTGCCTCGTCGACGACCGGATCATCCTGGCGATGAAGGCCCGCGAACTCGGCCGCAAGGCGGCCGTCGTGGGCGACCGGGTCGCCCTGGTCGGGGACCTGTCCGGCAAGAAGGACACCCTCGCGCGGATCGTCCGCATCGAGGATCGCACCTCGGTGCTGCGCCGCACGGCGGACGACGACGACCCGTACGAGCGGGTGGTGGTCGCCAACGCCGACCAGTTGGCGATCGTCACGGCCCTGGCCGACCCGGAGCCCCGCCCCCGCCTGATCGACCGCTGCCTGGTCGCCGCCTACGACGGCGGCCTGGAGCCCCTGCTGGTCATGACGAAGTCGGACCTGGCCTCACCGGACAAGCTGCTGGAGCTCTACGGCGACCTGGACATCCCCTACGTCGTCACCAGCCGTGAGGAGCTGGAGAACGGCGACGCGGCGGACCGGGTGCGCGAGCACCTGACCGGGCGGATCACGGCTTTCGTCGGCCACTCGGGCGTCGGCAAGACGACCCTGGTCAACGCGCTCGTACCGGAGGAGCGACGCCGTCTGACGGGCCACGTCAACGCGGTGACCGGCCGCGGCCGCCACACCACGACCTCCGCCCTCGCCCTCCCTCTGGAGGGCACGGAGGACTGGGTCATCGACACCCCGGGCATCCGGTCCTTCGGCCTCGCCCACATCGACCCCTCCCGTGTGATCCTCGCCTTCCCCGACCTGGAACCGGGCACGGTGGGCTGCCCGCGCGCGTGCAGCCACGACGAGCCGAGCTGCGCCCTGGACGCCTGGGTGGCGGAGGGCCATGCCGACCAGGCGCGGCTGTACTCACTGCGGCGGCTGCTGTCCACCCGGGAGCGCAGGGAGGGCGACTGACGCCGACGGCCGGCGCAGGCCGGGCGACGCCGGGAAGGCGACCGACGCCGAGGGCCGCCGCGAGGCGCCGGGCGCGGGGCCCTGGGGAAACGCGGCCGGCGCAGGGCTACTGACCTTCGCGTTGTTTGTCGGCACGTGAGTCCGGTAAGTGCATAATCGCACCGAGCCGCCTACACGGGAGGACAGCACATGGCGTGGCTGCTGGTCATCGTCGCGGGACTGCTCGAGACCGGCTTCGCCGTCTGCCTGAAGCTGTCGCACGGTTTCACCCGGCTGTGGCCGACGATCGCCTTCTGCGTGTTCGCCCTCGGCAGCTTCGGCCTGCTGACCCTGTCGCTCAAGAAACTCGACGTGGGTCCGGCGTACGCCGTGTGGACCGGCATCGGCGCGGCGGGCACCGCGATCTACGGGATGGTCTTCCTGGGCGACCTGGTGTCGACCCTGAAGATCGTCTCGATCAGTCTGGTGATCATCGGGGTGATCGGGCTGCAGTTGTCCGGGTCGGGGCACTAGTGCGGCTTCGTTGCGTGGGGTGATCTCGCCCGGTCATGGGCGATCTTCCCGGTGCTGCTGGGCGCGCCGACGCCGGGGAGCGCTAGGCGGCGAGTTGCCGGTGCAGTACGCCGCGCACCAGGTCCGCGACCCCGCCCTCCTCGGGCGGCGCGGCCACGCAGGACAGCGCGAGCCGGACGGCGATCTCGCAGGAGCGGGCCAGCTCGCCGGTGTCCGGCGTCGCTCCGGGACCGGCGAGCGCGGCCACGGCCCGGTCCCGGACGGTCGCCACGAGGTCGCCGGGTGAGGGCAGCGGCCCGTCCGCCCGCCGCTGCGCCGGTACGGAGGTGGAGGACGGCACCGCCGAGAGCGTGGGCGACGGCAGGCGCTCGCTCCAGCAGCCGGTGAGCATGGCCCGTACGAGCACGTTGCCCCGGGCGACGGACGTCGTCCACTCGGCCGCGGCGGTGAGCCTCTCCCGGGCGTCCCCGTGCTGGGCGAGCACCCGCTCGACCCCGGCGAGATAGCCGTCGGCCTCCCGCCTGACGAGCGCCCGCGCGAGCCCGTCCTTGCTCCCGAACTCGTTGTACAACGTCTGCCGGGACACCCCGGCGGACGCGGCGACGTCCACCATCCGCACCGCAGCCCACGGCCGGCGCGCGAGCGCCGTGAAGGCGGCATCCAGTAGGGATTCCCGGGCTGCAGGCATCATCGCCTCCCTGGGGTGAGCGACTCTGCGCCCAGGTTTGACGCGCGCGCAGGCACTGTCAAGGGTTCGTGAGGGGAGGGGGGACGGGTGTTGGCCATGCGGCGTGGGGTCCGGTGAGGGGTGCGACGGCGGCAGGGTTCCTGCGAGATCCGGGCCGGGCACCGGTCCCCGGCCCCGTCCACTCCCCGAACCCCCGTAGCTCCACCCCCACCTCGACGGATACCGTTTGTCCCATGCCGGACTACCTCGACGACCTCCGCCTCGCGCACGTCCTCGCGGACGCCGCCGACGCCGCCACCATGGACCGCTTCAAGGCCCTCGACCTCAAGGTCGAGACCAAACCGGACATGACCCCGGTGAGCGAGGCGGACAAGGCCGCCGAGGAACTCATCCGCGGCCAGCTCCAGCGCGCCCGCCCCCGCGACGCGATCCTCGGCGAGGAGTACGGCATCGAGGGCACCGGCCCCCGCCGCTGGGTGATCGACCCGATCGACGGCACCAAGAACTACGTACGCGGCGTCCCCGTCTGGGCCACCCTCATCGCGCTGATGGAGGCGGCGGAGGGCGGCTACCAGCCCGTCGTCGGCGTGGTCTCCGCGCCCGCCCTGGGCCGTCGCTGGTGGGCCGCGAAGGGCCACGGCGCCTACACCGGCCGCAGCCTCTCCTCGGCCACCCGCCTGCACGTCTCCCGTGTCTCGAAGCTCTCCGACGCCTCCTTCGCGTACTCCTCGCTGAGCGGCTGGGAGGAGCGGGGACGGCTCGACGAATTCCTCGACCTCACCCGGGAGGTGTGGCGCACGCGCGCGTACGGCGACTTCTGGCCGTACATGATGGTAGCCGAGGGCTCGGTGGACCTCTGCGCCGAACCGGAGCTCTCGCTCTGGGACATGGCCGCCACCGCGATCGTCGTGACGGAGGCCGGGGGCGCCTTCACCGGGCTCGACGGCCGCCCGGGCCCGCACAGTGGTGACGCGGCCGCCTCCAACGGTCTGCTCCACGACGAGCTGCTGGCGTATCTCAACCGGCAGGACTGACCGACACAGATGAGCGCGCGCGCCCTCAATTGGCCGCGCGCGCCCTCTTGTTGACCCGCGCTTTACCTGCGACTCTGGGACCACCCTCATTTTGTGAACTTGTGAATCGCTGAACTACCGCGGTGGTCCCAGCGTTTCCCAGGAGGTGACCCGGAACCCATGCTCGTCCGCGACGCCATGAGCACGGTGGTCCTCACCATCGGCCCCGCCCACACCCTCCGCCAGGCCGCAGCCCTGATGTCCGCACGCCGCGTCGGCGCGGCCGTGGTCCACGACCCGGACGCCGGCGGCATAGGCATCCTCACCGAACGCGACATCCTCAACTCCGTCGGTCTGGGCCAGGACCCCGACACGGAGCGAGCCCACGCCCACACCACCACCGACGTCGTCTTCGCCGCCCCGACCTGGACGCTGGAGGAGGCGGCCCACGCCATGACCCACGGCGGCTTCCGTCACCTCGTCGTCCTCGAGCGCGGCGAGCCGGCCGGCATCGTCTCGGTCCGCGACATCATCCGCTGCTGGGTCCCGGCCCGGCAGCAGGTACCGGCCTGACCGCTCCACCGCCGGTACCGAGCCCCACCACACACGCGAACGGGCCGGACTCCCCGAAGGGAATCCGGCCCGCCGCTCACCTCATGCTCAGACCAGGTCGAACCGGTCCAGGTCGGAGACCTTGACCCACGCCGCGACGAAGTCGTTCACGAACTTCTCCTTGGCGTCGTCGCTCGCGTAGACCTCCGCGAGGGCGCGCAGCTCGGAGTTCGAGCCGAAGACCAGGTCGGCACGGGTGCCGGTCCACTTGACCTCGCCCGTGGCCGCGTCGCGGCCCTCGAACGTGGTCTGGTCCTCGGTCGTCGACTTCCAGGTCGTGCCCAGGTCGAGCAGGTTGACGAAGAAGTCGTTCGTCAGGACGCCCGGCGTCTCGGTGAGGACGCCGTGCTTCGACTGCTGGTAGTTGGCGCCCAGGACGCGCAGGCCGCCGACGAGGACCGTCATCTCCGGCGCGCTGAGGTTCAGCAGGTTCGCCTTGTCGATCAGCAGGTACTCGGCGGGCAGGCGCTGGCCCTTGCCGACGTAGTTGCGGAAGCCGTCGGCCTTCGGCTCGAGCGCGGCGAAGGACTCCACGTCCGTCTGCTCCTGCGAGGCGTCCACGCGGCCCGGCGTGAAGGGCACCTCGACGTCGAAGCCGGCGTCCTTGGCGGCCTTCTCGACACCCGCGGCACCCGCGAGCACGATCAGGTCGGCCAGCGAGACCTGCTTGCCACCGGTCTGGGCGGCGTTGAAGGACTCCTGGATGCCCTCCAGGGTGCGCAGCACCGAGCGCAGCCGGTCCGGCTCGTTGACCTCCCAGCCGATCTGCGGCTCGAGGCGGATACGGGCGCCGTTGGCGCCGCCGCGCTTGTCGCTGCCGCGGAAGGAGGCGGCCGACGCCCACGCGGTGGACACCAGCTCGGACACCGACAGGCCCGACTCGAGGATCTTGCCCTTGAGGGCGGCGACGTCCGCGGCGTCGATCAGCTCGTACGTCCGCTCGGGCAGCGGGTCCTGCCAGATCAGCGTCTCGGAGGGGACCTCCGGGCCGAGGTAGCGCACGACCGGGCCCATGTCACGGTGGGTGAGCTTGAACCAGGCCCGCGCGAAGGCGTCCGCGAACTCGTCGGGGTTCTCGTAGAAGCGGCGAGAGATCTGCTCGTAGACCGGGTCGAAGCGCAGCGACAGGTCGGTGGTGAGCATCGTCGGGAGGTGCTTCTTCGACGGGTCGTGCGCGTCGGGGATGATGGCCTCGGCGTCCTTGGCCACCCACTGCTTGGCGCCGGCCGGGGACTCGGTCAGCTCGTACTCGAACTCGAACAGGTTCTTGAAGAAGCCGTTGCTCCACTGGGTCGGCGTGGCGGTCCAGGTGACCTCGAGGCCACTGGTGATCGTGTCGCCGCCCTTGCCGGTGCCGTAGGTGCTCTTCCAGCCCAGGCCCTGCTCCTCGAGGGAGGCGGCCTCGGGGTCGTTGCCGACGTGGTCCGCCGGGCCCGCGCCGTGGGTCTTGCCGAAGGTGTGACCGCCCGCGATCAGGGCGACCGTCTCCTCGTCGTTCATCGCCATGCGGCGGAAGGTCTCGCGGATGTCGCGGGCCGCGGCGATCGGGTCCGGGTTGCCGTTCGGGCCCTCCGGGTTGACGTAGATGAGGCCCATCTGGACGGCGCCGAGGGGCTCCTCCAGCTCACGGTCGCCGGAGTAGCGCTGGTCGTCGAGCCAGGTGGTCTCGGGACCCCAGTACACGTCCTCGTCGGGCTCCCACACGTCCGCGCGGCCACCGGCGAAGCCGAAGGTCTTGAAGCCCATCGTCTCCAGGGCGACGTTGCCGGCGAGGATCATGAGGTCGGCCCAGGACAGGCTCTGGCCGTACTTCTTCTTGACCGGCCACAGCAGACGGCGGGCCTTGTCGAGGTTGGCGTTGTCCGGCCAGCTGTTCAGGGGGGCGAAGCGCTGCTGACCGGCGCCACCGCCGCCGCGGCCGTCGCTGATGCGGTAGGTGCCCGCGCTGTGCCAGGCCATACGGACGATCAGCGGGCCGTAGTGACCGAAGTCGGCCGGCCACCAGTCCTGCGAGGTGGTCAGAACCTCCGCGATGTCACGCTTCACGGCGGGGAGGTCCAGCGACTTGAAGGCCTCGGCGTAGTCGAACTCCTCGCCCAGCGGGTTCGCCACGGCGGGGTTCTTGGCGAGGATCTTCAGGTTGAGGCGATCCGGCCACCACTGGCGGTTGCCGCCGCCCTGGGTGGGGTGCGCGGCGCGCCCGTGCGCGACCGGGCACTTACCTGCCTCCGCCGGCTTCTCGTCAGTGACGATCGCGTCATGGTTCTCGGTCATGGGGGAATCCTTTTGGGGGGCTGGGCGGATCGGGCTCAGGAACTACGGGCGAGACGAAGCCGGGGCGCACGCCCCGGCCGATCCCACCCATGGTGCCGACGTCACTTCTGCCTGGACCTGGTTTCTGCCTGTTCCTGTCGCTTGGCTGAAGCCGAGCCTGATCCTACAATGGACAATGTCTAAGTCAAGTGACACTCCAAAGTCACACCCGTTCGGGACCTGGTCCCCCTGCTGTTAGGCTGATTCGTATGAGTGACCTTCTGGAGCGCCTGCGCGGTCGCGGATGGCGGATGACCGCGCAGCGGCGCGTCGTGGCCGAGGTCCTCGACGGCGATCACGTCCACCTGACGGCCGACGAGGTGCACGCGCGGGCCGTGGCCAAGCTGCCCGAGATCTCCCGGGCGACCGTCTACAACACGCTGGGTGAGCTCGTGTCGCTCGGCGAGGTGATCGAGGTCGCCACCGACAAGCGCGCCAAGCGGTACGACCCGAACGCCCACCGCCCGCACCACCACCTCGTCTGCGCGCAGTGCGGCGCGATCCGCGACGTCCACCCGAACGGCAACCCGCTGGCGGACCTCCCCGACTCCGAGCGCTTCGGCTTCACGGTCTCGGACGTCGAGGTGACGTACCGCGGCGTCTGCCCGAACTGCGCGGCGGCGTGACGCACCAGGTTCCGACAGAAGGGCCCCGGCACGGATGAGTGCCGGGGCCCTTCTGTAGTCCCTTTTGCCGTCGCTCGCGATGATCCGCGGCGGCTACGCCGAAGGGCCCGGATCCTGAGATCCGGGCCCTTCGGGCTTGAGTAGCGGGGACAGGATTTGAACCTGCGACCTCTGGGTTATGAGCCCAGCGAGCTACCGAGCTGCTCCACCCCGCGTCGGTGAATGCAACGTTACGTCAAGGATGAGCAGAGAGGCAAATCAGTTCCGGACCGCGCCCTCGTCCAGCCATGCAGCTGAGGGCGGGGCACCGGCGGGGGCGGGCGCACCTAGCGGGGGGGCGGGCGCACCGCCGGGGGGCGAGCGCACCTAGCCGAGGGGGCGGGCGCAGGCGAGCACACTCAGCTGCGGGCAGTCGTGCCGCTAGGGGCGGCACGGGTGGGCGCAGCGGCACCCGGCGAACGCCGGTGAGTGGACCCCGCCGCGCACCACCGGACACAGCCAGCGGGGCAGGCGCACCTAGCTGTGGGGCAAGCGCACCTAGATGAATGAGTCCGATGTCTTCAGTGGTCGTAGGCGATCAGCGATCGTTTGATCTTGGCGCCGGTGGTCCAGTTGTGCCAGATAGCGGCCG